>JBKQPS010000052.1:0-17200 GCA_052144915.1 Spirochaetia bacterium | reverse complement strand
GTCACGCACAAATACAGCTTCTCCAATGCGCTGGAAGGCCTGGAGAAATCAATGAGCACGGACAGCATGAAAGTGGTGATTCAACCATGACAGAACTGAAAATACTCCCGCTCACATCGGCGGCTTTTGCCGACTACGGCAAGGTCCTGAACAAGGTGGGCGGCGATCCCATGGGCCACAGCGCCGAGTTCAACTACTGGGGCAAGCTGGGCGAGTTTCACATCGACGGGCGCGTCAGCTCCGGGCACCTTGTCGCATTTCAGAGACCGGCTGTTGTACGGAGACTCGAGAGTCACGCCAGGACGCCAGAGATACTCGTTGCACTGGAGGGCGATTCCGCTCTCTGCCTGGCCAGGCCCGGCATCTCGCCGAATGACGGCCGCGGAGGAATCCAGGCGTTTCTGCTGGCCCGCGGCGATGCAATCGCCTTGCATCCCGGGACTTGGCACTGGATCCCTGTTCCGATCGGGTGCGCCACGGCGGCGTTCCTGGTGCTCTTCGCAGAAGGCACGGAAGACAAGGACATCGCTTTCTGCGATCTGAAGGCAGAGATCGAGCTGAGAGCGTGAGGCTGTCTCGTTTCAGCTTGCGGTGAGCTCCGGCGGGACCTCGTCGATCTTCACCGGGCTGTTCTGCTCCGCGGAAAGGATGGCAGCCAGTGTGCTGCGTACGGCGCGCACTCCATCAAGGCCTGTGTAGCGAGGCTGCGTGCCCTGCAGCGCACTGTCGATGAAGTGGCGCACCTGGCCGACGTGCCCGCAGCTGTAGTAGCAAATCTCGGAATCCCACACGTCGTCTCCGCCTTCATCGAAGCGGAAGCAGCGTGTCGGCTTGCCTTCACGATGGAGGACGAGGTGCTGTGGTCTGCCTTCCCAGAAAAGATTGCCCCCGCCTTCACCGAGCACTTCTATCATCCCGCTTTCTCCAACGATTGTTGTGCTGAACCCGCGCATGAAATCATATTTCCCGTTGAGCCTCTCCGCCCGCATCCATATGCCTTGGCAGGAAGGATCGTCATAGCGCCATGTGATCAGCGGGATGTCCACCTCCGCGGTGGTGTAGGGGTCGTGGTCCGCACCACGGCGCTTGATCCCGCCCGTGGTCCGGGAGGAAAGGGAAAAGACCTCTGCGACAGTCCTCCCAGGTAGGAAGTACTCTGCGGCCGAGAAGAAGTGGACGGCGTGGTCGAATATCCACGGGTATTTTCCGCCGCCGGACTTCTTCGGGTCGATCCGCCACGTGCGGTCCGCCGGGCCGGTGTCTACCCGAGCGGCGGCGCGGTTGATCCACGCTCCATGCCTCTGGCGCACCTGGAGCGGAAGTCCGATTTCCCCTGCCTCGATAAGCTCGCGCGCCTTCATGTGGGGAGTGATGAACACATAGGTTTCCCCGACCGCGAGGGTTACGCCTGTCTCCTTCGCTGCTTCACAGGCGGCAACCCCCTCGGCCACACTCGTGCAGAATGGCTTTTCGCAGTGGACGTGCTTGCCCGCTCGCGCCGCAGCCGCGGACATCGGGGCATGGAGGTAGGTTGGCGTGGCGATGTCGACCGCGTTCAAAGACGGGTCGGCGAGCATGTCCTCCAGTGAGGAATAGACGGCCGGTATCGCGTGCTTCGCCGCAAACTCCTCGGCGCGTGCTCGGTTGCTGTCACACACCGCGCCAACCTCGGCGCGGGGATGCGACCTGTAGCCTTTGAGATGCGACGTTGCAACGAGACCGAGCCCGACGATGCCCGCTCTGATTTTCGCTTCTGCCATTGTTTTTTCCTTCGTCCGCTAGAGCCCGATTCGATGGTGCTCGCTTTGGACGGCGTCGCACCAATTGCCGACATTCCATCTGCCAAACACTCCCAGTCCGCCCCTTTCGTCTTCGCCGGAGTACACGGGCACATGGACAACGCTCAGTCCCTTGTGCGCATATGCCGCATCGAGCGCCCGGCGCAACTCTTCCGGGCTGTGGCCGCCATTGACGCCTTTCACGCCGGAAACGGAGTTCGCCAGAGCCACATAGTCGATGGCAATTTCGTCTGAGGTCTTGTAGACCCTCCCGTATTGCGCCATCTGAAGACCTGCGATGGCCCCCATGCTCCGGTTGTCGAAAATCAGAATGCAGCCCCTGACGCCGTGCTCGACACCGTCAAAAAGAACCTGGGGGTTCATCGTAAAACTGCCATCTCCGCTGAAGGCGAACGTGTAGACGGGCCGATCGGCAACCGCGGCTGCCAGCAGAGCAGATACGGCAAACCCCATGTAGGAGGCGCCTGTCTCAGTGAACGTAAGGCCCTCGCGCTCGTCTTCGACGATTTGAAAACCGTTGGCTTGCACGTCACCCGCGTCGAAATACCGCGCAGCATTCTTCTGCACCGCAAAGTCATACGCGATCTTGATTGCGGCGGGTTGCGTCAACACCTCTCGGCGCCAGACCTCGGATCGCATCACCGGATGCTCATAACGGTCCTGCTTCAAGAGCTGCCATTGTCGCTTTCGATCCATGTTGACCTTCAGCCATGGTGATGGAACCGCATGAGGAGCGAATCCTTTCTCCTTGAGGGAGGAAATCCAGTTTCGAAGGTTTTCTTTTGCGTCTCCAACGACGGGGATGCTCCTGTTGTAATGGGCCGCGTCGTAATGGTCGGTGTTGAAATTGATCATCGCTTTCGCTTTTCTCCAGGCCGTCCCCGAGCAGTCCCACTGGCACACTGCCCTGGCCCCCACGACGATGACGAGGTCGGCGTCTTCCATCGCGTGGTTGCCGCACAGGGAGCCCTTCGATCCGCCGACGCCCATGGAACGCGGGTGAGAATATGGCACGATGCCTGAAGTCTTTGCGCCATCGACGATCACGGCATCAATCAGCTCCGCGATCTCTGTAATCTCCGCTCCGCAGCCTGTTGCCCCGCCGCCGAGCTTGAAAATGATCGACTGCGAATCCTGGACCAGGCGGGTGGCGCGCTCGTACACATCCGGTTCACGAGACACCACTCTCGGGAACTGCGGCCGTTCAGGGAGCTCGAGAAGATTACAGCCCTCGATCACTCTGGGCTGCACATTCATCGGGGCCAGCAGGAAGAACGGGCCGGCATGGACAGGATTGAAAACGGTGGCGGCTCCGTAGCGCAGGGCGGCGAATATCGCTTCAGGGGTATGAAGCTGGTAGCCGGCATTCATGGTCTTGGCAAGGGCGAGGAATCCGGCCTGCTGCTCCCGGGGGATCTGCTGCATGTTCGGACCTTCGTTGTGCGTCGTTTCGTCGCCGTAAATGTGGTACACGCCCACGCCGTTCGAAGCGGATGCCAGTGAGCCCGCAAACGCGTGCATCGCGCCCGGCCCGATTGAGGTGATGACCGCGGCAGTTTCCCCATACTGCCATCTCAGCATCGTCGCGCAGTGGGCAGCTTCTACTTCATTCCGGACGTCGTATGTTTTCACCAAACCCGCACCTTCATAACAGGCGAGTGCGTTGGCGATGTCGGTGGAACCGTGGCCGAACACACCGACATACTTGCGGACACCCTGATTCAGAAGCCCCAGCACAATGGCCTCAGAGACTGAAACGTCCTGGAATTGTCCGAGAGCGCCGGACTCCACGGCGCGCCTCAGTGAGCCGCTCGCCGATACCTCACGCGCTCTGTTCTCCATCTCCAGCCGCCCGGACATATTGCCTCCTGCCGTTCTCGTCCTTGCGCATTATGGAATGACCTCCGGATCCAGTCAACGTGGCGCCCGGGTTTTGAACGACGACCAGCTGGCAGCGGTCCTATCGGAGAAGCTGCCTCACCCTGCCAGCCAGAAGGTCCGGAGAAAGCCCGAAGATCTCCAGGAGCTGCTGGTAGGTGGCGGAATGGATGAACTGCGGCCGCCCCGAAGCATCCAGCGTATTGATCGGGATGAGCCTGCCGGTGCCCGCTGTCCCCGGGGAGCGAAACAGAAAATCCCGCGTCTGCGACCACAGGAAGCCATTGTTCTGTTCCGCGAAGAGGAGGGGCTTGCCAGACTGGCAGAGTTTCAGGACAAGGATCTCGTCGAGGGAAGGCATGTCCACCACGCCCAGGTTGATCGCTGAGCTCTCCAGCATCGTGGCTGCCTGGAGCGCCTCGTGCACGCCGCGACCGCTTGAAACGATGAAAGCAATGGAGCCTTCGTCACCGCGGAGAAAGGTACCTTTTCCAAATTCGAAGGTCGTCTGCGGAGGGTACAGCACTGCCGAGGATGCGCGCATGACCCGGAGGTAGAGAAGCCCCCGGTTTCCCTCCATGATCCACTTCATGACTGCCAGCACCTGGTTGGGGCAGCACGTGTCCACGATCCTGATGTGCGCAATCTGCCCGAAGACCTGCGCGTCATCATTGCCCATGTGGGTGGCCCCATTCGTGCGGGTTTCAAAGTTGCTGGCTGTTGCCAGGAAGGTGAGGTCCACGTTGTGGCCTTCGGACAGCCAGCTCCCGGCTGCTATTGCTTCCTTGCGTTCTTGAAAGTTGATCGCGATCCGGCGCAGAACACGCCAGTCGAAGAACGGGCAGAACGTGCTGACCCACGTGTTGTAGCCCAATACCGCGAACGCTTCGCCGATGCAGCTCATGTTCGACTCGGCCACGCCGACGTTCAGCGCCTTGCCCTGGTCCGCGTAGCCAACCCCCGCTTCCAGACCGCTCGTTGTTCCCAGGTCAGCATCCACGGAGACCACCATTCCGCTGGCCGCGAACACCTTCATGGCCTGCGTAATAACAGCGCTCGCCGTGGTTTCCTGTCCGACCTCGAGTCTCGGCAGGCTGGATTCGTCATAGGGCACCCGTTTCTCCCGCGGGGCTGCTTTCCGAGTGAGAACATGCATGGCGGCGGCGCGCACTTCGCCGGCCCGCTCGTCCACGTCCAGGCGCATCAACCGGGCGTGCGCAAGCAGCCGGTGCCGCGCCTCGGGCACTTCGACCCGGGACAAGTGCTGGAGGAAGAGCGCAGCGCGGGCGGCCCGCCGTTCCTGCTGGAGGCCCAGCTCCTGCCGGGTCAGTGCATCAGGGAGCTCCACCTTGTGCCCCACCATAAAGCTGGAGAATCCGCCCCAGCCCTTGCGCGTGTTGCATATGATGGCCGTGGGCCGTCCGTCGCGCTCTCCATGGCGGAAAACCTCCAGCGCCCCCAGGACGGGACCGTACTGCGTCCCGTCGACGTCGAACACCCGCCATCCGAATGATTCGAGCATCCGGTCCACCTGCGGCATCGGAAACTGAAGGCTTCTAGGGTTGTCGAGCTGGCCCTCGTTCTTGTCCACAAGGACGCACAGGTTGTCCAGGCGTCTGGCGCCAGCGTGCATGGCAGCCTCCCAGATCATGCCCGCCTGCATCTCACCGTCTCCCGTGATGCAATAGACGTCGAAAGGAGGCGTCTGCCGTCCGGCAAGGGCAAAGCCCTGCGCGACGGGCATTCCGTGTCCTTCAGGCCCCGTGGAGACGTGAACGCCCGGCAGGAGCGGGCCGGGGTGACCGTTCAAGATGCTTTCCGCAGATCGTGACCCCTTGAGGACCGAAGCGTCGAAGTAACCCAGGTCCGCGTAGATAGACGCCATTGACGCCACGGCATGACCTTTGCTCAACACGAACACGTCCTGCCCGACACGGGTGGGCCGCTCCACATCGACGCGAATGATCCCCCCGTAGAACAGGCTGACCAGGGGGATCACGGCGCTGAACGCCCCACCGATGTGGATGCCCTTGTCCACGGCGTCACGGCCTTGCATGAGCGTGAGCATGCGGACATCGGAATCCTTGATTTCCAGAAGCTGCAACAAACCCTGGCGGTAGACATGATCGGTGATTTCACCAGATGTCATCCTCAACTCCTTCACATTGCGGCTATCACATTCTTGTTTTCCTCGGGGCGCTCCGCCATGTGAGCCACGGTCCGCGCCATTTCCAGCCGCCAGATCGCCGCTCTTCTCACTGGTGTCGGCAACGGCGTTGTTGCTCATGTTGCGTCGGATCTCTTCTGGCAGGCGGCCCGCACCTCGGGTGATACTCGTGCAGCAAGGAAGTCCATGACTCCGGGAAAGGACAGGGCGGGGCGCACTATCGAGTCATCGGCGCGTTCCACGATCTGGGGGAGGGGCACATGAGTCACGCGGGATAGTCCTTGCAGTATTGCCTGCGAGCGCTGCTGTGATTCCTTTCGGTGCGCGGGGTAACCGACACCCCATTCAACGCGAAAGAGCTGATCGAAAATGAACGTCAGATTGATATCGCCCGCCCAGCCGTAGCCTTTGTTCAGGGCGAGCGAAATGCAGTTGCCGCCGTTTATCTGCGCGAACAGCCACGCGTCGAGCGGGCTCTCTATCAGGCCGCAACAGACGCCCGGGTATTGCAGAACGGAATTGAGAAAGCCTTGTCCCGTGCCGCACCCTCCCACCACCATGTCCACGCTCCCCCCTCCCAGAAGAACGGCGCCCAGGAAGCCGGTCTGGATGTAGGTGAGCTCTGGCTCTCCCGCAACGCCCTTCATGCCGAGATTGAAGACCTCGTGCCCACGGCTCTCCAGCGCTGAAAGCACAGCGGCGTTCTTGTCTTTCGTGCTCACTTCCGTGACGACGGCAATTCTCATGATGGGACTCCTTTGTCATGGCCCCGCGCGCAGCAGGAAGACGTCGCGTGCGCCTTGCCGTTGTGCGATGGAGCGGGCTCCTTGATTTGCCGCGAGCGCGATATTTTCACGCGCTTCCGCGTGAATGTCCAGCAGGTGGCTTGACAGGGGCACAGACTGCCTTTTTTGCCGGTGTTGTTTTGAACCGAAATCAGGCACCGTGAGGCGCGAGGGGCCGGTAGCGAGCCCATGCCGGTAGCGAGCCCATGCCGGTAGCGAGCCCATTGAAGGAAGATGCAATGTTTGGTAGATTCTCTCCGTATCCCTTCATCGAGGCAGGGAGAATTTCCCGACCGGCGGTGACAGCCCGCAACCTGGAGAGCGCCGCACACAGCGCGCTCGAGAGTGGAAACGGTGAAAGCCCGTTGCCGACAGTACAGTCTGGATGGGAGAAGGAAGGATGCATGGGTTCGGAGTCTGTTATTGAGGCGAAGAGCCTCAGTTTCTCTTTCACGAGAAAGCCGATAATCGATTCTCTTTCGTTCACCGTGCCCGCCGGTTCGTTCATTACGTTCCTCGGACCGTCCGGGTGCGGGAAGACCACGCTCCTCAACCTGATCGCCGGCATCTATCGCCCCGCGAGCGGGGATCTGCAGGTCCGCACAAGCCGGATATCGTTCGTGTTTCAGCACGATGCGCTGCTCTCCTGGCGCACGACGCTCAGCAACGTCCTGCTCCCCCTCGAGCTGGCGGGAAAGCGCGTCGACGCCGAGCTGCGGGCCCGTGCCCTCAAGGTCCTCGATGACCTTGGTCTGGCAGGATGTGAAGACTATTTCCCGTCTCAGCTTTCGGGGGGGATGAAGAAACGGGTCGAGCTTGCGCGGGCCCTCGTGACCGAGCCCGAGCTCCTCATCCTGGACGAGCCGTTCACGTCCCTGGACATCATCACCCGGGAAAAGCTGAACATCCTCCTTCGCGGCCTGCACCGGCGAACGCGGTGCACGGTGGTGATGGTGACGCACTCGGTGGAAGAGGCGTGCTTCCTGTCCGACCGGATCGTCGTCTTCACCTCGCTGCCGGCGCAGGTTTTCGACGTGCGGGACCTGGGCAAGAACGGGGAGGAGCCGCCCGACCAGTACCTCCTCTCCCCGGCGGAGCGGGACGCCGCGGCGGGCATCCGGAAAAACGCCCGCGTGCTCTGGGCGGCGCTCCCGGAACCCGTCTCCCGAGCCAGGGCAGGAGCGGACGAAGAGAAGGAGCTGGAGGCCGCGGGGGGATGGAGCAGGTTCTTCAGAAGGTTTTACGGCTGGATGCTCATTCCTCTGGAGCTCGCGGCGCTGTACTTCCTGCTGGTGTTCCTCAAGGTGCGTATCCCGATCCCCGACTACATTCTCCCTCACCCGTGGGGAATCATCACCCGTTTTGCCGGCACACTCGCCAGCGGCGCAATCCTCCCCGACCTGGGGATGACCATGTACGAGTCCCTCGTCGGGTTCGCCGCTGCTTTCGCCGCAACGCTCGCCCTCGGATACGCTATCGCACGGTCCCGGCTCCTGTACCGGCTGTTCATGCCGTACCTCATCGCGTGGAATACGATCCCTTCGATCGCGCTGGCCCCTTTTCTCGTCCTGTGGTTCGGGTTCGGCGCGACGCCCCGGATCATCACCTCGGTCATCGTGATTTTTTTCCCCATGCTCGTCACCAACATCTCTGCCATCGGGATAGCCGAGAAACGGCTCTCCCAGCTCCTCTCGTTCTTCCGGCCGACGCCGTGGCGGCGCTTCGCCCACTTCGAGCTGCCTGCGTCTTTGCCGATGATCACCAGCGGCGTGAAGGTATCCATCACCCTCTCCGTCATCGGCGCGGTGGTGGGCGAGTTCGTTTCGGGAAACAAGGGCCTGGGTTCGCTGGTGAGCATCGCGAAAGCGAACTTCGACGTGGAGCTGATGTTCGTGGCGCTCCTCTGGCTCGTCATCCTCGGGCTTGCATACTACGCGGCCGCGAGCGCCGGGTACCGGCTCGTGGCGCGTGGCATTCGTTAGGAGGTCTTTTCATGAAGAAAACGGCCGCGGCGGCCATCGCCGGACTGGTCTGGGGCCTCTCCCTGGCGTGCGCCGCCGGCTCCGGCGGCACGGACACGGTGAGGCTGGCGATCGGGTATATCCCCCACGTTCAGTTCACGCCGCTGTACGTCGGCATCGACAAGGGCTTCTACCGGGAGGAAGGGATCGACCTCGAGCTGAACTTCGGGTTCCAGTACGACATCTTCTCCCTGCTGGCCGCGGGAAAGATCGACATCGGTCTTTCTGATTCCGACCAGCTCCTGATTGCCGGCTCGAAAGGGCTCGGGCTGCAGGCCATCTACCAGTATTACCAGAAATACCCGATCACCATTGTCGTCCGGTCGGACAGTATTGCGACTCCCGCCGGCCTCAAAGGGCGCAGGATCGGCACCCCCGAGATGTCGGGAAGCTCCTGGATCGGGCTCCAGCTTTTCCTCAGGAAATACGGGCTGGAGAATGCCGTGCAGGTGGAGAAGATCGGCTACACCCAGGAACCGACACTGCTCAGCGGCCGGGCAGACGCGGTTGTCTGCTTCCTGAACAACGAGCCGGTGGCCATGAAGGCCGCGGGAATCGCCATCCGCCAGTGGGACGTGAAGGACTGGAGCGACATGGTGGGTTCCTCGTTCATCAGCTCACGGGCGATCATCGCGGCCCGCGGAGCGGTGCTCGCCCGGTTCGTGCGCGCCACGCGCAAGGCCATGGATTTCACCATGACCCACCGGGACGAGGCGGACCAGATCGCGCTGAAGAACGTGGGCAACGTGAAGAAGGAGGATGAGCCGCTGTTTCGGCTTCGCCTCGACGCCACCTGCGCACTCTTTCCGAGCCCGCAGGGATATGGCGCCCTGGACGCGGCGCGCTACACGCGCTCCATCGCGGAGCTCGTTTCTCTCGGGCTGATTCCTTCCGCGTATCCGGCAGAGACAATCCTGCAGCAGTTTTAAAGTGTGCCGCCCGGTCGCGGCATGCCCGGGCGCGCGCGGTCGCGGACCCGGGACGCGACCAGGCTCGCAGCGGAAAGGACACCCCACGCCGCGGCGATTTTCAGCGCGTCTCCGACGGCGAAGGGCAGGAAGCCGAGCATCACGGCCTTGCCCGGTCCGACGAAGAGGCCGAGCCACGCGAGCCCGGGGATAAAGACGAGCAGGTCAGCCGCGCACAGCGTCAAGACGAGCCGCGCCGGCTTCCCCGAGATCCCCTTTTCGGCGAGAAGGCCCGCAACGCAGGCGGCCGCGACACAGCCAACCAGGTATCCTCCGGTCGGGCCGAGGAGGTGGGCGATCCCTGCCGTGCCGCCGGAAAAGAACGGCAGGCCGAGGGACCCCTCGGCGACGTACGCGGCGGCAGCGATGGCGCCGCGGCGGCTCCCGAGGAGGACGCCGGTCAGGAGAATCGCGAATGTCTGCAGCGTGACCGGCACCGGCGTGAACGGCAGGGGGATAGCCACCTGCGCGCTCAGGGCGATGAGCAGAGAGAAGCCGGCAATGAGGGCCACGTCGAAAACACGGGCCAGGCGCGGGCTGGCGGGGCGGACCATGTCAGCGGAGACGGGCGAAGCCATCGGGGCACCTCCGGGCCGAGGGTAGCGGACAACCCGCGCGGATTTCAAGGCCGGTCCGGCTCCGCGTCCGGCTCCGCGGTGCTTGACTATCGCCGCGGCCCGGGGAATCCTGACGACGGTCGAGTCGGAATGACAGAACGCCCACCCGCGTCCCTCCCGAGCGGCATTCCAGGTTTTGGCCAGCGGCCGGTCCGTCCCGGCGAGCTTCCCGCCATCATGCGGAAGCACATCGCCACAGGGGCCATGGGCTCCGCGTGGGGTAACCTCGTTACCGGCATCATCTACATCTATTTCGGCAACGCCATCGGGCTCAACCGGCTGCAGTGGGGCCTCCTGACGGGCATCGGCTCCTGGGTGGTCCTGATGCAGCCGGTCGGCACGGTTCTCGCCGAGCGCCTGGGCTCGCGCCGCGTGTTCTGGTTCTGGACCGCGCTGTCGGACCGGGTCCTCCGGCTGGCAGGCGTGGTCGTCGCGTTCGCGCTCTTCAGCTCCGGGCGGTCGGAGGCCAGCCTCGTCTTCATCGTCGGGATCTGCGTGGGAACCCTCGTGGGCAACCTCTCGCCCGGTCCCTGGTACGGCTGGTTCGTCATGATCATTCCGAAGGAGGTCCAGGGGTCCTTCTGGGGCCGCCGGGACAGCTGGATCTCCCTCGTCGTGACACTCGTCGTTCTGCCGTCGGGTCTCGTGATGGACCTCGTCCCCCCGGCCTTCAAGCTGGAGATGTCCGCCGCGATCCTGGTCATGGCGAGCTGCGTTGGCTTCATGGATCT
The DNA here is from genome assembly GCA_052144915.1 of Spirochaetia bacterium. Lineage (GTDB taxonomy): Bacteria > Spirochaetota > Spirochaetia > SZUA-6 > Fen-1364 > Fen-1364. Next base: position 6,234 of record JBKQPS010000052.1, on the reverse strand, counting down.
CCTGATCCATCAGACCATCCCGGAGCCGCCCATCCGGAGAGTCGCCGTGGAGCGCCGCAAGGCGTGGCTGCGCCGCGCCGCGCATGGCATGCTTCACCCGATCCGGGATCGCGGGTTCCGTCCCTGGCTCGTGTTCACCGGTTGGTGGAACCTCAGCCAGTCCCTGGGTGGGTCCCTCTCAACGCTCTATCTCATGGAGAACATCGGGTTCAAGAACGATCTCCTCGGCGGGATGTTCTCCATCACGATCGCGGGCCTCCTGGGAACGTTCCTGGCAGCCCGGAGGATGGGAAGAATGGTGGACCGCTTCGGGGTGAAGCGCGTGCTGCGGTTCTCCCACCTGATGTGGAGCCTCGTTCCCGCCTGCTGGCTGGTGGCGACTCCCGGCCGGGCCCTGTTCTGGGTCAGCCTTGCCAGCGTCCTCGGGACCGTGTTCTCCACTTCGGCCACCAACGCGAGCGTGAAGCTCGCCATACGGTTTCCCGCCTCGGAGGAAGGCGGCATGTACATGGCCATCGCCACGGTGGTGGGCAGCGTGGCCAACGGGCTGGGCGCCCTGGCGGCCGGCGTGTTCCTGACGGCGCTGGGCCCCTGGTCCGTGACGATCCTCGGCCTCGTGGTCAGCGCGTTTCCCGTGTTGTTCATCATCAGCACGATCCTGCGGCTGCTCACCTTCTTCTTCCTGCTTCCGAGGGTCAGGACCGGGGCGCCGGAGGCGGATGCGCCTTTCCTGCTTCCGCTCTTCTTCGAAGGGCTGCCGGGCCTCAGCCGCCTTACCCGCGGCCGGCGGCCGCCTGTGTGACGGCCCGCGGGACTGACCTAGTCCTCTCCCTTTTCGTAGTTTCGCCCGTCCCACGCCGGTGCCCGGGATCTGCCCACGAGCCCCGCGAGGACCACCACGGCCAGCACGTACGGGAACATCTGCACGAACTGGCTGGGGATGGGGATCCGGGACTCGAAGGTGATGCGGAACGTGTCCGCGTAGCCGAACAGCAGGGAGGCGAGCACGGCCCCCAGCGGGTCCCAGCGTCCGAAGATCACCGCGGCAAGGGCAATGAAGCCGCGGCCGGCTACCATCCCGGTGATCCACTTGTCGGCGAACAGGGTGGCCGAGGCGACACCGCAGAGCGCCCCGCTGATAAGGACTCCCGCGTACCGCATGGCAGTGACGTTCACGCCCAGCGTGTCCGCCGCCTCGGGGTTTTCCCCCACGCTGCGAAGGCGCAGGCCGAACACGGTCTTGTACAGGACGAACCACGCCAGCGCCACTACCGGGATGAGCCAGAAAGCGAGGGAGTTCACGCCGAAAAGCTTCGGGAACAGGTAGGGATTGAGCTTGGACTGGGTCTCCGCGCCGAAGAAGGTCTGGCAGAGGAACCGGGACAGCCCGATGCCGAACACGTTGATGGCCACGCCGGAAACGACGTGATCCACCTTGAAGGTGATGGTGACCACGGCGTGGATGAGGCTTACGAGGATGCCCGTCAGCATGGCTACCAACAGGCCCACCCAGACGCTCTGGAACGTGATTGCGCCCCACACCAGGGTAAGCGCCGTCACTCCCATGATTCCTTCCAGCGCGATGTTCACCACGCCGGCCCGCTCCGAGTACACCCCGCCGAGGGCCGCGAAGGCGATGGGGGAGGAGATTTCCAGGCCCTTGGCCAGGAAGTAGAATGCGAAGCCCATCAGCCCAGCTCCTTCCTGCGCATCGAGCGGACGGCGCGCACGACCACCGCGTTGATGGCCACGATGAAGAGGATCATCAGTCCCTGGATGGCGTAGGTGACCGAGTTGGGGACCTTCGTGGAGAGCTGCAGCCCGTAGCCGGCCTGCTTGAGGAACGCGAACAGAAGGGAGGAGAAGACCACACCCACGGGGTGGTTCTGGGCGATCAGCGAGATGGCGATCCCGTCGAAGCCCAGGCCCGAGGTGATTTCGTACGTATAAAACCCGCGGATGGCGAAGATTTCCTGCAGGCCGATGAGTCCGGCGATGGCCCCTGAGAGGAGGAACGCACTGATCTGCACCTGCTGCACCTTGATGCCGGCGTACCGCGAGACATCCGTGGACGTTCCCACGGCCCGGATCTCGAATCCCTGCCGGGTGCGGAAGAGGAGGAACCAGATCACCAGCCCCATCACGACCGCCACGATCAGGCTGTAGTCCAGGTAGACGTAATCGGGGACCTTCCACCCCAGGGAACGGAAGAGCCCGTTGAGCTTGCCGAACAGCGCGGTGGGAAGGATCTTTTTCGTCTGCGGCTCGAGGCTCGCCCCCTTGGCCATGCCGCTGAGGGGACCGTTCACGAGGTAATTGGTGAGCGCCAGCCCGATGTTGTTGAACATGATGGTGGTGATCACCTCGTTGATGCCGCGCGCGGCCTTGAGCACCGCGGGCACCAGCGCCCAGAGCGCCCCGCCGGCCATCGCGGCAATCACGACCACGGGCACGTGGAGGAAAGGCGGAAGGTGCAGGTAGATCCCCGCAAGGGCGCCGACCATCCCGCCGACGAAATACTGCCCCTCGTTGCCGATGTTGAACACGCCCGCGCGGAAGGCGATGGCGATGGAAAGCCCGGAGAGGTAGTAGGGGATGGCGATAGACAACACCGACGCGAGCTTGGCCGCATTGCTCAGGCTGAACTTGTAGATCGCGTCGATCGCCTTCAGCGGGCTTTCTCTCATGACCACCACGATGGCCAGGAGCACGACCATGGAGGCCACGAACCCTATGAACGGCGCGGACTGCGAGAGCAGGACATCGCCCCGGAAACGGCGCCTAGGCTGGGACATCGCTCTTCCCCCCGGTCATCGCCAGACCCACTTCCTCCCGCACCGCGTTCTCGTGCGGGAACTCGCGGATGATCTTCCCCTTGAAGATGACGCCGACCCGGTCGGACAGCGCGAGAAGCTCGTCGAGGTCGGCGGAGACGAGCAGGACGGCTTTTCCCTCCGATCGCGCCTTCATGATCTGCCGATGGATGAACTCGGTCGCCCCGATGTCCACGCCGCGCGTGGGCTGGGACGCCACCAGCAGGTGCGGCTCGGCCGAGAGCTCCCGGGCGACCACGGCCTTCTGCTGGTTGCCGCCGGACAGCGCGTTCGCCGGCGTGTTCTCCGACGGCGTTCGGATATCGTACTGCGCGATGATCCGCCGCGCCGATTCGCGCACCGCACGCGTATTCACCGTCTGCAGCCGCGTGGCGAAGGGGGGCTTGTCGTGCCGGCCCAGGGCGAGGTTCGTCGCGATGGAGAAGGGAAGGAGCAGGCCATACTTCAGGCGGTCTTCGGGAATATGCGCAATCCCCTTTTCCCGCCTGCGGCGGACGTTCCAGCGCCGCGCGCTGTCCCCTTCCAGGAGGATGTCCCCGGACTCGATGTCCACTCCCTCGGCGATGGCGTGCACGAGCTCGCTCTGTCCATTGCCCTCGACACCCGCGATGCCATAGACCTCGCCGGCCCGGACGGAGAACGAGATCCCGTCCACGACGGTCAGGCCCCGGGGGCTGCGGACCCTGAGGTCGCGCACTTCCAGGACGGTGCGCCCGGGCTCGCGCGGCGGCCGGTCCACCTCCATGAGAACCGGCTTTCCCACCATCAGCTCGGCGATCATTGGCTTGGTCACCCCGGCCCGGTCCATCGTGCGAACGATCCTGCCCTGGCGGATCACGGTGATGCGGTCCGCGGTCGCCAGGACCTCGTCCAGCTTGTGCGTGATGAAGATCACTCCCTTGCCGTGGGCCGTCAGCGCGCGGAAAGTGCGAAAGAGCTCGTTCGATTCTTGCGGGGTGAGCACGGCGGTGGGCTCGTCGAAGATGAGGATCCGAGCCCCGCGGAAGAGGATCTTGAGGATTTCCACGCGCTGCTGGAGGCCGACCGGGAGCTCTTCGACGCGCGCGTCCAGGGGCACGCTGATCCCGTTCTCCTCCATGATGAACTGCACACGGGAGCGCTGCGCGCGCGTGGAGAGCACTCCACCGCGGTGCGACTCCTCCCCGATGACGATGTTTTCCAGGACCGTGAACGGGCCAAACAGCATGAAGTGCTGGTGGACCATGCCGATGCCCCGGGAGATGGCGTCCCGCGGCCCGCGAACGGAGATTTCCGCTCCCTCTACGGCGATGGACCCGGAGTCCGGACGGTACAGGCCGTAGAGGATTTTCATGAGCGTGGTCTTGCCCGCGCCGTTTTCCCCGACCAGCGCGTGCACCTCGCCGCCACGAAGGTCGAACGAGACGTGGTCGTTGGCGCACACGCCGGGGAACTGCTTGGTGATCTCCCTCAATTCCAGAAGGGCGTCGGCCATGCCACCTCCCGGTAAAAAAAAAGCGGGAGCAATACAAAATCGCTCCCGCGGGGGAAACGCTGCGTCCTACATCAGGCCCTTCGTGTAGGCTGCCATGTCGGTGTTTTCGTCGGGAACCGTGATCTTCCCGCTGATGATGTCGGCGCGAAGCTGGTCGATCTTCTTCACCACGTCGGCAAGCCCCGCCTTGTTGAACTGGTTTTGCGCGAAGCCTACGCCGTTTTCCTTGAGGCCGAAGGTGCGATAGCCGCCGGCGAGCTTCGCCCCGTTGTCGATGAAGTCCTTCGAGCTCAGGAACACCGCGTTGTCCACCCTCTTGATCATCGAGGTGAGGATGTACCTCGCCTGGGCCTTCGTGGCAGCGTCCTTGGACGAAGCCCAGATGAGCCCCTGGTCCGAGTCGACGCCGATGGCCGTCTTCTTGGCTTCCTGGGCCGCCTTGAACAGGCCGACTCCCGTTCCGCCCGAGGCGTGGAACACGACGTCGGCGCCCTGCTTGTAGAAGTTGGACGAGATGTTGTAGCCGGTCGTCGGGTCATTGAACGCGGTGGGATCCTTGCCGGCGTACTGGTCCATGATCATGTTCGCCTGCCGGTAGGCCTTGTCGACGTACATGGCCCCTGCGTCGAAGCCGTTCTGGAACCGGTGGATCAGCGGGATGTCCATGCCGCCGAGGAAGCCGATGGGTTTGCCCTTGGCTTTCAGCGCCGCGATCGCGCCGACGAGGAATGAGCCTTCGTTCTCCTTGAAGGTGAGGCACGTGATGTTGCTGGAATCCGTCAGGTCGGGGATGTACCCGTCGATGAGCCCGAAGTGAATGTCGGGGAAGTCCTTAGCCACCTTGGCGAGGGCGTCGGAAAACAGGAACCCGATGCCATAGATCATCTGGTAGCCGTCCTCGGCGAGGGCCCGCATGAGGATCTCGCGGTCCTGTCCGCCCGCCTTGGGCTCGAGGTACTTGATCTGCACGTCCGTGCCGAAGTTCACCTTGCTCGGGTCGTCCTGGATCCAGCCCTTGTAGGCCTTCGCGAGCGCCACCAGGCCGTTGTACGCCGAGTCGTTGAACGAGTTGTCCCCGCGTCCTCCGACGTCGAAGACGAGGCCGATCTTGAATTTCGGCGCGGCGCTTATGGCGAGGACGCCGGCGAGAAGCAGCACCATGAGAACTGCGAGACGCTTCATGCATACCTCCTTGACTTGAATATTAAGATAACTCTACGGCCGCCCCATGGGGAAGTCAAGACTTGGCGAGAAGCGCGAGAAACTCCTTTTCCGTCACGATTTGTGCTCCGACATTTCGAGCTTTTTCCAGCTTGCTCCCCGGGCTGGCTCCCACGAGAAGGTGGGTGGTCTTCGAGGTTACGGAAGCCCCGGCCTTTCCGCCTCTTCGCTGGATTTCCTTCATCGCTTCCTCGCGCGGATTGAAGTGCTCGAAGCTCCCCGTCACGCACCATGTCTGCCCGGCAAACGACCGCGGGAGATCCGCGAAATCCGCGGCGGGCGACGCCTCCGCGAGCTGCACGCCGGCCTTCCGCAGCTTGTCGAGCCTCATTCTCATCCGCGGGCTCGCCAGCTCCCGGATGAGGGTCTCCGCCGTCCTTTCCCCGATGCCGTGGATCTCGAGGAGCGGGGCCGGGTCTCCGCGGGCCGCGGCCTCGAGAAGCGAATCGATGTCGCGGTAGCCCGCCTCGATGAGAAGCTCCGTGACTTTCTGCCCGATTTCGGGAATTCCGAGCGAGGGAAAGACGACGTGGAAGGGCTGGCTTCGGCTTTTCTCGATGCTCTCGCGGATCTGGCTCACCTTCTTCTCTCCGAAGCCGGGGATTTCCAGGAGTTTCCCTGGATCGAATGCGTACAGATCCTCCACGTCGCGGACGAGGCCTTTTTCGACCAGCACGTCGATCGTTTCGGGCCCGATTCCCTCGA
>JBKQPS010000051.1:0-5594 GCA_052144915.1 Spirochaetia bacterium | reverse complement strand
TCCGCAAAAACAGCGGGCCACGATCACCGGTGTCGTCTTCCTGGCGCTGTTCGTCGGCATCGGGCTGGGATAGGCTCTCAGCCCCGGGCTGGTGGCGACAGCCGGCTTTGGCGGAATGCAGATGATCTACGGGATCGCCGCCGCGGTGACCACGATCCTCTTTCTCGTTTTTGCGCGGGGTAATCCGCCCACGCCGGCCAGCCCTCCCGGAGAGCAGTCGCGGGCGCTGGTGCTCGAGGGGTTGCGCCAGATACTGAAGAAGCGCGACGTGTATCTTCTCTCCCTGCCACTTTTCCTGGGCAGCGGTATCGTCAACGGGGTATTCACGCTGATCGACGGCATCGGGAGGGAGAAATCGCTCACCGTCTCGCAGGGCGTGCTTCTGACCACGATCCTTCTTGCCGGCGGCATCGTGGGGAGCGTCGTTTTCCCCGGCATCTCCGACGCGCTGCGGCGGCGCAAACCTCTCCTGCTCATCGGTCTGTTCCTGTCCGTCCTGGCAACCTTCGGGCTCGCGCTGGGAAAGCACTTCGTCTTCGAGATATTCAGCTTCTTCGTTCTCGGATTCTGCCTGACCGGCCTGACGCCGGTCGCCTACCAGTATGGAGCGGAGATCACCTACCCGGCGCCGGAGGGCACGAGCAACGGCGTGTTTGCGCTGGTCGTGCAGGTATCGGGTTTCCTGATCCTTCTCATGGACGGCCTGAAGGGCGTATTCAACGGTTTGTACGCCCCTTCCCTCATCGGCCTCGCGATCCTCCTGGTGATCAGCGGCTTCCTGCTCACCCTCATCAAGGAATCACCCAAGATGCAGCGGCAGGCCGGACACGCCGCCTCAGCGCAGAAGTCCACGTCGGCGACCTGAACGTTCCATTGGTGTGCGCCGCGCAAAATCACCGCGGCGCTGCCGGCGGCCCCTGCGGCTTCAGGCGGTTATCTTCAGCAGCCGTTCCGCATTTCCGTGAGAGATCTTCTCCCGGTCCCCGTGGCTTATCGGCGCGGAATCCAGCAGGGCGCGCCCGGCGCTGTTGGGGCTGTAAGGGTAGTCCACAGCGAAGAGGATACTGTCCGCGCCGAATACCATCAGCGCACACAGGAGCGGCGGTATCGTGAAATACCCGCTCGTCGTGATGTGGAAATTCGTTCGAAAATACTCCCCTACCCTGCGCCGCAGGTGCGGGGCCGCGCGGCTCAGCATTGCGTCGGACCGCGCAAGGCAATACGGAATGAGCTCGCCCATGTGTCCGATGATGATCTGCAGGTTCGGGAAGCGGTCGAATATGCCCGCCACGACCAGCCGGAGGCTGTGCAGGCCCATTTCGGCGTGCCAGCCCCAGCCGCTGATGGAGAGGGAAAAGGCGACGGCCTCCGGGAGACCGCTGTAGTACGCCTCCCTGACCCGGCTCGGCGGCGGAGCGGGGTGGAGATAGAGGGGAACGCCGAGCCGCTCGGCCGCCGCGAGCACCGGCTCGAAACGCCGGTCGTCGAGGAACAGCCCGTCGATTGTTCCGTCGATCATGGCCCCGACGAGCCCGAGCTTCGTCACGCACCTCTCCAGCTCGGAGGCGGCACCCTCCGGGTCCCCGAGCGCAAGGGCGGCAAAACCTCCGTAGCGGCGCGGATTCCGGCGCACCGTCTCCGCAAGCATGTCGTTCGAATCCCGCACGCGGGCGGCGTCAGAGTCGGGCCGTGCGTCACCTTCCACCGCGGACAGGGAGAGCACCTGCATGTCGATACTTGCCGCGTCCATATCCGCCAGGCGGCCTTGTCCGAGGTCGCGGAGCTTTCTGCCCACTTCGGCCATGAACTGCCCGGCGGATCCCTCGACGGGTCGATTCGCGGAAAAATGCTCCTCGATCGCGATCGTCCTCATGCCCTTCCTCCTCGTCGTCGGCGCAGCGTGCCGCCCGTGCGATTATGTCATGACTCGCGCCGTGAGGGGAGAGGACAAAACGCGCGCGAAGAGGATAGAATGACCATCGCACAGGAGGGAACGAGTGCGAAGACGAACAATCGCTGGTGCAGCTCTCGCAGTCCTCGCGGCTGCCACCGCGCATGCCCAGTCCACCGACTTCATGGAGCTGGCGAAGAGTGCGACTCCCCAGGCCGTCCAGGCAGCGATCAGCAAGGGGGCAGACGTGAAAAGTCGTGACCTCAACGGCGCGACCCCGCTGCACGCCGCCGTTCAATACAACCATGACCCCGCGGTGATCGCGGTGCTCGTGAAAGCCGGCGCGGACCTCAATGCAAAGGACGTCAACGGATGCACCCCGATAGTCCTCGCCCTGGAGGGCACGGGGCTTCTTCCCGAGGCGGTCGTGGCTCTCGCGAATGCCGGTGCGGACATGAACGTGAAGGACAACAATGGCTACACCGCGCTGATTCTCGCACTCGGAAAAAAGTATCCTCCCCCGGCGGTCATGGCGATCCTGAAAGCCGGCGCGGACGTGAATGCGCCGGGCGTCGACACCCCGTTGGGATCCGCCCTCGCAAACGGGTATCCCGCCGAAGTCATCGCGGCGCTTCTCCAGGCCGGCGCAAGGGTGAATGACCAGAACCCCGGCGGCATGACACCGCTCATGTCCGCGCTCATGAACAACCGGCCTTCCCCGGTTGTCGCGATGCTGCTGAAAGCCGGCGCGAACGTGAACACCCTGACGCATGACGGTTTGAGCTCCCTGATGCTCGCGGCCGCGGACAACCACGACCCGGAGGTGATTGTTGCCCTCGTGAAGGCCGGCGCGGAGGTGAACGCGAAGGATTCCAGCGGCATGACCCCCTTGATGTACGCCTCGTCGTGGGGCGGTCTCACGGGCCAGAAGCCCGAGGTGATCTTCACACTCCTGAAGGCCGGCGCGAACGTGAATGCGAAGGACGAAAACGGCGCGATGCCGCTGATGTATGCGACCAACAGCACCAGCGCCGAGGTGATCATCGCCGCGTTCCTGGACGCAGGCGCGGACGCAAAGGCGAAAGACAACACCGGCAAGACTGCTCTCGACTACGCGCAGGGCAACAAGGCCCTGCAGGGCACCGATGCATATCGAAAGCTGCAGGAGGCATCTCGGTGATCGACTTCAAGAAGAAAACGGCACTCGTCACCGGGGCCTCGTCGGGAATCGGAGAGGCCTTCGCGGAGACCCTGGCCGCGAGAGGCGCGAACGTGATCCTCGTTGCCCGATCGAAGGGCAAGCTGGATCGCCTTGCGGCGAGAATTCGCAAGGCGCGGAAGGCGTCCGCCGACGTGATCGTGGCGGACTTGTCGCAGGAAAATGCGCCGGACAAGGTCTATTCCGCGGTCAGGAAGCTCGGTCGCGACGTGGACATCCTGGTCAACAATGCGGGATTCGGCACCCACGGACCGTTTCATGCTCTTTCGGCGCGCGACGAACATGAGGAAATAATGCTCAACGTCGCCGCCCTGGTGGGGCTGACGCATCTCTTTCTGCCCGGCATGCTTGCCAGGCGCGGGGGCATCGTGGTGAACGTCGCATCGACGGCCGCATTTCAGCCGGTGCCCTACATGGCCGTGTATGGCGCGACCAAGGCATTTGTCCTCTCATTTTCGGAAGCTCTCTGGGCCGAGTATCGAGGCGTCGGCGTACGGGTGCTCGCCCTGTGTCCCGGGCCAACAGAAACCAACTTCTTCAAGGTCGCGGGAGAGAGCGTCGTGGTGGGAAAGAAGCGTGCGGTGGCGAGTGTCATCGCCACGGCGCTGACCGCCCTCGAGCGCGGGAAGTCCTCTGTCATCGATGGCAGGCTCAATTACCTCATGGCTCAATCCGTGCGTCTTTCACCCCGGGGCCTGCTGGCGGGTGTGGCGGGACGAGTGCTGAAACCGAAGGACGCAGAGAAGAAAGGCAGGTAAAGCGGCGTCAGCGTCCCTGCCGCTCTCGCCCCTGTTCACGGGCCCGACCCGTGACGGGCCGCCCTGGCACTCCCTTTCTGATGCTTGTGTCCGGCCTTTGGCAGCGGCGGGCGATACTCCAGTTCACGATGGCCCACTGTCAGGACGTAGATGACCTGGTCATTGAAGCTTCGCGCGTTTTCCTCGGCATCATGTTCGAGACGTTTCAGCGTCGCGAGAGGAAATGTGATCCGCCGAACGCAGGGGCCTTTTTCTTCCGACATTGTCACCTCCCCGAAAGCGCCTACTCATCTCCCATGGAAGTTCCCACCCGTCTTGCCGCCTCGATCCACGGATGATTCAACGGCACGGTCTTCAGCTTGCCGGCTACCTGCTCGATCGCCACCGGCTCGGCGGCTTCGCCCCGTGCGGCAACCATCACGCCGAACACGCCCTCGTGGATGAGCTGCGTGCACGCGGTTCCAAGCCTGGTCGCCAACAGCCGATCCGCCGCCGACGGTGTGCCTCCGCGCTGGACATAGCCCAGGATCGTGACGCGGGATTCGAGGTTCGTGAGCTTCTCCAGCTGCCGTGCGAGCCGCAGCGTGTTGCCTGCATGTTTGGTATCAAGGGCTTCGAGCTTGAGCTCTGCCGCTCCTCGCTCCACTCTTGTCGCAGCCTTCTCTCGTCTCTGCTGGGCCGATTCGAACGCGTTCCAGTCTTCTCTGCTCACCGCGCCCTCGGCGACCGCCACGATGCTGAAATTCGTGCCATGTTTGCTGCGGCTGCGGATCGCCTGCGCGATCTTCCCGACGTCGTATGGAATCTCGGGAATCAGGATCACGTCGGCGCCGCCCGCGATGCCGGCACCGAGTGCGAGCCAGCCCGCGCGGTGCCCCATGATCTCCGCGACGACGATCCGGTGGTGGGAGTGAGCAGTACTGTGCAGACGGTCGATGGCTTCGGCGGCAATTCCCATCGCCGTGTCGAATCCGAAACTCGCATCAGTCATTGCAACGTCGTTGTCGATCGTCTTCGGCAGCGTGACCACCGGGAGTCCCAGCTTTACGAGTCGCAAGGCGTTCTTCTGAGTTCCCCCTCCCCCCAGGCAGACCAGGGCGTCCAGGCGGTTCTTCTGGTAGTTGTCCACTATCGCTCCGGTCATATCCCGGATTCGCCCGTCAATCTCCATGCGATGGGGTTTGTCGCGGCTGGTGCCCAGGATAGTGCCGCCAACGGTGAGAATGCCTGCCAGGGTTGTCCTGTCGAGGCGCATTGTGCGATTTTCTGCCAGCCCTCGGAAGCCGTCGCGAAAACCGATGAACTCCATCCCGTAGTGACCAACGGCCGCCTTTCCGACAGCACGAATCGCCGCATTCAGGCCCGGGCTGTCGCCGCCGGCAGTGAGTATTCCAATGCGCTTTGCTTTTACCATACGGCCCATTATAGCCGAAAGGAAGGAGACTCGTGACACATCTGCCACATGCGAGGGTACGCACCGGCGAGGCGTCTTACGGCAACATAAGACGATGACACGATGAAAGAATTCACAGAGTACCCTCTCGGCACCGGTACGATAAGGCTCTGACGAACAAAGCGGGGAACGAAGAAACGGGTCCAGCCCGATTTGAACGGACGACCCGGAGGGATACGAACTCTCGGCGAACAGCTTGAACAGCCTCAACTGACCGCCTGAATCCGTGTTCGGGTCGGCCAGCAGGCCCTACTTGGCAAGTGCAGCGCACTT
>JBKQPS010000050.1:0-21055 GCA_052144915.1 Spirochaetia bacterium | reverse complement strand
GTCTCGTTCTCCGGCGCTTTCGTCTTCCTCACGATCCGCATGATCGAAAAACGGCGCTGGGCATAAGGGAGGAACGCCGTGAAGAAAAACCCGATCCTTGCATCGCTCTCCGGCAGGAAAATCCGTTTCGGCGGCTACGCCACCCTCCTGATCGTCGCCGCCGTGGCCGTCGTGATCGTCATCAACGTGCTCGTCGAGCAGATTCCCGGGAAGCTGGACCTCACGAAGAACAGGATCTACTCGCTCTCCGAGGAGACCAACACGCTCCTGGACTCGCTGAAGACGGACGTCATGGTCACCACCATCGGCAAGCCGGGCTCGGAGGACCCGACGGTGAAGACGATCCTCGGCAAGTACGCCGCGCGCGGCGGGCACGTGAAGCTGCAGACCCTCGATCCCGACCTGAACCCGGGCTGGGCCCGGCAGTACGACACGACGGGCCAGGGGCTGGGCGCCGGGACGCTGGTCGTGGCGGCGGGCAAGAAGTTCAAGACGATCGGCGTGTACGACATGTACAACTACGACACCTCGAACTACGATCCGAGCAACCCGAACTCCCAGCCGGTGCTCACCTCGCTCTCCGTCGAGCAGAGGGTCACCTCGGCCATCCAGTACGTCACGGCGGCGAAGAACGTCACCGCGTACGTTCTCAACGGCCATGGAGAGCTCACCCTGGACGCCCTCGGCATGAGCACGGAGGTGAGCAACGAGAACTACGAAACGAAAGAGCTGAACCTCCTCACGGAGAAGGCCGTGCCGTCGGACGCGGACATCGTTTTGGTCCTCGCCCCGAAGAAAGACCTGTCGCCCGAGGACGCGGACAAGCTCCGCTCCTGGCTCGCCGGCGGGGGACGCATGGCGGTCCTCGTGGACCTCATCACGCCGGGGAACCCGATGCCGAACCTGTCGGAATTGCTGAAGACGTATGGCGTCCAGGTGCAGAGCGTCGTGGTGGTGGAAGGAGACCAGAACAGGATCGCGGCGCAGAATCCGCTCTTCGTCATCCCTTCCCTGGAGTACCACGACATCCTCTCTCCCCTGCGGACGAACAAATACGACATGGTCCTCATCGGCGCGCAGGCCGTGCAGACGCTGGAACTGAAGAAGAAATCCCTGAAGATCGAGCCGCTCCTCACCTCCTCCGCGAAGTCCTACGGCAAGCTGGACATCGCAAACGCGAAATCCGTGCAGAAGGAAGCGGGGGACCGGCCGGGACCGTTCACCCTGGCCGTGGCGATCACCGACCCGGCCGCGGATCCGGGTGCCCGTGACACGAAGCTCGTGGTCGTCGGTGACGTGAAGTTCCTCCAGTCGGGCCTGCCGTCGCAAGTGCCCGGCAACGGAGACTTCTTCATGAACAGCCTCGGGTGGCTCAAGGGACAGGCGGAGAGCCTCACCATCCGCCCGAAGAACGTGCAGCAGATGCGGCTCAGCATCAGCAATCTCTGGGCCCTGCTCCTCTCGGGCGTCGTGGTGATCGTGCTCCCCTTGCTCATCCTCGGAGCCGGGTTCGTCGTCTGGATGAGGAGACGGCACCTGTGAGCAGGCGCGGGTGGACGCTGGTCGGAGTCCTCGTCGTCTTCGGGGTGCTGGTCGGCGCGTACTTTTTCGTCACCCGGCCCCGGCCGGCCCCGGCGGCGGCAGCGGTTCAGCCGCAGCTGTCCAAGGGTGACAAGGACAAGCTGGTGAAGGTCGTGCTCTCCGACCGACCGGAGGGAACCCTCACGCTCGTGAAGACCGCGGGCAAGTGGAACACCGAGCCGCCCGCCGCGGCGGCGCTAGAGCCCACCTCGATCGACGACCTGCTGTTCAGCTTCTCCGCGCTGAACGCCGAGCGGGTCATCGACGAGCACCCCACCGACCTCGGCCAGTACGGCCTCGCGCCTCCCCGGGCCTCGGGGACGGGAACCTGGGAGGACGGCACCTCCCACACCCTCCTGCTCGGGGACAAGGCTCCGTCCGGCACCACCTATTACATCCAGGTCAAGGGCGATCCCCGGGTCTACGCCGTGCAGTCTTTCACCGGGCAGCACCTGCACTGGACGCTGAAGGACATCCGGTCGCGGACGATCTCGCCGGCGATCAACTACGACGAGGTGCAGTACGTGAAGATCGTGGAGCGCGACGGCACCGTCCTCGAGGTGAAGCGCAAAACGGAGGCGGAGACCAAGACCTTCCAGCTCGGCTTCGGGCAGTTTATCCTCACGCGGCCGTACGCCGCGGCGCGGGGCCTGGACGCCCAGAAGCAGGACACGATCGTCAAGGGAGCCCAGTCCGTGAGCATCTCCGACTTTGCTGACGAGCCCGTGAAAAGTCTGGACGCGTACGGGCTCGCCCGTCCGCGGGCCGAGGTGATCGTCCGCGACAAGTCGAACACGATCGACTACATCTTCGGAGACGAGAAAGGCACGCAGACGTGGTTCGCCCTCCGGGGACAGCCCGGTGTGTATCTCGCGGACAACTCCAGCCTCGATTTCCTGAAGACGAAGCCGTTCGACGCCGTCGACAAGTTCGTCTACATCCCCAACATCGAGGACGTGGACCGCATGGACATCACTGCCGCCGGAAAGACCCACACCCTCGTCATCACGCGGACGACGAAAAAGGCCGCGAAGGCGGGGGATCCCGACCAGGTGACCGCGACGTACACGGCGGATGGAAAGACGGCCGAGGAGGACAGCTTCAAGAAGTACTACCAGGCGCTCATCGGCCTGCAGCTCGAGGGCGAGACGGCGAAGAGGGTGGCCGATGCGCCGGAGGTCAGCGCGACGTTCTTCCTGAACAAGGGCGGCGCGAGGACTGTGCGGGTCGATTACGCGCCGTACGACCGCGACTTCGACGCCATCTTCGTGAACGGAGTGGGCGAGTTCGCCCTGACGAAGGGGCAGCTCACGCGAATGCTCGGAAAGCTCGACCTGCTCGTCGCGGGGAAAAAGGTGACGGACTGAAGGGCTGAGGCCCTCAGCCCTGTTTCCCGCCGACGCGGGGCCGGACCTCCCACGACTGGGTGTCGGTGTTCCGCGTGAGCGAGTCGAACGCCATGTCGAGGACCCGCCCGGATTCGCTCTGGATCCGCACGCGCCGGGCGAGCACGTTCAGCTCGGTGACGCGGAACTCCTCCCCCTCGAAGTGCACGCGCGTGCCCAGGGACGGCAGCGCCTGGCGGGCCTCCTTGTAGACGTCGAACTCGTACGAGAGGCAGCAGAGGAGCCGGCCGCACGGTCCGGAGATCTTCATCGAGTTCAGGGTCAGGCTCTGCTCCTTGGCCATCTTGATGGAGACCGGGCGGAGCCTGTCGGTGATCGCGTTGCAGCACAGCGCCCTTCCGCAGATTCCCATCCCGCCGACCACGCGCGCTTCGTCGCGGACGCCGATCTGGCGCAGCTCAATGCGCATCTTGAACACGCCCACGAGGTCCTTCACGAGCTCGCGGAAGTCCACGCGATTCTCCGCGGTGAACAGGAAGAGGATCTTCTGCTCGTCCAGGAGGTAGTGGGCGCTCACCAGCTTCATGTCCAGCGCCCGCGCCTCGATCTTCTCCCGGCAGAGGGCGAAGGCGCGTTCCTCCCGCAGGTCGTTCTCCTGGACCCGGGAGAGATCCGCGGGCCCGGCGATCCGCATGATCGTCGAGATCTCGTGACCCGAAGACGGGGGTTCCGTCTCAGGGCCCAGGACCTTCCCCAGCTCGTTCCCGTAGCGGGTGGGCACCACGACCGACGCTCCCGCGGACAGCTCCATCCCGGGAGGGGCCTCGCAATACTCGGTGGCGCTGGAGTAGAGGACCTTCACGCGCCAGAAGGCGCGCCCATCCGCCGCGGCGCGCAGCGCCGCCGCCTCCGGCGCCGCCGTTGCTTCCGCCGGAAGAGGGTCGTCTTCCAGGGACAGCGCATCGCGGTCGTCGAGGAGGTCCTTGTCCTCATCGCTCATCAGAATTGCTCCTTGTCTCCGGCGCTCACGACACGAGGTTCACCAGCATCCCGTTGATCTCGTCGATCTGCGCGAGGATCGCCAGCGCATCCTTCTGGGCGGCGAGCACGGAAACGGCCAGCGATTCGAGTTTCTCGTCGATCACCTTCACCATCGTGAACCTCTTGCGCTTGAGGACGTTCGCGCCCGAGGTCGTCTCCTCCACGGCGATGCTGTGCGCCACCGCGAATTTCACGAACGCCCTCACCTGGTGGCGGTAGTCCTTGATCGCGTCCAGGGTGGGCGCCTTCTTCAGCCGGTTGCCCGCGGAGAAGACCCCGTCAAGGAGCTCCTCGAGGCTGCGGCGCCGTTCGGCCTCATCGAAATCCTCCGGACCGATCTCCCCTTCCCCGGAGGCGGATTCGACCAGGGGGGAAAACTCCCGCCGCACGGCCTTCTCGCGGCGGCCGGCCTTCTTCTTCTCCGGTACCTGGTACTGGAAGGGCTCCCCGAGTGAATCGATCCGCGCCATCGACCGGGCGGGTCAGCGCCTCTGGCCCGGCATCGCGACCGTCTCTTTCTGCGCCGGGGCGGCCTTCTGCCCGTTCGTGGGAGCGCCGCGGCCGTTGTCCGGCGGGGCCGGGACGGTGACCTTGCAGGAACCGTTGAAGATGACCCCCTCCTCGATGATGAGGCGCGGGGTGGTGATGTTGCCCAGCACGAGGCCCGTGGAAAGGATGATGACCTTCTCCGTGGCGAAAACCTCGCCGCGCAGCACTCCGCCGACGACCACGGTGCCCGCGTGCAGCGTGCACTCCGCGCGCCCGTTCTTCCCCACGAGGACCTTGCCCTTCGTGCGGATCACGCCGGTGAAGTCCCCGTCGATGCGGAGAAGGCCGTTGAGGTCGAACTCTCCCTTGAACTTCGTTCCTTCCCCGATGATGGAGTTGATGAAGGCGTCGTCGGTGACGTGCGAATCGCTCAATCGCTGCCCCTCAGGTTGACCGCGATGGTGGAGGCATTCTCCGGCGTGATGGACAGGAACTGCATCGGGTTGATGTAGGACGAGCCCAGGCGCACCTCGTAATGGAGATGCGGGCCGGTGGTGAGCCCGGTGATTCCTATGTACCCGATGACGTCTCCCCTGTTCACGTGGTCTCCCTTGTGCTTGCCGGCGAATCCGCTCATGTGCGCGTAGCGCGTGTAGAAGCCGTACTTGTGCTGGATCGTCACGAAGTTGCCGAGGTCCTCCGAGTAGCTGGTCTGCAGGACGGTGCCGTCCGCGGTGGCGACGATGGGGGTCCCGATGCCCCAGGCGATATCCACCCCCGTGTGCATGTACCCCACCTTCGTGAAGGGGTTGGTGGTCCAGCCGAACCGGGTCGTGATGATCCCGGTGGCGCCTTTCAGCGGCCACGTCGTCGGCGTGTTCGCCATGAGGTCCCGGAAGGCGGTGAGGACCTTCGTCACCTTGTCCAGCGATCCCGTCGAATTGCCCAGGAGACTCGTGAGGGTCTTCAGATCGCTCAGCTCCCGAGTGCTGTCGGCGACCGAGGTCGTATCATCCGGGTACGACGGGAAGCTCGCCGCCACCACGCTCATTCCGCCGGCGGGATTGGCGTCCAGGCTCTCGATCGCGGACAGGACCCCGTCGATGCTCGTCTTGAAGTGCCTTCCCGCCGTGCGGATGGAGGCGATCTCGTCCTTCAAGCTCGTGAGCGTCTTCTCGTTCGCGTCCCTCTCCTGCGTGAGCCGCACGTTCTGCTCATTGGTGTAGGTGAAGTGGGTCGCGAGGACGAAGAAACCGACAAGGATGATGCTCAGCGTCAGGGTCACGAAGATGAGCGTGAAGAAGGAAATCTGGAAATTGAAGATCTTCTTTTCCGAATGGGGGATGAGCATGACGGTGAACCGCTGCTTCCCCTTCACCATGATATACTTGAAGAAATTGCCTATGGATATCCAGGCGCGACGATACCAGGACCCTATCCTGTCGGCGAATTCCTTCTCAGCCTTCTTGTACTCCGTGACAGGCAAGGCGTTTTCCTCTTCTCGGGCATAGTCTCGATCCAAAAGTATAAGTAAAACCAAGGAATATTACCATAGTGATTCATTCTTGTCAAACGGAGCGCCGGGGAACCCCGACCGGGGCTGCGGCGGGCGGCGTAACGGGGATCGCGCAACGCCGTCCAAAAAAAGTTTGACTTGCCGGGTGGACCATGCTATTGTTTTGAAAAATCGAGAGATGCAGTCTCAACTCTTTCGAAATCACGACAAGACGGAGCTGTATGCGCTATTTCGACACTCACGCACACATAGGTCTCATCACGGAAGATCCGATAGACCAGCTCATCGTCGTGCAGGAAGCCCGCCAGGAGGGTGTTCAGCACCTGGTGACCGTCTCCAACAACCTGGTGGATTTCCTCCAGCTCTATGAGAACCTGAAGACCGAAACCCATATCTATCACAGCATCGGCATCTCTCCCTCCTCGGTCGAACAGCCGGGGGATGACTGGGAGGCCAAGATCATGGATGGGACGCGCCTGGAGCGCGTCGTGGCCATCGGGGAGATCGGGCTGGACTACTACCGCAAGTTCGGGGACAGGGACTCGCAGGTGGAGCTCTTCATCCGGCAGCTGGAGCTGGCGGAGAAGCTTTCGCTCCCCGTCATCATCCACAACCGCGACGCGGGCTCGGACGTGCTGGAGATCCTCAAGGAGCGGCTCCCGAAGCGGGGTGGGATCCTGCACTGCTACTCGGAGGACTACGAGTACAGCCGCAAGGCCCTGGACCTCAACCTGTGGATCTCTTTTGCCGGCAACGTGACCTACCGCAACGCGCGCAACCTGCAGGACACCGCGAAGAAGATCCCGCTGGACCGGATGCTCATCGAGAGCGAGGCGCCCTTCATGGTGCCGGCAATCCACCGGGGGAAGCGCAACAAGCCGTCCTACATCAATGAGACCGCCGGCTTCATCGCCCAGCTTCGCGAGATCTCCGTGGAGGAGCTGACGGAGACGCTGTACGCGAGCAGCCTCAAAGTTTTTGGACTCTCCTGAGACCGGACTCTTCCACGACATCACCGTCTCCTCGCTCGTCGTCCCCGGAAACGTGTGGCTCGCACCCATGGCAGGGTACACGGATGCCGCCTTCCGCGCGGTGTGCGCGACGCAGGGGGCCCGCCTGTGCTTCACGGAAATGGCCTCCGCGGACGCGCTTTCCCGGGACAACGGAACCACCCTCCGGCTCCTTGAAAAGTCCCCGGAAGAGACCCTCACGGGCTTCCAGATCTTCGGCGCCAGCCCCTCCGTCGCGGCGGCGGCGGTGCGGCGGATCACGCCCCTGCGCCCGGCAATCGTGGACCTGAACTGCGGCTGCTCGGTGCCGAAGGTCCTGAAAGCGGACTGCGGCGCGCTCCTGCTGCGCAACCCTGCTCTCATCGGTTCCATCGTTTCGGCGATGACGGCGGAGACGGACATCCCCGTCTCCGTGAAGCTCCGCCTGGGATGGGATGCCTCCCGCCTCACGTATCTCGCCTGCGCCGAGGCGGCGGTGAAGGCGGGAGCGTCACTGGTGACCCTCCACCCGCGGACGCGGGCCCAGGGGTTCACGGGGACCGCGCAGTGGGATCACCTGCGCGCGCTGAAGAAGACCTCCCCCGTGCCCGTGATCGGGTCCGGGGACCTGTTCTCCGCGCAGGACTGCCTGCGGATGATCACCACCACGGGATGCGACGGTGTCATGATCGCGCGCGGGAGCCTGGGCAACCCGTTCATTTTCGCCCAGGCGGAGGCCCTGCTCCGGGGGCGGCCGGCGCAGGGGCGCGTCGGGCCCGAGGAACGCCTCTCCCTCGCCCTGTCCCACCTGCACATGCTCGCCCACAGGGTCGGGGAAGGCAAGGCGTGCCGTGACATGCGGAAGCACTTCGTCGCCTACACGAAAGGCCTCGAGGGGGGCTCCATCGTCCGCCAGAGCGTGGTCCACGCCGAATGCATCGATGAGTACGAGGAGATCGTGGAGAGCTACCTCCGGACGTAGGCGGCGCGCCGCGCGCGCCGCAGGCGCGCCCGCCCGCAGGCGCGCCCGAGCCCGCGATTGACGCTCCTCACCCTTTCGTGTTTCATTCCTTCGTGAAAGACGCGGGTGACAGTCTCCGCCACTCCTGCGGCGTCGTCGGGATCTCCAGCGATCGGGAAATCAACATCCCCGAGCTTCTCTTCTACGGGCTATTCTCGCTGCAGCACCGGGGCCAGGAGAGCGCGGGGCTGGCCTACCACCGGGAGGGCCGGATCAAGTCCTACCGGAGCGTCGGAATGGTCACCAGCGCTCTCGCCCACTACCTCACTGACGCGCACCCGTCCCGGGCCGGCATCGGGCACGTGCGCTACTCCACCCAGGGCGCGAACAAGCTGGCGAACGCCCAGCCCATCGTGGTCTCGTGCAGCAAGGGCGAGATCGCCCTCGCGCACAACGGCAACATCTCCAACTCCCGCCGGCTGCAGAAGGAGCTGGTCGACGAAGGCTCGATCTTCCAAAGCACCTCGGACACGGAGCTGCTCCTGCACCTGGTCGCCCGCTCGCGCCAGCCGACCTTCCGGGAGGCGCTCATCGAGTGCCTCGGGCGGATCGAGGGCGCCTACTGCTTTCTCCTGATGCACGAGGAGAAGCTGTACGCCGTCCGGGATCCGCACGGCTTCCGCCCCCTCGTCATGGGCATCCGGGACGGGCAGGTGCTCATCGCCTCGGAGACCTGCGCCCTGGACATGTTCCAGGCACATGACATCCGGGAGATCGCGCCCGGCGAGATGGTGACGGTCGAGGGCGCGCGCGTCACCTCCGAGATGCTTCCCCTCCCGAAGCCCTCGCGCGGGGCGCACTGCATCTTCGAGCTGATCTATTTCGCGAGACCCGACTCGACGGTCTACGCCCGTTCGGTCCACATGGCGCGGAAGAAAATGGGCGAGATGCTGGCGCGCAGCGACGAGGTGGAGGCCGACATCGTCATCGCCGTGCCGGACTCGGGCAACAGCGCCGCCCTGGGGTATTCCGCGGCCTCGGGAATCCCGCTGGAGCAGGGGCTCACCCGGAACCACTACATGGGCCGCACGTTCATCCAGCCGACGACGGCGATGCGGGAATCCGGCGTGCGCATGAAGCTGCACCCCATCCGCGAGGCGATCGCCGGAAAGAGGGTCGTCGTCGTGGACGATTCCCTGGTGCGCGGCACCACCGCGCGGCAGATCGTGCGGCTGCTGCGCGAGGCCGGGGCCCGGGAGGTGCACCTCCGCCTCTCCTCGCCGCCCGTGCGCCACCCTTGTTTCTACGGCATCGACATCCCCACGCGGGACGAGCTCATCTCCAATCGCCTGGACGCGGCGGGAATCGCGAGGGAGATCGATGCCGACACCGTGCGGTTCCTCTCCCTCGAGTCTCTTCGGGAATGCGTCGCCGCCCCCGAAGATTACTGCCACGCGTGCTTCTCCGGCCTGTACCCGGTGCCCGTGCGGGACGCCCCGTGAAAACCTACGGCGAGGCGGGCGTGGACATCGACCGGGGAGACCGGTTCGTGGAGTTCATCAAGGGCATCCGCTCGCGGGCCGTGGACCCCGGCATCGGCGGTTTCTCCGCGGCGCTGCCCATCGAGTCCCTCGGCTTCACGTCACCGGTTCTCATGACCACCACGGATGGCACGGGCACGAAGCTCCTCGTGGCGAAGAAGCTGGGAAAATACGACACCATCGGCATCGACCTCGTGGCGATGAACGTCAACGACCTGCTGGTGTGCGGCGCGCGGCCCGTGGTGTTCCTGGACTACATCGCCTGCGGCAGGATCGACGAGACGCGGATGCACCGCCTCATGGAGGGCATCGTCCGGGGGTGCGAGCTCGCCGGTTGCAGCCTCGGCGGCGGGGAGACGGCGGAGATGCCGGACGTGTACGGGCCCGACGACTTCGACCTCGCCGGTTTCGCCGTCGGGATCGCGGAGAAGGATGCGGTGCTGCCGAAAAAGCCGGAGATCCGGGCGGGCGACCTCGTGCTCGGCATCCCTTCCTCGGGGATCCACTCGAACGGTCTTTCCCTTGCGCGGAAGCTCATCCCGGAGACCGACGTCGAGACCTGGAAAGAAATGCTCGTCCCGACGCGGATTTACGCGGCGGAGATGAGAGCCCTCGCGGATTCCGGCAGGATTCTCGCGGCAGCCCACATCACCGGGGGCGGCCTCCTGGGCAACCTCCCGCGCGTGGTACCCGACGGGCTGCGGCCGAAGCTCACTTTCGACTGGCCCGTTCCGGCGATCTTTCACAGGATCCAGTCCGCGGGCGTCCCCCGCGACGAGATGCGCGCGGTTTTCAACATGGGAATCGGGATCGCGGTGGTCGCGCACCCGGCCGAAAGGCCGGCCCTGCGCGAGCTCGCCGCGGAGAAGGGTTTCGAGCTCCTGGACATCGGGGTCCTGCGCTGATGGCGCGGCTGGGGGTCTTCGCGTCGGGGACGGGAAGCAATTTCGTCGCGCTCACCGCTGCCGTGAAGGCAGCGCGCCGGCACGAGGTCGAGCTTCTCCTCTGCGACAGGCCCGGGGCGGCCGTCCTGGAGCGGGGGAAAGAGCTCGGGGTGCCGACCGTCCTCATGAGCTACGACGGGCTGCCCCGGGAGGCGGTGGAGAAGAAGATGGTGCGGCACCTGGAGAGGCGGGGCGTCGACCTGGTCGCCCTTGCCGGGTTCATGAAGGTCCTCACCCCGTACTTCCTGGCCGCGTTCAAGGGGCCGGTCGTCAACCTCCACCCCAGCCTGCTCCCCCGGTATCCCGGCGCCCACGCGATCGAAGAAAGCTTCGCTTCCGGGGACGCGGAGCTGGGGATATCGGTCATCCGCGTCGACGAGGGCGTGGACACCGGGCCCATTCTTCTGCAGAAGTCGTTCACGCGGAAAGGCTCGGAGACGCGCGTTGAGATCGAGAGGCGAATCCACGAGCTGGAGCACCGGTGGTTTCCCCCATTGGTCCTGGAAATGCTGGATGCGATAGAGGGACGTGCGGGCGCCCTGCCGGGCGGTCACGGGGCAGGGCCATGACGATCCTCATCCTGGGTTCCGGAGGCCGTGAGCACGCCCTGGCGTGGAAGCTCGCCTCCAGCGGGAGGGTCAGGCGCGTGTTCGTCGGTCCGGGAAACGCGGGCACCGCGCGCACGGGAACCAACCTCCCGGAAGTACGCCTGGCCGATTTCGACACGATCCTCACCGCCTGCCGGAAGAACGCGATCGACTGCGTGTTCGTGGGCCCGGAAACGCCGCTCGCGGACGGGATCGTGGATTTTCTCCATTCGCACAGGATCGCCGCCATCGGGCCGGGGAAGCAGTCGGCGCGCCTCGAGTCCAGCAAGGCGTTCTCCAAGGCATTCCTCGTCCGCAACGGCCTGCCGACCGCGGAGGCGGAGGAGTTTTCGGAGGAGGCTGCCTTTGCGCGGTACGTCCGCGGCCAGGCGGGGCGCCGTCTCGTCGTGAAGAAGAGCGGTCTCGCCGCGGGAAAGGGCGTGCTGGAATCGTCCGACACCGCCGAGCTTCTCGCCTTCGGGGCCTCCGTGCTCCGCGGAGACTCGCTCCTGGTGGAAGAGTTCCTCGAGGGCTGGGAGGTCTCGGTCTTCGGGCTGAGCGACGGGAAAGACTTTCTGGTGCTTCCTCCGTGCACCGATTTCAAGAAGGCGCATGACGGGGACACCGGACCGAACACCGGCGGCATGGGATCGATCTGCCCCGTCCCGTGGGTAGACGAGTCCCTGGCTCGCCGCATCCGCGCCGTCGTCGTCGAACCCACGTATGCCGCGCTCCGCCGGGAAGGGCTCGCGTACGCGGGTGTCCTGTATTTCGGGATCATGGTCACCGCCGACGGACCAAAGGTGCTGGAGTTCAACGTCCGCCTGGGAGACCCCGAGACGCAGGTGCTCCTGCCGATGCTGGGCGCCGACCTGGGCGCGCTCCTGGAGGGCGCGGCGGCGGGCAGGCTCGCGGAAGTCGCGGCCCTGTCCCCGAAACCGGGCGCGGCCCTCGGCGTCGTGATCGCCAGCCGCGGCTATCCCGAGGGCGCCGAGAAGGGCGCACTGGTCGCGCCGATCCCTGACCGGCCGGAGTCGGAGTCGGTGATCTTCCACGCCTCGACCGCGTGCGATTCCGCGGGCGGCGTGCGCACGGGCGGCGGGAGATGCTTCACCGCGGTGGGCATCGGCCGCGACCTGGGGGAAGCAGCCGCCCGTGCGTACGCGGCCGCCGAATCGGTGAGCTTCGACGGCGCGTGGTTCCGGCGGGACATCGGAAGGAAGTTTCTGTCATGAAAGACGTGCTTTTCATCATCGGCTCGGAGACAGACACCCCGGCCGTCGAGCCGGGGCTTCGCCTCCTCTCGGAAAAAGGCATGAGCTTCGAGCTCACGGTGATGTCCGCGCACCGAGACCTCGAGCAGCTGGTGGGCTTTCTCAAACAGGAGGAGTCGGGCTACCGGATCGTGATCGCCGCCGCCGGACTCTCCGCCGCGCTCCCCGGGGTGGTTGCCTAACTCGTGAAGCTGCCCGTCATTGGCGTGCCGCTCGTGGCGGGGTCTCTCTCGGGGATCGACGCGCTGCTCTCGATCCTGCAGCTTCCGCGCGGCGTGCCGGTGGCCACCATGGGCATCGGAAAGCAGGGAGTGCTGAACGCGGTGCTCCTGGCCGAGCGGATACTGAAGGTCCCCCGGGACTGACGCGTTCGGTCCGGCCGGGCGCGGGCGCGGCGGGAGTCCGGCGACCACGCCCTCAGCCCTGGATGTGCGGAAAGCCCTGCTGGCGCCGGGTCTCGAACATGAGGATGCCGGCTGCCACGGACACGTTGAACGAATCCACGTGCCCGGCCGCCGGGATGCTGAGCAGGAAGTCGCACTTCTCCTTTACCAGCCGGTGCAGGCCCGATCCCTCGCTGCCCAGGACGATGCAGACCTTGCCGTTGAGGTCGAGACCGCCCGTCGACTGCCCGTCCGCATCCGCTCCGAAGATCCAGAAGCCGTACTCTTTCAGCAGGTCGAGGGCCGACGCGATGTTCGGCACGACGGCCAGCGCGACGTACTCGCTGGCTCCGGAAGAGACTTTGCTCACCGTCTGGTTTTCCTGGGCGGACCGGCGGGAAGGGATGATGACGAGCTGGACGCCGAACTGGTCCGCGGACCGCAGGATCGCCCCGAGGTTCTGGGGATCCGTGATGCCGTCGAGGACCACGACGAGACTCTTTTCCGCCTCCAGGTCTTTCAAATGGTGCTTGAGGCTCGACTTTTGCGACGCGGAAGGTCGTTCGAGAGCCAGGAGAACGCCCCGGTGGGCCTCCGAGCCACACAGCCGGGTGAGCTCGGCGTCATCGACCTCGGACACGGGCACGCCTTTTCGCTCGGCGAGCTGCCGGATCTGCGCGATGCGGGCCCCCTGCCGCGAGATCAGGAGGGTGCCGGTCCCCGCGCCCTTCTGGAGAGCCTCCTCGATGGAATGGAACCCGTAGACATGTTCGGCCATGCCTCAGTGTACGCCGAAAGTGCGCACGACGTCAGGCGTGCCGCTGCCCGTCGTGTCGCGCTCGTAGCGCTGCACGTACTTGCCGTCCAGGAGATAGACCCAGAGGTCGATCTTCCCGGTGCCTTTCGAATCGATCTCCACCCTCTGCAGAACTCCTTCCTTGTAGTAGTAGAAGGTGTCCATCCTGCCGTCGTGCCGGGAGGCGAGCTCCTCGTGTTCGACCCTGCCCCTCTGGTCGTAGAAGACCCGGTAGTCGACCTCGCCCGTCGAGGAACGGTCTTCGACCATTCCGTTCGCCGGCCCCGCGGGGGGCAGCGGCGGGGCCTCGGGGGCCATCGAATCGGCCAGGACGCGCGGCAGCGCAGTGACGGAGAGGACAACGGCCATGAGGAGAGAGAGGCGGAGTGTGTGCATCAATTCCCCATCGACAGGGGCGCGCATAAAATTCAGCCCGCGGTTTCCTTGCGGAAAACCAGGATATTCTGGTGGATCATCGAGGGAATGTAGGAGTACTGGTACCCGTACAGGTGAAGCTTTTTCGATACGTCGTACCACACGAGGTTCGCCTTCCACACGAGCCCCGGGACGAGTCGAAGAACCGCGGCGAGCTCGGCGGAAAGGCAGTGATATTCGTTGTCCCGGTACATGTCCCCGATGAAGGACAGCAGGTACGCGGCCGGCCGCAGGAGGGCCGCTGCCTGCCGGAATGTCCGTTCCATGTGCGCGAGCCACTCCTCTTTCGTGGCGTATTCCCGGGCCTGGAATGCGGAAAGCTTGCTCGCCCGGGCGGGTTTCGCGTTCCCATCCACCCTCTTGAACGTCCCGCGGGAGCGGGACGCCGTGTCCATTTTCCAGTACGGGACGTCCGTCAGCACGCAATCGAACGACCGGTCCTTCAGCCCCTGTAGCGCGTCGCCGGCGTCCCCCTCGATCGTCTCCTGTTCGGGCAGGCCTTCCCGCGCGCACACCTCCCGGTAGATCCCGATCCATCGCCCGTTCACGTCGATCCCAACGGCCCGGCGGCCGCAGAGCGATGCGCCGAGCAGCGTGCCGCCCACCCCCATGAACGGGTCCAGGACGACCTGTCCCTCCTTCGTGAAGACCCGCAGGAGATCGGCGCACAGCCGTGGCGGCTTCTGACCGCCGTGCGCGCTTCTCAGGGTGTGCTGCATGTCAGGCGGATAGGGCTTCGTGATCACCGATCGAGTCCAGAAGACCCACTCCCGCCCGGTGAGATCGTTCACCCTGTTGTCCTCGGAGTAGAACCCGCGCGAGCCGCCGTCAGCGTCGAAAATCTCCCGTTTCACCCTACGCATCGGGCCTGCAATGGAAGAGATACTCGGTGACGGTCCGGCGGAGAGAGACGCCCGCGCCGTTTCCGAACACCGGGTACGGGATCTCCATCTCGCGGGTCGCGCCTCGAGCGGACAGGATGGACAGGATCTCGTCCCGCATGAGGATTCCTTCCGAGCTGTACGAGAGGAACACGTGCCGGGCGCGCACGCGCTCCACGAGCAGACGAAGGGCATCCCCGGCCTCCTGCCTGCGCGAAAAGGGGCTCTTCAGGCCCGACCTGTCGAACTTCCGCGTCTTTCCGAAAAGGGGCGGCTTCTCCCATCGCGCGAGGTTTTCCAGCACGTGGTAGTTGTCGCAGTACTGGCGGTGGTTGTAGGGAGGGTCGAAGTAGGCCACGTCCACCTCCAGCCGCGGGGCAAGTGCGATCATGTCGCCCTCCCGGATGTCAAAGTCGGCGCCGGCGATGACATCGAGAGGCTGAAGCAGGAACGGCGTGTGCACCCTTTCGTCCCGCAGGTGTCGGCCGCCGGCCAGGCTGCGTCCCCCGATATGCTTGAGAAACGCGTCGTACTGCCCGATAGTGTTTGCCACGCGGTCGGCGGCCAGGAGGAAGCTGGCCAGGAGAACGTCGTGCTCGCCAGCGGAAATCTCCCCGGCACCGCGGAGACGCTCGATCTCATCGCGGGTCCCGTCCATCCTGCGGCAATTCTCCGCGGTGAAATAGGTGCCCGCGTAGTTCGCGTGGACGTAGCCGTCACGCGGCGGGGAGGCATTCACGTGGTCGATGAGCGCGGTGGCACGGGGGCTGGACGTGGTGCAGCCGCGCAGGATCGCGCAGTTCGAGCGCAGGGAGTCCACGGCGAAGATCTTCCCCACGCCCTGGAGCGCCATGGCCAGGCTCACCGAGCCCGTCCCGAAGAATCCGTCGAGGAACGAGCGGGGGGTACCTGCAGCCGCGCAGATGCGATCCGCGAGCCACTGCCGGAGCTGGCGCTTGGACCCCAGGTACTTGCGGTTGTAGGGAAGAACGGGAGAGTCAGCCCGCGCGCGCGCCGTCGATATGCTCAATGAGTTCGTTGACCTTCTGCGCGAGATCCTCCAGGGCGTCCTTCCGCCGCAGGCTCACCCGGACTCCCCGCTCGCCCGAGAGCACCCGGTCGATGTCCTCCGCGATCCGGTACACCGGACCCGCGATCCGGTGCGACAGGATCACCCCGATGAAGATGACCACGACCATGATCGCCAGGTCGTTCAGGAGCAGGGGGGGAAGGATGACGAGCAGGAGGCGCGGGTCCGCAGGCGTTCCGGCGGCCCGGGCGATCGCGTAGTACAGCGCCGTGAGGCCGAGAAAGAACAGGAGCCCGAGTGCGATCATGGAAAGCGACAGGGCGATCAGCCGGTACTGAAATCGCCCGTCCACCACCCTGATGCGGCGGGCACGGTTTCCCGATGGATTCATACGACTCCCTTCATCCTTCGTAGACACGGGCGGGGGACTCGCCGCGGAGCACCTCGCGCGCGCCCAGCGCGAGGGCTTCCAGCTCGTTCTCACCGGGGAAAACGAGCACCGGCCCGAGGAAGGACACCCGCTCGCTGATCTCCTTCACCACGCGCGGGGAGAACGCGAGCCCCCCGGTGAGCACCACCCCGTCAACCTTCCCGTTGGTGAAGGCGGCGAGGCCCGAGATCGACTTGGCGATCTGGTAGCACAGCGCGCGGATGAGCTGGTCGCAGAGCGCCTTGTCCAGGCCGCCGGCTCCTTCGGCCGACTTCTCGATGGCGGGGAAGTCGTTCGTGCCCAGGTATGCCACCAGCCCGCCCCGGCCGGTGAGCATGAGCTGCAGTGACTGTGGATCGTGCTGGTGAGAGAGAACCCACCGCATCCAGTCCCCCGCGGGGATCGTGCCGGCGCGTTCGATCGAGAAGGGCCCTTCGCCGTCCAGCGCGTTGTTCACATCCACGACCATCCCGTTCACGTGCATGCCGATCGATGTTCCCCCGCCCATGTGGGCGACGACCAGGGTGCACGCAGAGTACTGCCGTCCGAGGCTGCACGCGGCCTTCCGGGCGATCGCCTTCTGGTTCAGCGCGTGAAAGATCGACCGGCGGGGGATCTCGGGTATTCCCGAATACCGGGAGACGGGCGCAAGCTCGTCGACGACGACGGGGTCGACGATGAACGCCGGGATTCCCAGCTCCGAGGCCAGGGAGTCGGCAATGAGCGCCCCGAGGTTCGAGGCATGCCGCCCGTATTTCTCCGCGATCAGGTCCGCCTTCATCCTCTCGTTCACCTCGTACACGCCGCCGGGCAGGGGCTTGAGGAGCCCTCCCCGCCCCACGACGGCCGAGATTTCCGAGAGCGGTATGCCGGATTCGCCAACCCCGTCACGCACGGCCGCGCTTCGGTATGCCAGCTGGTCCTGGAGCCTTCGAAACCGCGCGAGGTCCTCCGCGGAGTGCGCGACTCCCTTCTTCCACGCCTCCTGCGTGTCCCGGTAGATGGCGCACTTGGTGGAGGTGGAGCCGGGATTGATTGCGAGAATGGTGAAGCCCATCCGCGCCCATAGTAGCAGGCCGAATACCTGTCCATCAAGGTCGATGGGGCTGCGGCCCTCCCACCCGCCGCTGAGGAAAGTTGGAATCGCGCTTTGCGCGCGCTATAGTTTTGAACGCAAGTTGAGCTTTCCCCGGCTCCGATCTCACAAAGCCACGGAGTACC
The DNA here is from genome assembly GCA_052144915.1 of Spirochaetia bacterium. Classification (GTDB taxonomy): domain Bacteria; phylum Spirochaetota; class Spirochaetia; order SZUA-6; family Fen-1364; genus Fen-1364. The sequence goes on along the minus strand of JBKQPS010000050.1, from coordinate 3,610 downwards.
GTGACCGCGAATGTCACGGAGTACCGTGACCGCGGGGAACGAAGGAGACACACCAGATGAAGAGGCTCGTACTGCCCATGGCGGCGATGCTGCTTCTCGCGTTCGCGGTTCCCGCGGCCTTCTCCGAGGCAGAGCTGGGGATCGGCTTGTCGCCCGGATCGATTGCCAACCCGCCTGATCCCTACAACGTCGACCCGATCATCGACTTCCACGTCGGCTGGAGCTATTCGATCCTGTACCTGTCATGGGACGCGTATGCGATGCCGGACTACTGGGTCTACAACAACACGACCTACGTGGATCCGAGCACCGGCTACGTCGTGCAGGGCTACCTGGTTCCCGGCTTCCTGAACCTGTTCGACGTCGGGGCAAAGATCGAGTTCCTGAAGCCGTTCGTGTTCTACGCCGAAATCGGAACGAACATGCTCTATCTCCGGGGTGGAGCCACGTACGGCAAGTTCGGCGTGAACGCACGGCTGGGCGCGGGGCTGAAGTTCCGGTGGTGGGGCATCAACATTTCCGGCACGCAGGTCTTTGCGAGCATGGACGACATGAATGCCGCGTTCCACCAGGGGTTTTCGTATGGCAACTGGAGCGACCTGACCGAGGGCATGGTTCCCACCCTGAACTTCGTCATCTATTTCTAGGGGAGAAGAAAAATGAAGATGCGAAAGCTGCTGCCCTTGGTTCTCGTCGCGGTGGGGGCCCTGTTCCTGCTTTCCGGCTGCGATGCGATGCTCGATGCAATATTCCCGAGCAACCAGATCTACGTCGATGTGCAGGTCAGCGCGGCGGACTATCCGTTTGATTGGTCGGACGCTTATAACCATGGCTCCTATCCCGGATCGGTCACCTTGTACCTGTATGACGTCAGTGCCAATAACACGACGGTGGCAACCGGCACGTGGACGAGCGTCGATTACAACTACATCCATTTTCCGTTCGTCTTCACCAAGCTGAAGAACGACGTATACCAGTTGACGGCGGTTTACACGAGCCGTAATTATAGTCCGCCGCCCTTCTCCGATTCAGTTTTCTACGACCCTTCGGGAGTGCGCATGGGATCCCCCGTCAGCGCAATTTCCCTGCCATATCCGAACTCGGGAGATGGCACGGGTCACTCGGTCAATCTCTCCATGTATTTCTAGGCGCCCCACCGGGGGCGCTTTTTTTACGTGCCGGGAGCTGACGGCATCCGCAGGAGCGGCTTTTCGAAGAAGGCCGCCGCGGGCAGGGCCAACACGAAAACGCTCCCGCCCCCCACCGGCAGGTAGTCCAGGGTTCCCCCATTCGCCAGGGCCAGGTTGCGCGACAGGTAGAGCCCCAGCCCGCCGCCCCCCGCGCCCGAAATCGAGGGCGTGAAGAGCTTGTGCCGGACGCTCTCCTCCACACCGCCCGCTGCGTCGCGGACTTCAATGACAGCAAATTCGTCCTCGGCTCTCGCGCGGATCGCGATCGTCCGCCTCCCCTCGCCGGGGCGCCTGCGGTACATCTCGGCGGCGTTGTGGACGAGATTCAGGATGATCTGTTCGACGTCCGATTTCCTCGCGTGAAAAGCAACACCGCCGGCGAGGTCCATCTCGACAATGATCCCCTCACCCCGCAGGGCGGTGCCCGCCCGGCGAAGCGTGGCGGCGAAATCGCGCGCGGCATCGAGAGTGCAGGCCTCACCTTCCCCGTTCGGCGAGATCCGCTCGAGGACCTCGATCGCCGATTTGCGGGCGGTATTCGCATGCTCCACGATCAGGCGCAGGCATTCGTCTTTCTCCCCCGGAGCCTCCCGCGTGAGGCCGTGACGCGCCGCAAGCCCGACGAGAGAGAGGATGTTCTTGAACTCGTGGGCGGCGCCGAGGGCCAGGAATCCCGCGGCGGTGATTCGCTCCTGCCCGACCAGGGCGCTTTCAGCGGCCAGGAGACGCGCATGGAGGGAATGCGTCAGCCCTTCTTTCCCCGTGAGCCCGGGCAGGCTGCCCTGCCAGGCAGTCCTGTCCGGGTACCCTTCCTGGAACACGAGCCACCCCGTGCAGAGAGAAAGAAGAAGCGCCGGCACGGCGGCGCAGGGGCCGTTGGAAATGAATGCCGCGCCGCTAACGGTGTCTATCCCGGTGCAGCCGATCCAGAAACCGCCGGCCGCGAAGGTCAGGAGGGCGGAGAGCGCGTGTTTCCTGCGCCAGGACCGAAAGAGCATTCCGAGCGGAAGCGCGGCCAGGAGCGCAATCCCGAATGAACGAAGCGCAACATAAGGAACGGAACCCGCGTGACCCAGGGCGCGCGCAATCAACAGGGAACAGAAGAGGGTGACTATCGCGCCGGACCACATCCCGAACATTCCCGCGTTGGATGCCCGGAGGAGGAATGCGCCTGCAACCCACAGCATCGCAAGGAGAACGGGGTCATGCAGAGGAGAGTCTGCAGCAAGGAGCACGCAGGCGGGCAGCAGCGCGAGGAAACTCGCAAGGAGGACGGGAACCAGGCGCTGAACGCACGACCGGGCGCGCACAAGCACCAGCACAGACTGGGCCGCAGACAGGCTCGCGCATGCGCACGCGGAAATCGACTCCACATTTGGCATGGGCACATGCTATTGCAGCGGCCGGGAGAAATCCATACCTGGAAGCAAAAATGCGGGGAAGGCGAAAAGGAGAAAAAGCATCCTTCCCCGCGAGAAAACAGCTTTCAACCTCAGCAGGCGCCACGCCTGCCGTCAATCGAGGAGCACCCCAGGCGCCAGCCGCGCCGTGCCCGGCAGTGCCCCGAAGGGCCCCGCCCTACATCCAGCCGTCGCCGCCGCGCGCGCCGGGCATATTTCCCTGCCACGGCCGCATGCCATGGAACCGGTGGGCGAATTGAAACCTGATGTGCCTCATGTAGATCTGGAAATTGTCCGGGCCCATGATCTGCTGCAGCTGGACCCTCGCCGCCAGGAAGGTCTTCTGGATCGAGCCGCGCACCTGGGACAGCTGATCTACCAGGCTGTTGACGGCCTGCATGTCGACCGTGGCGGCGACCATGGCCTTGGCGATCTGTGCCCTCAGCACGCGAGCCTGCGCGGCGTCCTGCCGAATCGAGACCATCGTCTTCGACTGGATGTCCATGACCTGGCTCACCTGCGCATCCGTCAAGCCGAGCTGTTGCAGCATCTTCTTCTGGGGAGCCTGCATGGCCTGCGCGAAGAGCGCAAGGGGAACCACTACCAGCAGGGCCGCCAAAGCTAGTCGTTTCATCGTTGAACCTCCACTGATTCAAGACTACTGCGGCTCGAGCCGGTATCCCATGAACGCGGGATGAAAGGCGGAGAAAGATGTGTTATATAACGAGGCGAAGGAGATCCCCGGATGTACACGGCAACGATGACGTACCACTTCAAGGATTCCGACTTCGACGGCGAATGCGAGATCTGGAAGAACGAGGTGCTCGACCACGCCAGGTCCCAGGAGGGATTCGTGCGGATGCAGTTCCTCACGGCGCGCCCGAAGGCCATGGCCATTGGCACCTGGAAAGACAATCGGCATGCCCGGGCATTCATGGAGACGTGTGTGTTCAAGACGCTCATGGGAAGGCTCCAGGCGATGGTCGAAGAGCAGCCCCGGCAGGAAATCTGGGACTTGAA
>JBKQPS010000049.1:0-3126 GCA_052144915.1 Spirochaetia bacterium | reverse complement strand
GGTTGGGACCGCCCGGCGTCAATGCGGAAACGAACCGGAAGTCCACGCCGTTCTGACCGGTGTCCTGGCCGTTGGGGGACCGGGAAAGGGACCCCGTCACGCTGTTGCTGTCCGCGGGCGCACCGGCACTTCCCTCCGTGGCATCCAGCTCCGCGGCCTCCCCCTCGATGACGGCGCGGTGCAGCACCCCGGCGTAGCTCACCGTGTCGACCACCTTCCGCCCGATGGTGTCCCAGACCATGACCGCGTCCGAGGGGCCGTTCTGAATCCGGTTGGTGAGCTCCCATCCCGGCGGCGTGTATTTCACCGCCGTCGGGGGCACCGGTACGAGCGGCCCCGCGATCACGACGTAAGTCCCTTGTTCGATCGATCCGAGAGAGGAAAGGTCGATGCGCGCGTACTCCTTCCCTGGTGTCACCCCGCCGTGGATCAGGACCACGACAATCCCCCAGGGGTCGACGTCCTCCACCGCGAGCAGCTCGATGTACTCCGCGTTGTCCACGCCCACCTGGTCCACGTCCAGCTCGTTGACCAGCAGGCCGATGCGGTCTGTAACCACCACGGTGTACCGGCAGCTCGACCCGTCCTCTGCCACGACCTCGTATTCCACGGGGCTGGAGAAGTCATTCACCGTGACCCCGCTTTCCTGCGCCTTTCCCTCAACCCGCACGGATTCGCCGGTGGTGGAAAAGACCGCAACAAGCGAGGACAGGTCAACACCCTCCGCAACTCTTGCGTGGATGATCCGCCGCACCTCGTCGATCACCGCCGCGGCACCGGGGCTTTGAAACGAAAAGGATGCGAGGCTCTTGTCCGCGCTCGGGACTTCCTGCGCCGCCGTGACCTGCACGACGTAGGGCACGCGCTCACCATTCGACCCCTCCACGACGTACTCCACTGGGCCGGAGAAGTCGTTCGGCGTTCGGCCGCTCACCTGTTCCACGCCCGCAACACTGACGCGTGATCCCGAAGCGACGAACACCGCCACGAGCGCCGTCAGCTCCGTTCCGGCAGGCACTGTGACGGCCACGGTGCGCGCATCCTCCGCGATGACCCCGGGGGCCGGCGGAGACAGCAATGCGAACGAGGTGATTGCGAGCTTTCCATCCCCTGCCGGTGGCAGTACGAAGGGAGCGCACCCCGCGAGGCACGCGGCCGCCACTGCCGCCCACCGTACGACCCTTGTCCTCATCGCCATTCCCCTTCCCCCTATCACGGGGAACGACGACGCGCGAATTCAACGCGGCGTGTCTACGCCACTGATCGCCCGCTGCCCGCGGCAAGCAGCGTGTACCACTCCTCCCGGGTGAGACCCACGTTGTCCGCGACGCAGGTCTCCTTGATGCGCTGGGGATTGGTCGTGCCGATGACGGGCTGGATGCCGGCCGGGTGCCGCAGGAGCCAGGCCACCAGGACCGCGTCCAGGCTCACCCCCTTCTGCTCGGCGATTGTCCGGGCCGCGGCCGCGGCGGTGCGCATCTTCTCCTCGCCCCGGCCGACCCCTGCCTTGGCGAGGGCGCCGTGCGCCACGGGGCTCCACGCCTGGATCGTGATGTCGTGCAGCCGACAGTATTCCAGCGTTCCCGCGCCGTGGATGGGACGGGCCGGCTCGTCCTGGTTGACGATCGTACCCGCGGCGATGAGCTGGTTGTGCACGAGGCTGATCTCCAGCTGGTTTACGACCAGGGGCTGGCGCACGGCGCGCTTGAGGAGCTCGATCTGCCACGCGGAGTGGTTGCTCACGCCGAAGTACCGCACCTTCCCGGCTGCCAGGAGCGCGTCGAATGCAGCGGCAATCTCCTCGGGCTCGGCCAGTGCATCCGGTCGGTGCAGGAGGAGGATGTCGATGTAGTCGGTCTTCAGCCGGCGCAGGCTCGCATCGACAGAGACCAGGATGTGCTCCTTGCTGAAGTCGTAGCGCTGGGGGGTGCCCCGGGCAGGGTCGTCTTTGAACCGTATGCCGCACTTTGTCTGCAGGACGACCTGGCTGCGAAGACCGGGGCGATCATCCCAGATGCCGGCGAAGGCTTCCTCGCAGCGGCCCCGGCCGTAGATGTCGGCATGGTCGAAGACGTTGATCCCCTCGTCCAGCGCGGCGCGAACGGCGGCGAGGGCTTCCTTGCGCGTGCGCTCGGCCAGCGGCCCCGGGGCCCAGCCGCCCCCGATGCCCATGCACCCGTAGACGATTCTCGTCACGGTGAGCGGTGTGTTGGCGATGCGGTAAGTTTTCATATTGGTGTAAGATACTGACGGGCCGTATGAAGAGCTACGTGGTGCTGGCAGGAAATATCGGGGCGGGCAAGTCGACCCTGGTGCGCATGATGTGCGAGAAGCTGGGCTGGGAGCCGTACTACGAGCCGGTCGCGGAGAACCCCTACCTGGACGATTTCTATCGGGACATGCGCGCGTGGGCCTTCCATTCGCAGGTCTTCTTTCTCACCTACCGGGCCCAGGCGCACCGGGCCCTCATGGACATTCCGCGCGCGGTCGTCCAGGACAGGTCATTCTACGAGGATGCCGAGGTGTTCGCGCGCGCCCTGCACCTGCAGGGAGCCATCAGCGCCCGGGACTGGGACACCTACCGAGGATTGTACCGGACCCTCACTTCGCTTCTGGCCCCGCCGGACCTCGTGGTGTACCTGCGCGCGTCGGTGCCGACGCTGCAGAAGAGGATTGCCCTTCGGGGTCGGCCGTTCGAGGCGCGCATCTCCGACGAGTACCTGGAGAGCCTCAACCGTCTCTACGAGGAATGGATCCACGGCTTCTCGCTTTCTCCGGTACTGGAAGTTCCATCTGATCGGCTGGATTTCGTGGAAGACTCGAAAGACCTGGACCTGATCGTGGCCACCGTGGCCGACCGCCTTCGAGGCAGGCAGGGCGTTCTGTTCCCGTAGGGAAAATAGCGGTTTACAGCCCTCGGGCAAAGAATTGTAGCAGGTCGGGGGCCACGACATTGCGAAAAACGCAAAAAGCGCAACCTCTCTTCACTTTTTACGTTTTTCCGATCCGGACGTATTTCCGCCTGGTCGGTTTCAAAGGTGAAAAAAGCGGGTTCCTGACCCATGATTGGACCGAAACGGTTTGCCCAACACGTTCGGCCAGTCAAAGGAGGAACCCCATATGATC
>JBKQPS010000048.1:0-9015 GCA_052144915.1 Spirochaetia bacterium | reverse complement strand
GCCGGGTCAGCGAGTTTGCGCTCCTCCAGGCCGCGGAGTTCGGCTTCGCCGGCTTCGTGCCGGGCGGCTGGCATCCCGCGGCGTTCGTCTTCGTGGAGGCAGACCCCTCGCTGGTGGATTTCAACATCCACCCGGCGAAGAAAGAGGTACGCTTCCGCAACCTCCCCGACGTCCACCGGGCTGTCGTCGCTGCCGTGCGCAAGATCCTGGCTCCCGCGGCGTCCCCACTGCCCCCTGCAGGCGAGGCGCTGCCTTCCGCCGCGGGAAGGGCCGGCGGATTCCGCGGTGAAACGGTGCGACCGGTCTTTTCGCTGCCCTTCGTGCCTGACTCGCCGGGCCCGGTCCCCGCGGCGGGAGAGGGAATACGTTTCCTCGGCCAGGTGTTCGGAGTTTTTCTCATCTTCGAGCTGCCCGGCCGGCTCCTCATGCTCGACCAGCACGCCGCGCACGAAAGGATACTCTACGAGCGGCTTGCCGCACGGGCTCCGGCGATGCAGGAAATGCTTTTCCCGCTCTGCTTCGATGTCACCGACGAGGAGGAACGGAGACTGATGGAGGCGCGGCAGGAGCTCGCGGACATCGGGATCGGGCTGAGGCGCGCCGGCGCCCGCGCGATGGAAGTGGCGGTGCTGGCGGCGGACCTGCGGCCGCTTCCCGAGGCCGACCTCGTGGAGATGGTCCGCGGGGCAGGGGGCGGGCAGTGGAGGCACTCCCTTCTCGCGCGGGCCGCCTGCCGCCTGGCCGTGAAGGAAGGGGACCCGGTGGACCCGGTGACCGCCCGCGAGCTTTGCGCGCAGGCGCTGCGGCTGGCCGTGCCGCGCTGCCCGCATGGCAGGCCGATCTGGCACGAGCTGAGCGAAAGCGAGCTCCTGCGGTTCGTCGACCGGCCGGTCGATGCCTGAGAGGATGGGCCAGGAGAGGCGGATGGTTTTCGGCAAGCTCGAGATCGATCCCTCCCGCAGCCCTGCCGTCCTGGACACGGCGACCTGGGACCGGGAAGCGGCCCGCCGCGAAATCCTCGAACGGCAGGCGTCCTGGTCCTCGGTGCGCGGCTCGGCTGTCAGGAGCAGGTCCCCGGTGGATGCCGCGGGAGGGACGCCCACTGTCAGCTCGGTCACCACGCGCGGGCCCCGGACCTTTTTTCTCGCGGAGTTGGGCGACGGGCAGAAGGTCTTCGTCCAGACGGGAAGCCCCGCGGGCGAGTCAACGCTCGGCGAGCCATTTTTCAGGCTGGCACTCGGCGCAGGAGCGGAGCTTGCCGCCTACCCGACCGATGCGGAAACGATCGACAGGTTCTGCCGCCTGCTGAAGCCGGCAAACGCTCCGCGGGCACTCGGCCGCGTTCCTCGGTTCGGCATTGGCACCCGCATGACCACGAGGGTCTGGCCGGGCATCTTCTCGGCGATGGACCGCAGGAAGTTCACCGCCAACGTCATCCAGAATTCCGTGCGCGAGCTGAATCTCCTCGACGACTTGAAAAGCGGCCGGGAACCGGTGCGCAACTACGCCAGCGGCTTCGGCATGATCGAGAGCGGGTACACGGGGAGCACCTTCGAGGGGCTCTGGGTTGCCGGCGTTCTGGCGGCCCTGCAGCACGAGGAACGCATCGACTGCGGGGCGGATGCCGACCACATCCAGATCAAGCGCACCGACGCAGGGCTCGAGAATGCCACGCGGGTGATCGAGGCCGCCCGCTACTACTCGTTCTTCACCGTAGACGTGGCCGACGTTCTTTCCTTCGAATCGATGGAACGCAAGGGCGAGGGGGAGCTGCTCCTGGAAAGGCTGGTGACGGACTCCGCGGAGCGGAACGACATCCTCGCCTGCCACTGCCAGCCTCTGCGGATCGGGACGCGGACGTACCGGCTGGACGCGGACCTCGTCGGCCGCTGTCTGGGAAAGTACCGCCAGTCGATGGAAGCGGTTTCCGTGCTCGTTCCGCGCATCACGGCCCTGCGCGCCGGAAATCCCTTCGACCTGGAGTTCGCCTTCGACGAGCACCCGCCCGAGGTTCCTGGTCCCCGCTGCATCAGCGGGGAGGAGGAAGTGATCTTCGTTGCGCGGGAGCTCAACCGCCGGGGCCTGCCCGTCACGCACATCGCCCCGAACTTCGGCGTCGAAAAGGGCTTCGACTACAGGCTTCCGGACGGATTCGCCGGGCTGCAGGCACGCGTGGAGCCCATTCACCACATCGCCGAGGAGACGGGCTACCTGCTGGATTTCCACTCCGCGGACGATCTCTCCACCCGGGCGCGTCGTGCCATCCGCGACGCCACGGGAGGGAGGCTGCACTACAAGATCTCTCCCATGCTCCACTTCATTTTCGCCGAAGCGATCCGCGACCACTATCCGGATATCTTCCTGCGGTGGTGGAACGACGCCTTCGACTACGCCCGGGTCGAAGCGGAGAAAGGGTCCCCGCTCGCTGCCGCGTGCCTGTCTGCGTATGCATCCCTGGCAAAACCCTCACCCGCGCCCGGGCACGAGGTGTTCCGCCAGTTTTTCTTCGCGTACCCCGGACGGCGCGACGCGTCGGGTCGATTCGTGAACCGGGAGATGTTCTACACCCTTTCCGACGGCTTCTACCGCGAGTACAACGCGCGGGTGGCATCCCACCTGTGCGAGCTCGCCGACGACCTGTTTTCGTGACAAGGAGGGCAGACCATGCAGCTTTTTCTCGACAGCTGTGATCCCCGGGAGATCTCCACGGCGAAAGGCTGGGGAGTGCTCGATGGGGTGACGACGAACCCGACCCTGTTCTCCCGCGAAGGGGGCCGCGCCATCGAGGACGTCCTGCGCGGCGTGCTCGATGCATCGCCGGGGCCCGTTCTCTGCCAGGCGATCGGGTGGGAAGACAAGGACAGCCTCATCGGGCAGGCGAGGTGGCTGCACGCTTTTTCCGAAAAGATCATCGTCAAGCTGCCGATGAGCGTTGCCGGCATCCAGGCCCTTCTCCAGCTCAAGAAGGAGGCGCGCGGCATCAGGATCGCCGTGACGCTCGTATCCTCCATCGCCCAGGCGTACATCGTGGGAAAATCCGGGGCCGACATCGTCGCCCTTTTCAACGGACCGCTCGACCAGGCGCTGGACCAGGAAGTGGAGCTCGTCGCTCCGGTGCGCAGGGTCTACGACAACTACGGCTTCCCGACGAAAATTCTCTCCTGCGGGCGCTACCCGAGATCCTTCGGGCAGTTCGCGGTCGCCGGGACCGACATCTGTACCCTGCGGTTCGAGTACCTCGCCCTGCTGTACGAGCACCCGTTCACGGAGAAGCGCATGCGGGGGTTCATGGCGGACTGGGAAGGCGCGTTCGGGAAGATCACGTGGCCTTCCCGGGGCGAATGACATGGGGGCGCTCGATCTTTTCTCCCTGGAGGGCCGCGTGGCCATCGTCACCGGCGGGGCACGGGGTCTGGGCCGCCAGCATGCCCTGGCGCTGGCCGAGGCCGGGGCGGAGGTGGCGATCTGCGACCTGCTGGCGGAGGAGGGCGAGCGGACGCGGGCGGAGCTTTCCCTCCTGCGCGGCCCGGCGCTTTTCTCGCGGGTCGACGTCACCGTTTCGGCCGAGATCGATTCGTTCGTCGGCGAGGTGATGGGCCGGTACGGCCGGATCGACATCCTCGTCAACAACGCCTCCATGCCGTCGGAAGGGTGCCCGCTGGACGAGGTGGCGGACGACCTGTGGAGAAAGATCATCGACACCAACCTCTCCAGCATGTTCTACGTCGGCACGAGGGTCGCGAAGCGGATGAAAGGGGCGGGGAGCGGAAGCATCATCAACATCGGCTCCATCAACTCCTTCGTCATCAGCAACATCGCCCCGCGCCACAACGTGACCTACTGCGTCGCGAAGGCCGGGGTGGCGCAGCTGACGCGCGGGATGGCCGCCGAGTGGGCGGGAGACGGGATCCGCGTCAACGCACTTGCGCCGGGCTACATCATGACCGACCAGACGGCGGCGAGTGCCCGCATCCCCGAGGTCTATGAGCGGAACCTCCGCAACACCCCGATGGGGCGCTACGGGCGCCTGGACGAGCTGAAGGGCGCCATCGTCTTCCTGGCCTCTGACGCCTCCTCCTTCATGACGGGAGGCGTGCTCACGATCGACGGCGGGTACACGGTCTGGTAGGCCGCGGGGACACTTCAATCGAGTTTGCGGCAAGGACGCGATTGACACCCGCTGCATTCCCTGTCTTTTTGTGGGGAAAGAGGAAAGCGTGGCGCTGACGAGCAGGGAGCGTTTCTCGAGGATCATTCGCCACGAACCCGTGGACCGGGTGGGGCTGTTCGAAGTCTTCTGGCAGGAAACCGCCCGCGGCTGGGCCGGCCAGGGTCGGTTCGAAGAACCGGAAATGGTGAGCGATCATTTCGGCCTCGACGTGCGGCGGACCGGGGGCGAGATCACCCCCATGCCCTGGAAAGTTCTCGACCTCGTGGCCGATGTGGATGCCGGGGAGACAGTCGTCGAGGAGACGAGCACGGCGAAGCTGGTGCGGGACGGCAATGGAGCGCTCCTGCGCTGGCTGAAGAACGGCTCCGGCGCCCCGGAGCACGTGGATTTCATGGTGCAGAACCGCGAGAGCTGGGAAGAACGCATCGAGCCCTGGCTGCGCGACGAGCGGATCGACGAGCGGCGGATCGACGTCGGCCGCTACCGGCAGTTGCGCGAGAAATGCGCGCGGGACGCCCGGTTCATGACGTGCGGTGTGGTCGGCGCCTTCGACCTGATGTCCCCGATGTGCGGCCACGAGAACCTTCTCCTGGGCATGGCCGCGGATGGGGAGTGGGTCCGCCGCATGGCGGATGTGTACGCCTCGGTCACCGTCCGCCTCCTCGAAATCCTCTTTGCGCGCGAGGGCCTGCCGGACGGTTTGTGGGTCTGGGACGACCTAGGGTACAAGAATACCCCCTTCATGTCGCCCGCGATGTACCGCGAGATCGTGTTCCCGGCCCACAAGCGCTTGTTCGACTTTGCCCACGGGAAGAATCTGCCCGTGGTCCTGCATTGCGACGGATACGTGGAGGCCCTCGTCCCGCTCCTCATCGAGGCAGGGATAGACTGTCTCCAGCCCATCGAGACCAAGGCGGGGATGGATCTCCTGAGACTGAAACGGAATTACGGTGAGCGGATTGCGCTGATCGGCGGCATGGACGAGCGCGTCCTGGAGACCAACGACCTCGCGGCCGTCGATGCGGAGCTGGGGAAGAAGCTCCCCGGCGCGATGGCGCACAGCGGATACGTCCTGCAGGTCGATCACAGCGTGTCGTGCAACGTGGCGTACGAGACATACCGACATTTCGTTGAACGGGGTCTCCAGATCGGGACGTACTGATCGGGAGACGTCGCGGGAGGAATCGCGGAGATAAGCATGCGCCCGAGGGAACGAGTGTTGACGGCGCTGAATCACGAGGAGCCCGACCGCGTGCCCCTGTTCGTCGGCACGTCGGGAGCGACGTCGGTCCTCGGTCCGGGCTACCCGAAGCTCGCCGACCATCTCGGCGTCCGCCGGGGAGTCCCCCGATGGCTTTCGGTCCCCCTCCAGTACGTGTGGATGGATGACGAGGTGATGGAAAGGCTCGGCTCGGACGGCCGCCCCGTCATGCCCGGACCGGCCCGCTCCCGGCACGGCAGGCCGGATACGGTTGGCTGCCTCGTGGACGACTGGGGCTGCGCGTGGCAGAAGCGCTCGGGCACGGACTACTTCGAGATCGTGGACCCCCCGCTGCGAAACGCCTCGGTCGACGAGCTCGACCGCTACCCGTGGCCTGACCTGGTGCCGCCCGCGCGGTTTGACGGGCTTGCCGATCGCTGCCGGGCCATCCAGGAATCGGGCTTCGCCACGGTGCTGCTGACGGGCATCACCCTGTTCGAGCAGGCGTACCTGATGCGCGGGATGGCGGAATGCCTGACGGACCTCGCCGGCGACGAGGAGTTTTTTCTCGCGATGATGGGCACGCTGAAGCGACTGGCCATTCCCTACCTGCGGGAGCTTTTCCGCCAGGTGGGCGCATACGTGGACGTGGTCATCACGGGTGATGACCTGGGCACGCAGGACTCGACCCTGATGGCCCCTGCCGCCTATCGCCGGCTCATCAAGCCCCACGAGGCGGAAGTGCTGGCGGCGATCAAGGAAAACACCCGGGCGAAGGTGTTCTTCCATTCCTGCGGCAACGTGTACCCGCTGATTGGCGACCTGGTCGACATCGGGGTGGACATCCTGAACCCCGTCCAGGTCTCCTCTCCGGACCTTGCCGACACCGCGCGGCTGAAGCGGCAGTTCGGGAACCGGCTGAGCTTCTGCGGTGCGATCGACACCCGCCAGGTCCTGCCGCGCGGCACCCCGGATGCGGTTCGCGCCGAGGTGCGGCGGCGGATCCGTGACCTGGCGCCGGGGGGCGGCTACGTGGCGGCCGCGGTCCACTGCATCCAGCCGGATGTGCCGCCGCAGAACATCGTCGCGATGTGCGAGGAAGTCGCTCTCTCGGGCCGGTACCCGATCTCCTGTTGAGCACAGAAGGGAATCGAAGGGGGGAGAAGATGCAGGCACAGTCATTGCGCGGCGTGGTAGTTCCCATCATCACGCCCCTCGATTCCGAGGAAAAGGTGGACGAGGCCGGCCTGCGGCGGTTGATTCGCCGGCTCACGGAGGCGGGCGTTCACGGCCTGTTCGTCGGCGGCAGCGCCGGCGAGGGTCCGCTGCTTGCCGCGGATCAGTGGCGAAAAATGGCGGAGGTGGCCTTCGACGAGGTGAAAGGGGGGATGCCGCTCCTGGGGGGCGTCATGGACACCTCGAGCCGGCGGGTCTGCGAAAAGGTGAAAGTGCTGCGCGGCATCGGCTACTCGTATTTCGTCGTCACCCAGACCTACTACCTCGCGGCCCGGGCCGAGTCGGAGCACCTGCGGCTCTTCGGGGAGGCGCGGGAGGCGGGCGGGAACATGGAGATGATCGCGTACAACATCCCGCAGTGCACCGGGGCGAGCCTGGCGATCGAGACGATCTGCGAAATGGCGCGGCGCGGGTGGCTGCGGTGCTGCAAGGAGAGCTCCGGGGACGTCGCGTATTTCACGGAGCTCGTGCGGCGCGGCGCCGAGACAGGCCTTTCGGTCCTCGCGGGCGACGAGGTGCGCCTGGTGGAGGAGCTGCGTGCCGGCGCGACCGGTGTCGTACCGGGCTGCGCGAACGTCGTTCCGTCGGTGTTCATCCAGGCCTTCGACGCCGCGCAGCGCGGCGACTGGGTCGCGGTCGCGCGCATCCACGGGGAGATGATGCGCCTGCGGGCCCCGCTCGTGACCGGCGGACCCGGCTGGCTGCCCGGCATCAAGTACGGCGCTTCCCTCCTGGACGGCGGGTCCGGCCGGGCGATGTCGCCCCTGGAGCCTGTCGGCCCGGATCAAAAACGGGAAATCGAGATGCTCGTGCGCAGCTTGCCGGGGCCCGGAGGCCCGGGGAGGCAGGCGCGGTGACGAAGGTCGCGACGGACAAGAAGGTCGTCCTGTTCGGCGAGCTCATGATGCGCCTGTCCACAAAGAGGCACGAGCGGATCGTGCAGGCGCGGGAGTTCGACGTGCTCTACAGCGGGGCCGAAGCGAATCTCGGCGTCGCCCTGGCGGCCTTTGGCGTCGAGAGCTTCATGGTCTCCAGCGTCCCCGACAACGCCGTCGGCCAGGCGTGCCTGGCCTACATGCGCCAGTTCGGCCTGAACCTCGACCACGTGAAGAGAAACGGGCAGCGGCTCGGCATCTATTTCGTGGAGACAGGTGCCGCGCAGCGGCCGTCCACGTTCCTCTACAACCGCACGGGCAGCTCGATCACCGAGCTGCGTCCCGGGGACTTCGACTGGGACGGCATTTTGAAAGGCACGCACTGGTTCCACTTCACCGGGATCACCCCGGCTCTCGCGGACAGCGTCGCGGAGATCACGAAGTCCGCCTGCGCCGCGGCGAAGAAAAACGGTCTGACGGTCAGCTGCGACCTGAATTTCCGACGGAAGCTCTGGCCGCCGGAAAAGGCGCGCGCGGTCATGGCGGGGTTGATGGAATACGTGGACGTCCTCTTCACGAACGAGGAGGAAGCGGAGACAGTCTTTGGAATCGCGGCGCGCGGCTCCGACGTCAGGGGCGGGAGAATCGACGCGCGCAGCTACGAGGATGTGGCCGCGCAGCTCCTGGAAAGGTTTCACGTGGGCCACGTCTCCATCACGATGCGGGAGAGCCTGTCCGCCACCTCGAACAACTGGTCGGGCATGCTCTACGACGGGAAGCGTTTCTACACGAGCCGCTCGTACCACATCGACCACATCGTCGACAGGATCGGCGGCGGAGATGCATATGCATCCGGAATCATCTATGGCCTCCTCACCGGCCAGGGTCCGCAGGAGAGCGTCGACTTTGCGGCGGCGGCTTCGTGTTTGAAGCATTCGATTCACGGTGACTTCAACCTCGTGTCCTTCGAGGAGGTGCTCGCGCTGATGGCCGGTGACGCATCCGGAAGAATCCAGCGCTGACAGACTGAGCCGGGACGCTCGGCGGCGGGACGAGCTGCCCGCCTCTGGCGCGGGACAAGCTCCGTAGCGGATGATTGTTGACAGTTGACAACTGATTGTTGTCAATCTATTCTCCATTAATTGCCGCGTGAACGGAAGAATCTCCGAGAGCCACGAGGGGGGAATTCACCGTGAGCGAAAACGAAAACCGCAGGTCAATCGTCCTCAGCAGGGTGCGCCAGCACACGCTGACACTGGACCAGGCAGCGCGGATCCTCGCGCTTTCGTCCCGACACATGAAAAGAATCTGGAAGCGTTTCCGCCAGGAAGGGGAGCGGGGACTGGCTCACGGGAACAGGGGAAGGCCTTCGAACCGGGCTTTCTCCGAGGAGTTCAAGAAAGAGGTCCTGAGAAGATATCGGCGGGATACGCCGGGGCTCGGCCCCACCCGGTTCGCGGGCGAGCTGGGCGCGCAGGGCATTGCGATCGATCACGAGACCCTCCGTCGATGGCTCATTGAAAACGACCTCT
>JBKQPS010000047.1:0-8437 GCA_052144915.1 Spirochaetia bacterium | reverse complement strand
AATCACGGTCATGAGCCCGTTTTCCGAACCCGGCTGCGTGTCGGGTGTCACGGCCTTGAAGTACTGCAGGTTCATCAGGTACTGGTAGCCTTGGATGATCTTGTCCCTGTTGAAGATGTCCCCTTCTTCGAAGGGGAGGCCGCGCCGCAGGACGAAGTCCTTCGTCTTCGTGTTGCCCTTGAAGATGATGTTTTCGATGTGGGCCTTGTCGGTTTCTATGATGGTAAGCGCGTAGCCGATCGTCTTCGTGTCCGCATCGCGGGTTTCCTTCGTCGTGAAGCTGTTGAAAATATAGCCATTGTCATAGTAGAGGGTCCGTATGCGCGTGACGTCCGCCTGGACTTTCTGGACGCTGACCACTTTCCCCGGCTTCTGGTAGAGCAGGTCGGTCAGGCGGGGCGTGCTGAACACCGTGTTGCCCGTGATGGTCATCCCGCCGTATTTCCACTGGTCGCCCTCGGTGAGATAGACCGTGAGAATCAGGTAATTCCTGCCCTTCTGGGTCTGGATGGTGCGCGTGATGTTGTCGATCTTCGCGTCCACGTAGCCGCGATCGGTGTAGTAGGCGACAATGGCCGTCTTGTCCTCTTCCAGCTTGGATTCCTGGAACACCCCGCTGTCAAAGAGGTACTGGACTTTCGTCTTCATGACACCCCGAAGAGTGCTCTCCGAGGCAAAGGAGTTTCCGGAGAAGTGGATCTCCTTGATCGTCGTCGGGGTGCCCTCGGAGACGGTGAAGACCGCCCGCACCGTGGTCGGGGAATCCCCCGGCTCGAAGGCCGCCGTGACCGTGGCGTCGGTGTACCCCTTGTCGAGGTAGAGTGACTTCACCGCTTCGATGTCCGCCTGCAGCTTGCCCTGGTTGGCAAGGTCACCCTTCTTCAAGAGAATCTTGTCCGTGATGTCGCCGGTGCGCACCGTGGAGTTGCCCTTCACCACGATGGCGATGACCGAGGGGCGCTCCTTCACGTTGAGCTGGATGATGACGCTCGTTCGCGCGTCATCCCCGGGCTGGGCGTCAGGCTCGATCGACTCGAAATAGTCCAGCGCGTACAGCTTGGCCTGGATGTCCAGGAGGAGAGGGTCCACCGAGAAGTTCTGGCCGATGTACGGCCTCAGGAGCGCCTGCAGGTCGTTTTCCTTGACCGTGATGAGTCCATTGAAAGTGAAGCCCTTGATCGGCTTGTTGACGTACCAGTCAGCCGGGACGTTCTCCGCGGGAGGCGGGTTTTGAACCGTCGGCGGGGCCTCCGGGGAAGCGGGGACCGGATTCTGGTCCGCGGGCTGCGTACCCGGTGACCCCGGGGCCGGGTTTTGAGTCGTCGGCTGCGCGTCCGAAGGCGCCGGTGGAGAGGTCTGGGCCGCCGCCCCCGCCGCCACGGCGAGTACAAGGGCAGTGCACAGCAGGGCAGTCTTCGCGGCGCGAATCTTCATTCATTCTCCTTCAGTTGTGGTCGACCAAACCCCTCAGTAGGAGATTCTCCAGCTGAAGGAGAGGCTGTTGTCGCTCAGGAACAGGGTTTCTGGATGCTGCGGATCGAAAATCCAGCTCATCAAAAACAACGGCGTTGCCCACTCGATGCTCAATTCGAAGTCGGGCTGGAGCGCGGTGCTCTCCGGTATGATCCCGCCAGACGACGTGAGAACCGAGACCGGGTTCAGCGGCTGCTGAAGCCGCACCAGCGCCTCCAGAAAGAGGTCGTTCCCCAGGTACTTTCCAAGAGACACGCTGGTGTTGTCAAGAGGATTGATGGTCGTGCCGAAGACCCTCTCCGCGACCAGGTTTTGAAGGATCTGCGTCCTGAGGGAGAACATGTCAAGGTTGAGAGCCTGCCGAACCCGTTGCTCGAAAGGCCGGAGCACGAGGTTCTGGCCCACGACGTCCGTGTACATGATGGCCGCCATTCCGACCCCTTGCGTTTCGGCCCGGTTGACGATCGGCGCCCCGATCATCGCCATGATGTCGGGGTCGGTATGGGGCGGGTCGGAGCTGAACCGGGGGGAGAACTTGCTGAAGGGACCATCCGCGTCCAGGTAGATTCTCGCTTCTGAACTCGTGGAGGGATCCCACTCGCGGACCTCGGCGCGCGCCGTGATCCACGGATCGAAGTTTGCCTCGCTCTCGTTGAAGGTGATGGAGCCCTTCCGCATGATGAAGCTGCGGTCGAAATAGTAGATCTCTCCTCCCTGCACGCCCGTGCTGCCCTTGACCGTGAATGCGCCGGTGTCTCCGCGGTAGGTGATGGCCACCTTTCCGCCGGGGATCGCGGTTGTCTGCAGGACCGGCAGCGCCTCGGAAGGCCAGTGGAACTCCACCCGCCTCCCCGTTTCCACGGTGAGGTTCGCATAGGTCGGAGGCTCCTCTGGAACGAACTTCACGACCTCGACCTTGCCGAGCGTGATGCGGCAGTCCGACACGACGATCGCTCCGTCAATGGTGGTCTTGCGGTCGTCGCCCGCGACATGGAGGGTCCCCGACCCGGACCCTTCCGCGTTCAGAATGCCGAACCGCGCCCGCAGGCGGACGCTGGTCGAGGCTTCTGTGGTCAGCGAGACGTCCCAGGTCATGGGGATCCAGTGGTCGATCGTGAAGCTCGCGGTGGCAGTGAGCCGCGCGGTGCCGGCCACGGCGGACGTTTTCGGGATGTGGAAGCCCTTTCCGTCGAAGACCATGGTGGTCCGGATGGGGCCTGCCTCCTGCGGCGAATAGGCGGTAAGGATTCCGCCCCCGACGATGTCGAGCTGCCCGGTGAAATCGGGATCGTTGACTTCGCCGTCGACGACGAGCCTGCCCGAGGCGACCCCCGCGGTGAAACGGATCACGGGGGTCGGCCCTGCGCCCATGTTCAGCGAGGGACTCTTCAGGATCGAGTTCAGCGCCAGGAGGTCGAAGCTTTCCACGTCGACGTCCGCGTGGATGCGGTCCTGGGTCACCCTGCCCCGCATGCTCCCTGTGATGGGAATGGGGTCCTGCAGAAGCGCGGAGAAGCTCAGCTGCGGATCGATCCAGCCGTGGATCGAGTTGCCCGGACCGCCGTCGAAGGAGATACGCCCGCCGAACGTGCGGAACGAGATGGCCCACGACGGCAAATCAGTGCCGCCGACCTTGATCCCGCTCAATGACAGCTTCCCCTGCAGGCCGAGGTCGAAAATGCCGGTGGCGAGTGCAGGGACGCCCCGATTCGAATAGCTCCCTTCCAGCGCCACGCCGACGCCGATCGCGTCGGAGAATACCTCGGTTTGGAACTGCCCTTTGAAAGCGAAGGTCCCGTTCTTCACGTTTAGCGACCCTTCCCCGCCGGTGACCTTGTGGGCGAGGTAGGAGACCGAGACTGACCTCACGTCGATACCGTCCTGTCGCGTGAGAAGCCGTCCCTCCAGCGCAAGAGCGTCCGTTCCCAGCCTGCCTTGCTTCAGGGAGACAGACATGTCCGCGATGGGCTGGGCAGGCGGTCCTGTCACGGTCCCGGAAGCAGAGAGGGTTCCCTGCACCGCGTCCACCCCGAACCGGGAGAGCGGCACCCCGTCGAACTGGACCGCGAGGGCGAGCACCCCCCGTGCCATTCCGCCCTTCACCGCATAAGACTCCACGCCGTCGGAAGACCGCAGCGATGCAGATCCCTGCACGCTGAGGACGTTCAGGAACTGCGGGTCGAAGAGATCCCCGGGGAGCGTGATGTCCGCCCGCGCGCTGCCGGCGAGCATCACCCCCTGGTCCGTCACCGACAGCCGGGTGATGTCGAGCGTCTGGGGCGTGATCCGTCCGGAGAGCTCGACGACCGCATGAGGCGACTGGGGGAGCGGCACGTCGTAGATCGTGATGGACGAAAAGCTCGCGGACCATTCGCCTTCCGGGGTGACCAGCCCGGAGACGTCGAAGGTCACTGGTCGGGGGCCCGACGCCAGGGGCAGGGGGAACTTGTCTCCCCGCAGCTTCAGCAGCGCGCCGCCTCCGCGAATCGGAACAGCCGCGACCGAGAAGCCGTACGAGCCGTTCGCCGACAGTCCGCCGCTCTGCGAGTAGCGACCGGTGAAGAAATAGGACGTTCCCAGGAGCGTGAGATTGGTGGCAAAGCCGACCTGGCCGCCCGCGGCGAGGTCTCCTTCGAATCCTCCCTGGATACCGATTCCTTTCCAGGCACCGCTGAAACCGGTCAGGGAGAGGTGGGACTTGTCGACCGAAAGCCCGAAACGAAACGAGGTTGCCGGGTCGTCGCTGCTCGTCACCGTCACCGATCGAGCCGCAAGGGACAGGTGCGCGAGGTCGGTGGACACCACCGCCTCGGTGGAGATGAGATAGTGGGAGAGCAGGTTGAAGACGCCCTGCTGGTCCAGGGTGAGTCTTCCCGCGCCGAGCAGCAGGTGGTAGAGCTTCGCGGGGGGGATGTTTTTCAGGGTCGCGGCGACGCTCACCGCGGGCGCCGGCAAGGCTTCCGGGCCGCCGCGCGCCACTACCTGCCTCAACGACCGGCCGAACCGCAGGTCGCCGCTGGCCTGGAGAAGATCCTCAGGGGGCGAACCCTCGAACGCGGTGCTCAGGGAAAATGACGCGCCGGCGGGAAGCGGGGCGAGGCTCAAACGGAAGGAGTCCAGCCCGACCTCCCCGATTGCGAGGTGGCTGCTGTTCACCTCCAGCCGATCTTTCACGCGGTCAATGGCGAGACTCGCATTCACTTTCTCCCCGGAGCCCGTGTCGACGTCCGAGAGAGAGAGCAGCCCGGACGGAAAGAAAGTGTCGAGAAGCACGCTTCCTGCGAACTCGGCGGTGCCGCTCGAGGAGGACAGCCGCAGCGGATGAAAGAAGGCTTCCTTCTCCGAGCCCGTCACGCTCGTCGTGAGCGTCACGTCGCGGATCGGCAGCTGGTCGGCGAGGACGGCCGATGCGTCAGCCTCGTATTCCAGGCGTCCCGTTGCGGCGTGATAGGTCACGTGTCCGGACGCGGTGAGCGGCACCCTCAGCCAGTTCGCGTACGCGCCGAGGGGACGGGAAAAGGTGATCAGCCGGTCCGGGCGCAGGTCCTGCGACTGGAAGTGGACCGTGAGCTCGCGCCTGTCCAGGTCCGCGTACGCGTCCAGTGCGAGCGGGGAGCGATCCTGGATCTTGTGGACCTCGATCGTGTTGCCCTTCCAGGCCAGCTCGAGAGTCTGGGCACCGGCGTTGACCAGGGAGCTGGAAAATGAGACGAGGTGGATCGTCGCGTCCGAGCCCGCGAGGCTCCTGTCCAGGGTCCCCTCTGCCTTGATCGAGGAATCGAAGGAGAACCCGCCGGTCAATCGGCCCCCGACCCCTCCCCGGACGGACACGGAGATCGCCTGCGACAACGCCTCGACCTGGAAAAACAGGTGGCGCAGGTCGATGGAAGAGCCGTGGGAGACGATCGACACTCCGATGTCGGCCCCCGTGACCCTCGCGCGCAGCCCCGCGCCGCCGCCATTCTGCAGCAGGCGCCGGACGAGGTCGACGACATCGGTGTCTTTCTGCAGATCGACGGCGAACGTCGTGTTGAGGAGCCGGATCTCGCGGATCGCCTCGACCGGGTCCTGGCCTGCGAGAAGCCGGAACAGGCTGTAGTAGACGCGGACCTGGTGGACGGTAAGGAGCGCGCGGCCGGGATCGGCGGAGTCGTGAATGACGAGATCCCGGATTTCCATGGATTGGAAAAAGGAGGGGGATATTTCGCCGTAGGAGATCGTACGGCCGGCCATGCGCTCGAGCTCCGCGACTGCGCCGGCCTTCAGTGCCTGCATCCGCGCTGTGAGGGCCCGGTCGAGCTCGACAGCGGCGAACGTGGTGAGAGCGACGAGCCCCGCGAAAAGGGTCAACCATCCGGCGATCGCGAAAGCCTTCCTCAATCCTGCTTCTCCAGGCGGAACCGGAACGGCACCGCGCCTATCGAATCATCGGTGCCATCCACCCGGAAATAAAGGTAGTCGCGAAGCGCTGCGGCCACGCTGGCATCCACTTCAATATAGCCGCTGCTCCGCGTGATTTCCACGCGTGTCACGATTCCGGAAGGCGCGACGGTGATCCTCGCCTCCCCCTCGACTTCCTGTCCGAGCGCACTCAGCACCGTCGGGAACTCCGGAACGCGCCGGCGGATGAGCTTTCTGGGCGATCCTTCCCACCGCGTCCCCGTGTCCGAAGGTGTCCCGGAGGCCAGTGGGGAGACGGATGCCGTTTCGGCCAGCACGTCGCTGGCCGATGGATCGGCCGCTGCGGGAAGGGGGCGCGCGCCATCCTGCGGGGAAAGCACTTCGCGCGGCGCAGCGGACGGAAGATCCGCCATGGAGCCCCCCTTCGAGACAGCGGGAGCTGGCGGCTGCCTTTGCGCGATGCTGCCGCCCGCCATGGATCCTCCGGCACCCGGCGGAGCATGGCCTGCTCCCGGGGCGCCCGCCAGGGAAATGTCGAGTCTCCGCGCGGTCAGTTCACCTGCCGGGGAAACGATGACCAGGCCCACGGCGGCAAGTGCCGCGAGGTGGGCACCGATCGAGAGCAGCCAGGGAAAGGCTCTGCGTGAGGACGAGGTCATGGCGGCGGGGGCGCGTCGACTGTCACGTCTCCCGGTGGCGGCACCACGGGGGGAACCATGACTGGTGCCGCCGGCGCAGGGTCCAGCGGCGGCAACGCGGGCTGGTCGTCAATGCCCCCGGGCTCGGGAATGGGGATGACGGCGTCGTCCCTCCCGGTGATCGTGACCTCGGTATCCACCGACCCTCCCGAGGGAGCCGGGGGCTGCTGCTGTGCGTGCAGGCTGACGGCCGCGAAAACGGCCATGAGGCATACGATGACACGTCGGGCGGTTCTCATTAGACTCTTCGTCGGTGACCCCTACTATACTTCAAGGCTTCGTGGTCCTGGAAGGGCTGGACGGCGCCGGTACCACGACGCAGCTTCGTCTTCTCTCGGAGAGACTGACCAGGGACGAGAAACCTCATTCGGCCACGTGGGAACCCACGGACGGGGCCATCGGAAGGATGCTCCGAGAGATCCTCGCCCGGGACATCCGCGCCCATCCGCGCACGGTGGCCCTCCTCTACGCGGCGGACCGCAGCGAGCACCTGCACGAGCCGCAGACCGGAATCCAGGCGCGCATCCGCAGGGGCGAGCTTGTCATCAGCGACCGCTACCTGTTCTCCAGCCTCGCGTACCAGGGCCTGGAATGCGGCTACGAGTACGTCCTCGGGCTCAACTCTGGCTTCCCGCTGCCCCAGTGCCTCGTGTTCATCGACACGCCCGTCGAAGTCTGCCAGGAGCGGCTCGCCGGGCGCCGAAAAACCGAGCTCTACGACGGCGCTTCCTTTCAGACGCGGGTGAGAGATGCGTACCTGCAGGCCATCGAGGAATACACGATCACCGGCATGCAGGTCTCACTGGTCGACGGCGACCGGCCGGCGGGCATCATCCACGGCGAGATATGGAAAATACTCGAAGGAATGCCGATAAGCCGGGTGTGAGGAAGCCCTGGCTCATCGCGCTCCTGCTCCTGGTTCCTGCCCTGAGCCTTTGCGCGTGGCGGATACTCTACGCGGAGGAATACTACAAGCTCTACCACGAGCATCTCTATCATTACCCCGATGACACCATGGAGGACATCTACTACCTGGAGACTGCACTGAAAGCGGATTTTGCGAATCCCCTGTACGCGCTGGCCCCGATCAGGAACAAGGTCGAATGGGAGCGCTACCGCGACCTTTTCACGATGCACGTGAACCTGAAGCTCATCGCCTGCTACCTCACGCTGGGCAACAAATACGACAAGATGGTTGCTTATTTCTACAACTATCCCTGGAAAAGGCAGAACCTGGAAAGCCTCGCCACCGCGGAACAGGTCTACAAGGTCGCCTACGGGTACTGGGCGAAGGCCAGGGAATGGTCGGCAAAGGCGTGGGCGATGCGCGACGTCCACCTGGACGCCATCGAGGAGTGGGAAGACGAGAATTTCCGCATCGAAACGGGTGACTTGAACTACCAGGAAACCATTGACGCCCAGCTGGCCCGGCTGGCAAAGGTGCGAGCCGATTTCCAGAAGATGGACCAATCGACCTACTAGGCCATAGGCCCACCACGCGGAGCGTGGTTGTACGGGGTCGAGTGTGACAGTTGCACCCGTGCCGGTACGGTGGATGGACCGCGCCTCCCGGAAGGCGGCATTACTGAATCAGCATAGCGTCGCCGTAGCTGAAGAACATGTAGCCCTGCCGCACGGCCTCTGCATAGACGTGGAGAATCCGCCCCGTTCCCGCGAACGCGCTCACCAGCACGAGAAGTGTGGATCCGGGCGTGTGAAAGTTCGTGAAGATCCTGCGCACCACCTTGAACGCGTACCCGGGCGTGATATAGATGCGGGTTCTGCCCTCCCCTTCCGCGAGCCCCTGGGAGCCCCACGCCGACTCCAGCGTTCTCACCACCGTCGTCCCGACAGCCAGCACGTCA
>JBKQPS010000046.1:0-3466 GCA_052144915.1 Spirochaetia bacterium | reverse complement strand
CGATTCTCATCGTCTTGGCGCTTGGTCTGATATTCACCTACATTTCCAACAATACTGTTTTCGGCAGACAGATCTATGCAATCGGCGGAAATGCCGAAGCCGCACGATTGTCCGGCATCGACACGCGGAAACGCATTTTCATGCTCTTTGTTCTCATGTCCGTGCTCGTCGCCATCGCCGCCTTCGTCCTGACCGCCCGGCTCGGCGGGGCAAGCCCCCTGACCGGCGGCGGCATGGAGCTCGACGCCATCGCCGCGGGATTCATCGGCGGCGCCAGCGTCTCGGGAGGCATTGGAACCATCCCCGGTGCCCTCATCGGCGGCCTCGTGATGGCGAGCATCGACAACGGCATGAGCCTGATGGACCTCCTGCCGGCGACGCAGCTCATGGTAAAAGGCTTCATCCTGCTCCTGGCAGTCCTCGTCGATATCACCACCCGCAGTTCACGAAAAAGGAGATCATGATCATGAAAGCACCCTGCAGGAAATCATTCACGGCCGTTCATTTCGCGCGGCCCAGCTTTACGATCGGCAACGCGGGCGTTCGCGCCTTCGTGAGCATACAGGGAGGCCAGTGCACGGCTTCATTCACCTCCGGACGTACTTCCCTCGATCCCCATTTTGTTGCGCCCTGGTGGAGCGATGCGCCTTTCCTCGACCTGGACCCGGTGCTGCAGGGATTGAGGGGCGACTTCTTCTGTTTCCCGTTTGGCGCGAACGCCGAGCCCGTCGGCGGTGTGAAATACCCGACCCATGGCCTGACCGCGAATGCCTGCTGGAATTTTCTTTCGATCGCCGACGAAGGCCCGGAAAAGAAGATCGTCCTTTTTGTGGATCTTGCGCCGGACAAGGGCATGGTCCGCAAGGAGATCTCGCTCCGCGACGGAGAACCCGTCGTCTACTCACGGCATGTCGTGGATGGTTTCAAGGGCCGCATGCCGTTCGGCCACCACCCGAATATCCAGTGCAGCGAGCGGCAGGGATCCGCCCTTGTCGACATGACGCCTTCTCTTGCCGGCTTCACCGCGCCCGTTCCCCTGGGGACACCGGAGAACAAGGGGTATTCACTGCTCATGCCCGGCGTGGAATTCGAGAATCTCGCAAAAGTCCCGACAAAACTGGGCGACACGGTGGACCTTACTTCGTACCCCATCACCAAAGGCTACGAAGATGGAGTCCTCTTGATCAGCGATCCGACAAAGGAGTTCGTGTTCACCTCACTCTCCGAGCGCGAGAAGGGCTTCTTGTATTTCCAGCTCAAGAACCCGAAAGTGCTTTCACAGACTCTCCTCTGGATGCCTCTCGGCGGCAACTACACCCCGCCATTCAATGGCAGGGTGCGGGATGTCCTCGGCATGGAGGAGGTCACCGGCAATTTCTTCTACGGCCGCAAGGCGAGCATCGAAAGCAACGCAATTTCGGATCACGGTTACCCCACGTACCGGGAGTTCACGGAGGCCGCCCCCACCGAGGTGAGCTTCATCTGGGGAGTCATCCCCATTGGCAGGGACTTTCGAGGTGTTTCCGACATTGTCAGGAAGAACGCGACCGAGATACGCGTTCTCGGAAAGGGAGGAGAGAAACTGGACATTCCCTGTCAGGTCGATTTCCTGAAAGAGCCCGTATAGGCCCGCTGCGGTCGCGGGAGACGGAGTCGGACAATGCGCGCAATCAGGGAAATCCACTACAACGGGTTCGCGGCTGTCGAGCTCGAAACGGAATGGCTCAAGGCCATCGTCCTGCCAGAGCTGGGCGGCAAGATCATTTCCCTGCTGAACAAGACGAACGGCTTCGACTGCACTTTCGTGAACCCCTTTACAGGGCTCGTCCGGTATCCGTATGACGCCGCGTACGTGACGACCGATTGCGGAATCGGGGATCTGTTTCCCTCGATTGCTGTCGGCTTTCACACCGACGGGCCCTGGAAGGGAATCCCCCTTCCGGACAAAGGGGAGATCTGGACGCAGCCGATGGAAACCGTCGTGCTGCCCGCGGGGCTGGCGCAGACGACTTTCGGCGTGCGATTCCCGTACCGTTTCGTCCGAAAGCTCGAAATATGCGAGCACCGAATCATCCTGGACTACACGCTGGAAAACCTCTGTCCGTTCGACTTCAAGTACATCTGGTCTCTCCAGCCCCACCTGCGCATATCGGGGAACATGGAGATCGTCGCCGCCGGCACGCCATCCTTCTACGTGGACTGGTCCCGGAATCACTCGTTCGAGGCGCAGGAACGGCTGTACTCCTGGCCTCGGGCGCACGCGGCGGATTCCGATCGGGAAATCGATTTTTCCCGAATCGGCGCGATGACCGGAGACGCGGAGAAGCTCTATCTCACCGGGCTCGACCAGGGCGTCGTGTCGCTCCACTACGACGACGAAAGAGAGGCGGTCACTTTCCGATTCGATCCCTCGCTCATCCCCAATTGCGGTCTCTGGATCAACAAGGAGGGGTGGCCCATCGAGGGGAACCGCACGAAGCTCGTCGCCATTCAGCCGTGCAACTGCATGAGCGATTTCTTCGACGTGACGGACCGCCACGGCGTCATCGGAACCGTGAAGGGCAAAGAAGAGAACCGGTGGCGGATCGAAATCGAGGTCACCTCACTGTAGGTCACGTCACGGGAGCGCCCGGCTGAGCAGCCTGTACGGCCTCTGCCGCAGCCGCGGCAGAGGCCTTGCGTTGCAGCCGTCGGTGCCGCAGTATTCTCTCATCAGGGGCGAGCCCAGGGGGGGACGATGGCCGAACGCATAGGAGACTTCCTTTTGAGGACGGGAGCGATGACCGCGGAGCAGATCGCCGAGGTCCTGAAGCGCCAGCAAGGGGGCGACAAGCGGACATTCGGCGGCATCGCGCTCGCGATCGGATATGTCGACGCCTACGCGCTCAAGGCCTACGCGGATTTCGTCAGCGGGGGAGGCTCCGCGCCCTGATTTCTCACTGGATCGCGGCGGCGAGCTTCCTGTACGGGTCAGTGCCCTGGAGGCGGAAGTTGTGCTGCGCGTAATCGAAGGCTGACTTCCCCTGGTTGTCCTTCGCCTTCGCGTCCGCGCCGGCCTGCAGGAGGGCCGTGACGACATCGGGGTTCGGGTTGAGACCGGCCGCAATCATCAGCGCGGTGGATCCGCTGGCATCCTTCGTTTCGAGCGCGTCGCCCGCCTTCAGGAGCGTCGTGATCACCCGGGGATTCGTGTTCCTCCCTGCCGCGAATATCAACGCCGTCCATCCGTCATGGGCCCGGGCCCTGATGTCCGCGCCGGCCTTCAGGAGAGCAGAGGTGACGCCGGTGTTCGGGTTGAACTTGGCCGCATACATGAGCGGCGTGACGCCGTCCACGTCCTGCGCCTTCACGTCCGCCCCCGCCTTCAGGAGCGCGCTGACCGCGTCCGGACTCCGGCCATAGCCGGCAGTGTACATCAGCGGCGTGGTTCCGTACCTGTCATGGGCGTTGGGGTCCGCCCCTGACT
>JBKQPS010000045.1:0-11447 GCA_052144915.1 Spirochaetia bacterium | reverse complement strand
GAGCTCTGAGACCATACGGCTCAGGTCGAGCCCGGGCATGAGATTGTCGAGGATTTCCCGCGCGGTCTTCCGGGCGCGCGCGTCGTTGAGGAACGGGCCGCTGCCCTGCTCGCCGCCCAGCACGATGTTCTGCCAAACGGTGAGATCGGGGACGAGGCTCAGGTTCTGGAATACCATCGCGACGCCGTTCTGCCTCGCCTCGCTCGGTGTGCGGTAGCGCACCATCCGGTCGTTGTACCGGATCTGGCCCGCGTCGGCATGGTAGACGCCGGCGATGATCTTGGAGATCGTGCTCTTGCCCGAGCCGTTGGCGCCGAGCAGACCGGTGATGCGGCCCGCGTTGCAGGAGAGGTTCCCGTTGGACAGGGCGACCACTCCCCCGAACCGCTTCCTGATGCCCGTGGCTTCCAGAACAGTCACGCCCTCGACCACTCCTTGACAATGAGGGGGCAGGACATGCGCCTGCCCCCTCGCTCGTGGATGAGAGAATTGCGCCTTGCGGCGCGCGCCTACTTGAAGAGCGCGTCCGCAGTCGCCTGCGGCATGATCTCGCTCAGGAGGTAGTCATCCGGCTTGTCCTTCAGCAGGGCCCAGCCCTGGTCGAAGTTCGCGTCCGTGATGAACATGCCCACCTTGTAGTAGTAGACGTTGTTCTTCAGCACCCCGTCTTTGAACTTCTTGCCGTTGTACTCGTTGAGGGCGAGGCGGAAAGCGCTTCCCCCGATCCCGGGGGGGTTGGGCTGCGCGCAGGCCTTGAAGTCCGCCTTCGCGTCGCGCAGCTTCTTCCATTCCTTGAAAAACGCGGTGCCCGGGTCGCCGAACATGACCTTGGGAAGCTTGTTGGCGTCTTCGAAGGCGGACAGGCAGCCGAAGGCTTCCCCGTCCTGCGTGATCACGGCGTCGATCCTCTGGCCCGATCCGATGATCTGGGTGGCGACTTCCTTGGCCTTGGTCTGGTCCCAGTACCCCGTGGTGCTGGCGATCAGCTTGATGTTCGGGTACTTCTTCAGCACGTCCGCGGTCGCCCGGATGCGGTCGTTGTTCGCCGGGTGGCCGTCAATGCCGTAGATCTGGATCGCGTTGCCGCTCTTCAGAGTGGAGGCGATCCATTCCACGTTCTTCAGGTTCCAGGCGTAGTGATCCAGGGTCACGTTGAGGACGTTGGGAGCGGTCACCGTCGCGTCGAAGGACACGACGAGGATGCCGGCGTCCTGCGCTTCCTTGATGACTCCGTTCAGCGCGTCAGGGGAGTTGGGGTTGAGCATGATGATGTCGACGCCCTGGGAGATGAAGTCGCGGATGATGTTCGCCTGCTCGGTGGCGTCACCGTTGGTGACGTTGTTCACGAGCTTGTAGTCCTTGATCTTCCCCGCGGCCTTGTACTCCTGGCCCACCTGGTTCAGCGCGTCGATCATGATGTTCCTCCACGAGGTCCCCGACGACCCGGTGGAGATGCCGACGACCGGCAGCTTGGGCGCCGCGCTCAGGCCGATGCCGACAGCGACCATCAGGATCGAGGCAACGCAGAGAAGCTTGAAAAACCTGCTTTTCATACAGAATCCTCCTTACCGTGTTGGTATGTGCCTACATTCTCGCTGTCGCCCATGAAAGAGTTCCCCATTCCACCCCCTTTCCTCGAGAAAATTCCGTGGCTTCCGCCGAGACCTCCCGGCGAAAGCCCGCGGTGAACCCCCCGTTACACGGAAACACCTGTCGGGAGATTGGAGACGAGCTCAGAGTTTGCATTATAACGCAGGTCCTTGTCGAGGGTGAGCCCGATGTTTGCTCCATCGGTGACCGCCCCGCGAAGGTTGCGGACCTTCTTCGCGTCCCCCAGCCGCGTGACAAGGAGCCCCGCCGCCTGGTAGCTCTTGTAGAGGCTTTCGTCGGCGACCACGTTCGCCAGCACCACGGTGTCCACCTTGATCGTGGTGCGCTCGAACTTCCCGTCCAGCAGCACGACC
Organism: Spirochaetia bacterium; assembly: GCA_052144915.1. Classification (GTDB taxonomy): domain Bacteria; phylum Spirochaetota; class Spirochaetia; order SZUA-6; family Fen-1364; genus Fen-1364. The sequence continues at coordinate 9,483 of JBKQPS010000045.1, read as the reverse complement.
TCGCCGTTTTTCCTGATCTCCAGGACGGTCGAATCGGTGAGGAAAGTCACGGGGTGGGCAAATGTCTTGCTCGTCAGCCCTTCCCCCTGGCCGCCCTTGAAGCGCTTCATCATCACGTCCTTGTGGCACGGCTCGACCCAGGAACCGAACTCCTTGTGCTCCGTGACGAGGTAGACCTTCTTGCCCCCCATGCCCAGCTTCTCCGCGGCATCGACAGCACCGTAGTAGTCGCCCCAGATCAGGACGGTGTCACCGACCACCGCCGGCGCGGCCTTGCCGCCCTTCGGCCAGAACTCGCAGTTCTTGTTCTGGCAGCGCAGGACATCCTGGAAGGTCACCACGCGCTCGGAATCGATTCCGGGGATGCCCGGGCGCGCGACGGTGGCGCCGTGGGCCACCAGCACCGCGTCGAACTTCTTCAGCTCTTCCGGCTTCGGCACGATCTCGTATTTCACCTCGGCTCCCAGCCGCGCGACCTGCTGGCGGATCCAGTCCGCGTACCAGCGCATCTTGTTCTTCCCGTGCACGTCGCAGCAGTTCAGGATCGCGCCGCCCAGCTCGTTGGTCTTCTCGAAGATCGTGATCTTGTGGCCCCGCATCAGGGCGATGCGCGCGGCCTCCAGTCCCGCGGGCCCGCCGCCCACGATTGCAACGGTGAGCTTTTTTTCGGCGGGCCCGAAATGGAGGAAGCGCTCGTCGCCAATCGCGGGGTTGATGGCGCAGCGCATGTGGCGCTTGATCATCAGGGATTCCTGCCAGCAGCCGACCAGGCAGGAGATGCAGCGGCGGATCTCTTCCTTGCGGCCTGCCCGGGCCTTATTCGCCCACTGGGGGTCGGCGATCATCTGCCGCGAGAGGCCGACCATGTCGGCCTTGCCTTCCGCGATGACCTGCTCGCAGTAGTCCGGGTCCCGCAGCGAATGGCTGGTGATGACCGGAATCTTCACCTGCTTCTTGATGCCTTCCGCGGCGTAGGTGTTCCACCCTTCCATGTAGTACATGGGATCCATTGTCGGGCCGGGAACCTCGAAGATGCCCGCGCTGATGTCCAGGAAGGCGACACCGTGCTCCTCGAAGAGCTTTGCCGCCTTGATGCTCTCGTCCAGCCGGCGGCCGCCTTCGATCCACTCCTCGCCCGAATAGCGGACGCCGATGGGGAAGTCTTTGCCGCACTTCCGCTGGATCCGGTCGATGATCTCCAGCGGGAAGAGCATCCGGCCCATGAAGCTCCCGCCGAAGCGGTCGTTCCTCTTGTTGACGTAGGGGCTCATGAACTGGGCGATCAGGTACCCGTGGGCCCCGTGCAGCTCCACCGCGTCGAATCCCGCCTGCTGCACCCTCCAGGCCCCATCGGCGAATTTCTCGATCAGCTCGTAGATCTCCTCCGCGCTCATCGCCCGGATGGATTTCCCGTGGGCTTCCGATCCCGCGTAGATGACCTCGTGTCCCGCGGATCCCGGAATATCTACCAGCATGTCAGTCGCCGAGATGAGGTCCTTGCGCGGCCAGGCAGCCTGGCGGCCGGGATGCTGGATCTGGACGCAGCATTTCGCCCCATGGCGGTGCATTGCCTCGGCCAGCTCGGCCAGGCCGGGGATCAGGGGATCCTCGTCCACCGTGATGCAGGTCACGGTGGGCCTTCCCGTCAGGCGATCCGGTGTCGAGGCGCCCACGATGATGAAGCCGCACCCGCCCTTGGCGACCTCCTCGTGGTAGGTGATCACGCGCTGATTCACCGAACCGTCGGCGTTCGCCGAGGAAATATCCGTGGGAACGTGGCAGATCCGGTTCGGCACTTCGAAATTGCCGATGCGGATCGGGGTGAACATTTTCGGATACGTGTGTGCGCTCATCTGTCCCTCCTTGTCGTTCCGAGATTGCGTCAGGTCGCGTCGCCGCTGACAGCGTTCGCCACGAGCTGGTTCTTCAGTCCCTCGATGAGTTTGTGTGTATGGGCGGTAAGGAGCTTCGCCACGGCCTCGGTGTCTCCCGCCTCGATGGCGCGCAGCACCTCTTCGTGCTCGCGGGCGAGCTGGTCCGGTTCCACGGCTTTCATGTGGTCCATGATGAACCGCGTGCGCACCTCGAAGGCCAGGGAATCCCACATGGCCAGGAGTATCGGGTTCCCGGATGCCTCCATGATGGCGCGGTGGAAGCTCTGGTTCTGGTCCTGGAATCCCACGAAATCGTGCTGGATGAGGAGGCTGCGCATCGGCTTCAGGCATTCTCGCAGCCGCGGGACGCATCGGGCGAGCGCCGCCCCCCCAAGCCGTGCCGCGAGGGCTTCCAGCACGGCCTTCACCTGCAGGGCATCGACGGTTTCCGCCATGCTGACCTCGCGGACCCGGGCGCCCTTGTGCACGACGTACTCCAGCACGCGCTTCGCCACCAGCTCCCGTATTGCTTCACGCACGGGAATCGAGCTCACCCGGAGCTGGGTCGCAATTCGCGCTTCCACGATCCTGTCGCCCGGAGCCAGGTCACCGATGGCAATCTTGCTGAGGATGTGATTCCTGACCTGCGCACTGAGAGAATACCTGCTGGCTGCAAGAGAATCGGTACTGCTCATCGTGGATGCCATATCATATATCATATATGATTGTTGTCAACAAAAATCGCCACTGTGCCACCGCCTGGATGACGGCCGGATACGGCGGAGCGCCCCGGGCTCAAGGAAGAAACTGCTTGATGTAGGCGCGGCTTTGTCTCAGTGAGGCCTTTCGCGTGTCCAGCGATTCTTCGTAGGCCCTGTCCTCCACCTCGATGCAGGCCGGTCCGTTGTACCGGATATCGGTGAGCGCCGAGAAGAATCTGCCCCAGTTCACCTCCCCGAGCCCTGGCAGCTTCGGCGCATGGTACTCCAGGGGCGTGGCAAGGATTCCCACTTCCGCAAGGCGATCGGGGAGGATCTTCGCGTCCTTGATGTGCACGTGGAAAATCCTGTCCTTGAACTCCTGGATCGGGCGAATGTAGTCCATCTGCTGCCAGATCATGTGCGATGGGTCGTAATTCAGGCCGAAGCTCGCCGACGGGATGATCTGGAACATTCTCCTCCAGACCGCGGGGCTGATCGCCATGTTCTTCCCACCGGGCCACTCGTCCCCGGTGAACAGCATCGGGCAGTTCTCGATGCCGATCCGAACCTTCTTCTTTTCCGCATGGGCGACGATGGGCGGCCAGATCTTCTCGAAGAGCGCGAAGTTTTCTTCCAGGCTCTTGTGATGTTCGCGGCCGACGAACGTGTTCGCCACGTCGAGACCCAGGAGGGCCGCGGCGTCGATGACCTGCAGGAAATGGTCGCGGTAGACCCCTGCCTGGGGGCCGTCTTCCAGCATATTGGGGTAGTAGCCCAGCCCCGAGATGCCGACCTTCTTCTGCTCGCAATAGGCGCGGATCTCTCCCGCCTTCTTCGCGTCCAACCGGCCGACATCGATGTGCGTGACCCCCGCGTAGCGGCGCTCCGCCTTGCCCACGGGCCAGCAGAGCATCTCGACGCAGTCGAACCCCTCCGCCGCGGCGAGATCCACCGTCTGCTCGAAGCTCAAGTCCGCGACCACCGCGCTTACGAATCCCAGCTTCATCGTCATGCCTCCTTTGCCTTGACCCACGCCCCTGTCCTGCTGCTCTCCAGAATCGCGTCGCACAGGAGAAGCTCGCGCAGGCCGTCACGGAATGTCGGGTATTGCGCCGCGGTACCCCGCGGATTCGGCGCCGCGGTATTCCGCGCATTCGGCGGTGCCGCGTCCCTGCCCCCCCGCACGGCCGCGATCACCTGCTTGAACATCTGCTTTGAAGTATCGGGGAACCCCTCATTGTGGCCGCCGGGGAAGCTGATGAGCTCTTGCGACTCGGGATGCACCAGCGACGGGTCGCGGAGGAGCAGCTCGTTCGGTCCGTCCCTTCTTCCGATCCACACCTGGTTAGGCAGCTCGGACTCCCACGCGACCGACTTCTTCGATCCATCGATCTCGAAGTAGAGGCGATTCTTCCTTCCTGCCGATACCTGGCTCACGGTGAGCACGCCATGCGCCCCTCCCGCGAAACGTATCATGACCGTGGCGTAGTCCTCCGTGCTGATCGGCACCGCGGCGTAGTCCTCGGGCTTCAGGAGCTTTCCCGCAAAGGTCTCCACGGGTTTCAGCGGTTTCCTGCGCGTCGGGTGGAATGTGGCAAAATCAGCGCTGACCTCGGCGATCTTCCGGCCGGTCAGGTGCTCGACGAGGTCCATCCAGTGGGACCCGATGTCCGCGACGGCGCGCGATTTCCCCGACACGGCAGGCTCCAGGCGCCAGTTGTAATCGGTGTCGTAGAACAGCCAGTCCTGCAGGTAGGACCCCTGGACGGTGAAAAGATCGCCGATCTCCCCTTTGCCGATCATCGCCCGGACGTGGGCCATCAGCGGGTAATAGCGAATGTTGAAGTGCACCGCGCAGACCAGCCCTGCCCTGTCCGCAAGAGCAACGAGTTCACGACCCTCCGCGGAGTCGGTCGCGAGAGGTTTCTCACAGACGACATGCTTGCCGGCGGCCAGTGCATCCTTCGTCATCTGGTAGTGGAGGTTGTTCGGCGTGCAGATGTGCACGAGATCGATCGCCTTGTCCTTCAGGAGGTCCTTGTAGTCGCCGAAGGACTTCTCGACCCCGAGCTCCTCCGCCTTGGCGCGCGCCTGCTGGTCCCCGGCATCCGCGAGCGCGACGACGTCGACGCCAGGAAGGCGGCGCAAGGCCTCGATGTGCGCCGGCCCGATGAAGCCGGTCCCAATAACTCCGACCTTGATTCTTTTCATGGCGTCTCCTCGAGCTGGGGGATTCTTCTCAAATCGATCCGCGATATGATATATTATATATGATTCCTGTCAATCTTTTTTTCGGGAGACACTAAGATGGCTTCAAACCACCCGGGCTACACTCCTCCAAACGAAGCACCGCAGCGCCCGATCCATAAGGTGCTGTCGGGCCAGAAAGCGCTCGTAACGGGCGCGAGCAAAGGCCTGGGCGCGGGCGTCGCGGTCGCGCTCGCGCAGGCGGGGGCGGACGTCCTGGTGAACTATTGCGGAGACCGCGAGGGGGCGGAGCGTACGGCGGCGGAAGTCCGGGCCGCCGGCCGCACGGCGGTGGTCGTCCAGACCGACGTGTCCCACGAGAGCGAGGTCCAGGAAATGTTCCGCCGGATGACGGGGGAGCTCGGCCGCATCGACATCCTGATCAACAATGCCGGCTTCCAGCGCAACGCGGCCATCGACCAGATGTCGCTGGAGCAATGGCAGGCGGTGATCGACACCAACCTGACCGGCCAGTTCCTCTGCGCCCGTGAAGCGGTGCGGGCTTTCAAGCGCCAGGGGATCGACCCGGCAATATCCCGCGCAATGGGAAAGATCATCTGCATGAGCTCCGTCCACGACCTCATCCCCTGGGCGGGGCACGTGAACTACGCGGCGGCCAAGGGCGGCGTCATGCTGTTGATGAAGAGCATCGCGCAGGAGCTCGCGCCCCTGAAGATCCGGGTGAACTCGCTCTCGCCGGGCGCAATCCGCACCCCGATGAACGTGGAAAAGCTCACCAATCCCGCCGAGTACAAGCGGATCCTGCTCGACCACATTCCCAGCGGCCGGATCGGGGAGCCGGAGGACGTGGGCCGCGCGGCGGTGTGGCTGGCCTCGGATGACTCGGACTACGTGCAGGGGGCGACGCTGTACATCGACGGCGGGATGACCCTGTACCCCGAGTTCGCTTCGGGAGGATAGCGCGTCCGCCGCTACCGCAGCATCACCTGACCGCCGGTGACCGGCAGGGCCTGACCCGTTTCGTACTCCTGGTCCACGAGGTAGAGGATCGCCTTCATCACGTCGTCCACCCGGCAGCCCCGTCCCATGGGAACGCGTGATTCGTACGACCGCCGCACGTCCTCCACGGCCTTCGCCCCCGGCACCTTGCCGGTCCGGAGGTACTGGACGAAGAGCCCCTTCTCGGGGTCGGACCAGAGCGGTCCTTCGAAGAAATTCCCCGGGCAGACCGAGTTGACCTTGATCCCGTGCTCCACGAGCTCCAGGGCGAACGACTGGGTGAGCCCGATGCCCCCGAACTTGCCCCCCGCGTACGCGAAGTTCTTGTTGCTGCCCTCGAGCCCTGATTTCGAATTGACCTGGATGATATCCGCCGTGCGCCCCGGGGCGAACCGGCGCTGGAGCTTCATGAGGGGGGAAAGGTACTTCACGCAGAGGAAATAGCCGGTGTAGTTCACCCGGGTGACGAACTCGAAGGTCTCCGGGGTCATCTCTTCGAGCCCGCCGGCTTTCAGCACCCCCGCGTTGCTCACCAGGAGGTCCAGGCCGCCAAAGGTGCTCACGCACTCGCGCGCAAGCCCCTGCAACGACGCGGGGCTGGTGACGTCGGTGGCGGCAAAGACCGCCCTGTTCCCGCCGCCCGTGCCGGCGGCGTTCAGATCCTCTGCGAGCCCGCGGCCGGCCGCTTCGTTGAGGTCCGCAATGACGACGTTCGCCCCTTCCCGGAAAAGGCCTTCGGCGATCCCCCTGCCGAAGCCCTGCGCGGCGCCGGTGACCAGGGCGATCTTTCCCGCGACGCGGCCCCGCGCGGCCCCTGCCTTCGACACGGCGCGCCGATAGTTCTCCACCTCCCACGTGTCGATGAACTGGATGTCCCGTGCGGACAGGAAGCGGGGCCCGCCGAATGACTGCGACAGCCAGCTCACCTTCATCAGGTCTTCGAACACGTCGAGGCAGGTGTCCGCCGCCTTCTTCGTGTCCTCCACCGCGACGATCCCGACACCGGAAACGAGGAGGATTTTCGGACTGTATCCCCAGCGGGTTCGATAGGCGTCGAGCGCCCGGGGGAACGAGGCGAGCAGCCTCTCAGGGTCGTCCCCCAGGTCCAGGAAAAGCGGGGCCGACTTGCAGTACACGATGTTGTCCGGCATGAAGGGGAGCTGAACCGAATCCCGGTTTTCGGGCAGGAGGAAGTGTTCGGCCAGCGGTCCATTGCGGACCGCCGCGATCTTCGGCGCATCCGGTTCCGCGAGCAGCATGCGCAGGGCTGGAACGAGGCGCACCGCGGCGTCCGGCACCGGACGCTCGCCGACCGGCAGGGGACGGGTGAAGCGTCGGGTGATCCTGCGCATCACCGCGTCGGTGAGCGCGCGGACCTCCGCCGCGGTTTCGGCTCCCACGACCAGGCCGTGATTCTGCATGAGCACGATCCGGGGATCGCCGCGGTGCGTCTCCCGGTAGGCCTTCAGCTTCTCCTCCATGAGCTTCGCCAGGAGGTAGCCGGGGTCCGTGTAGGGGACCCAGAGCGCCTCGTCGCCGAAGATCTCCCGGGCGGTCTTCTCCGCACGCGCGCTGCAGGTGAGGGCATTGACCGCGTACGGGTGCGTGTGCACCACCAGGCGCCACGCCAGCATCTCGTGCAGCGAGGCTTCGACGGACGGACGGCCGCCGCTGTCCGGGGCGGTGCGGCTCCGCATGAGGTCCGCCTTGATCTCCGCTTCGCGTTGCAGGGGATCTTGCGCGTAGCCCCGGCCCAGGATGGCTCGTACTTCGTGCCGGGAGAGCTCGACGAAGCCCGCCTCTGCAATGTCGCGCAGCGCGGTCCCGCTGGCCTTGATGGCCATCCGCTCCCGGTCCTTCACGGAGGTGTTTCCTCCGCCGGCGATCACGAAATCGTTTCCCCTGCCGTACAGGCGGGAGAGGTCGATGATCTCGGTCAGGTCCATGATTTCGACTATCGCCGCCGCGATTGCACGGAGCGCTCGTACTCGGTGATGCGGTCCAGCCAGGCCGCCCCGGACGGCACGCCCTGCTGCTCGCAGAAGCGGTTCCACACCGCGGCACACGGGAGATCCCGCGCCTCCTCCATCAGCGCCAGCCGGGCGGTGTAGTTCCCGGATGCTTCTTCCTTTTTCAGCATTTCCGAAGGCTCCAGCAGCGCCAGGAGGATCGCCTTCATCGTCGCGCGCGCGCCGATCACCCACGCGGCCACCCTGTTGATGCTCGCGTCGAAGTAGTCGGTGGCCACGTGCACCCTGTCCCAGGCCCCGGCGCGCGCCACCTCGGCGGCGACCGCCTTCACTTCGTCGCCGAGGAGGACGACGTGGTCGCTGTCCCACCGCACGCCCCGGCTCACGTGGAGGAGAAGCTCGCGGGAAAAAAGCAGGACGGAGGAGATCTTGTCGGCCACCGACTCCGTCGGATGGAAGTGCCCCATGTCGAGGGTGAGCATCATGTCGTGGGAAAGCGCGTAGGCCAGGTAGAACTCGTGCGATCCCACGACATAGGACTCCGAGCCGATGCCGAAGAGCTTCCCTTCCACCGAGTCCTTGATGTGCCGCGGGTCCCGGCGCTTTTCGAAGATACGGTCCAGGGATTCCTTCAGGAACCGGCGCGGCGTCAGGCGGTCGGCAGGCAGGTCCTTGAAGCCGTCCTGGATCCAGAGGTTCACGATGCAGGGCGTGCCGGTCTCCTTCCCCATGGCTTCCCCGATCTCCCGGCAGCGCAGGGAGTGATTGACCCAGAAGTCACGCACGGCCTTGTCCCGGGAGGAAAGGGTGAAACCGGACTCCGCCTTGGGGTGGCTGTAGTAGGTTTCGTTGAAATCCAGCCCGATGCCAAGCTTTTTCGCCCAGGCCATCCATGCGGAGAAGTGCTCGGGGGAGAGAACGTCGCGATCCACCTTGCGCCCGCCCGTCTCGGCGTAGTTGGCGTGAATATTCGCCCGGTGCCGGCCGGGAATGAGGGAGAATGCCTTCTCGTAGTCGGCGCGGAGCTCCTCAGCGGTGCGCGCCTTGCCCGGGTAGTTGCCGGTGGCCTGGATGCCCCCGCCGGTCAGCCCCGCGGAGTTCTCGAACCCTCCGACGTCGTCGGCCTGCCAGCAGTGCAGGGAAAGGGGGATCGACGCCAGCGTGGACAGCGCCTTGTCGGCGTCCACGCCCCACGCCGCATATCTTGTCTTTGCCTCGTCGAAGCTCCGGGCGATCGAATCCCGATCAGGTTCCTGCATGTGGGTTGTCCTCCAGGATCTGTACCGTATGCGCGCGGGATCAGTTGGTCAATGCGGCGATGGCGGCTCCCCGCAGGGGCGCATCGTCCACGGAGGCGATCTCCCAGGCGCGCGCGCGGTCACCCCAGAGGAGTCGGCGCATCCACGATTCCACGCGCACCCGGAACGTGCGCATCTGCCAGAAGGTGGTGCCGTCCACCGTGATGCAGACGGGGTAGCGCGGGTCCCGGCCTTTGCCGGTCTTCAGGACCACCGCGCCAAGGGTGACAGCCGCCATTGCCGCGGCGCGCTCCACGAGGGCGTCGCACAATCGATAGAGGGCCCGACTGTCCCCGGGCGGCGCCCGGTGCAAGACCGCGCCGAGCGGATTCTCCGGAGAATCCGGGTACAGCAGGAAATCGTTGAGCTCCCGGGTGGAAAGCGACGGCACGCGGACGATTTCCTTCGCGGTGCCGGCGGTGAAGCAGCCTTC
>JBKQPS010000044.1:0-7225 GCA_052144915.1 Spirochaetia bacterium | reverse complement strand
GTTCCCTGCCTGTTGCGGGGCATCTATTTTTTCATCACCTGCACGTTGACCACCTTGTCCCAGTCCGACGCTATGGCGGCCTTGATCGCCGCCTCCTGCTCCAGGGACGGGAACACCGCCTTCAGGTACGCCGCGGCCGGCGGCAGCTTCGCCGCCACGTCCGGCGGGATGACCTTGCGCGCGGCCAGGTCATTGAAGCGCGCCGGGTGCCCGTAGCCCTTCAGCCAGATGATCTGCCCGGCGTCGGAGTACAGGTACTCCATCCACAGCCGCGCCGCGTTGGGGTGCGGAGCAAAGGCGCTGATGGCCTGCACGTATACTCCCGCCACCACCCCCGACCGCGGGATGATCACCGAGATGTTCGGGTTGCCCGCGCTCTTGTCCCGATTGGCCAGCGCGTTGTAATCCCACCGCACCGTCACCGGCGTCTCCCCCGAGGCCACCGTGCCCGGCACCGCGATGATCGGAACGAAGTTGCCCGCCTTGTTCAGCTTGTCGAAGAACCGCAGCCCGGGGCCGATGTCCGTGATGTTGCCTCCCTGCGAGAGCGATGCCGCCAGCACCGTCATGTAGGCCTGCGCTGACAGCCGCGGGTCACCGGCAAGGGCCACCTTGCCCTTGTACTCGGGCTTCAGCAGGTCCGCCCAGTCCTGCGGCGGAGTCTTGACGATATCGCTGTTGACCTCGAAAGCCAGCGCCCCGTAGTAGTCGCCGTACCAGTAGCCGTCCTTGTCCTTGATGCCCTCCGGAATGCTGGACCACGTCTGGACCTTGTAAGGGGCCAGGAGTCCGTCCGCCTTGGCCGAGGGGCCGAAGGACAGGCCCACGTCGATGACGTCGGGCGCTTGCGGGCCCATGTTGCCCTTGTTCGCCCGAATGGCCTCCACCTCCTCGCCGGAGGAGCCGTCGGGGTTCAGCTCGTTGATCGTGATGCCGTACTTGTCCGTGAAAGTCTGGATCATCTCACCGTAGTTTACCCAGTCGTGGGGAAGGGCGATGACGGTGAGCTGGCCTTCTTTCTGGGCGGCGGCGGTGAGAGCCGCGAGGTCTTTCGTGCTGGTGGCCTGGCCGAAGCCCAGCGCGCCGGCGACGAGGATGATGACCAGAACGATTGCTGCTTTCTTCATGGTGCCTCCTTGAGTGCTGCCCCGGTGTCCCCGGGGCCACCCGTCAGTCTACAGCCGACCGGACACGAAGTAAAGCGATCTCCGGGAAATCACGATCCCATTTCCGCCACGATCGCTTTCCGGATGAGCCCCTTCATTATCTGAATCTTGTAGCTGTTCTTCGACAGCGGAAAGGCCTGGCGGCACGCAATCATCCCCGCCTGCTCAGCCGTCTCTTCGTCCGCCGTTCTTCCGACCAGGAACTCCTCGACGTTCACGGCGCGCAGGGGAACCGGCGCGACCGCCCCGAGGACGATCCGCGCCCCCCGGATCACCGCGCCTTCGAAGGTCAGGACCGAGGCGACGCTGACGATGGGAAAGTCGATGGAGTTCCGTATCCGGAACTTGTGGAAGGCGAATCGGGACCCCGCCGCGGGCACCGGCACGGAGATCTCGGTTACCAGCTCATCGACGTCGAGCACCGTCGTGCTCATCGGTCGGACGGTGAAGAAATCCTCCGCGGCGATGGACCTCCTGGTCGTCCGTATCGTGGACCCCAGGGCAACCAGGGCGGGGGCGAGATCAGAGGCGTTCACGGCGACGCAGCTGCAATCCAGGCAGCGGTGGGCCTCCATCCGTGCCGCGCCTTCATCGAGGGTCGCGGTGTCCTCCTCATCCAGGCAGCGCCCGGAGGGCGCCGATTCCCGCACGCGCGCCCGTTCGGAGCTCTTCAGCGCGTCCGCGTTGATCCCGCGGAGTCTCTCGCGATCATGGTCGTGACCGTTCCCTGCCCCGGGGGCGTCAGGGGACAGATACCCGTCGATCGCCCGCGCGGCCGTGCGGCCCGCCGCGATGGCCTCCACGACGGTCGCCGGTCCGGTGACGACGTCGCCGCCCGCGAAGACTCCCGGCGCGCTCGTCTGGAAGCTTTCCGGATCCGCCTCCACGCCGTTTGACCGCGTGAGCCTGATGGATCCGACCGACGTGTTCTCCAGGCCCCGCAGGTTCTGGTCCTGCCCAATGGCCGCAATGACCCAATCCGCCCTGAAGAGAGACCCGCTCCCCGCGATCTCCTCGGGCCGCGGGCGTCCCGATTCGTCCGGCTTTCCGAGCTTCATTCCGACGCACTCGAGGCCGATCAGCCTGCCGCTCTCGATGACGGCTTTGCGGGGAGCGACGAGGGGCGTGATCTGCACTCCTTCTTCGAGGGCGTCTTCGATCTCCTCGGCTTCCGCCGGCATTTCGGCCCGCGTTCTGCGGTACAGGAGAACCACCCTGGCCGCTCCGCAGCGGAGGGCAGTCCGTGCGGCGTCGATGGCCGTGTTTCCGCCTCCGACAACTGCCACGGTGCCGCTCAACCTCGGCGGGCCGTTCCACTTCACTCCTTCGAGGAAAGCGATACCGGGGAGGATGTTCGCATGGCGCTCGTTTTCCACGCCCATGCTCCGGGGGACCCAGGAGCCCATCGCGAGGAAAATCGCTTCAAATCCATCGCGCTTCAACCCGTCCAGCGTGAAGTCCTTTCCGAGTCTCTGCCCGGTCTTCACGCGGATCCCGGAGGAAAGGAGGAACGCGATCTGCCTGTCCAGGACCCCCGGGGACAGGCGGAAATCGGGAATGCCGTAGCGGAGCATGCCGCCGAGCCTGGGCTGCGCGTCGAAGACTTCGACCTCGTAGCCCCTGCGGCGCAGAAAGTGTCCACAGGTGAGCCCGGCGGGACCGCCGCCGATGATCGCCACCCTGCGGCCGTTCTCCTTCACGGGCGGACCGACCAGCTCTTCGGCACTTTCTAGTATGTAGTCGCCGACCCGCCGCTCCACGGAGCGCACCGAAACGGCGCTGTCCTGCTCCCCTCGGTTGCAGCCCTGCTCGCAGAAATGGGGGCACACGCGGCCGGTGATCGCCGGCATCGGATTGTTCTCCAATATGATCCGGGCGGCCTCCCCGATCTCTCCGGCCCGAATCCTTTCCATATAACGGGGAACGTCGACGGAGTCGGGACAGCTCGCGCAGCACCCTGGGGTGCCCACGCGCATGGATCCGAAGATCGAGTGGAAGCGATTCTCCCCCGTCATGGCGTTGCACTTTTCGCCGCCCTTGCGCAGGCAGTGGAAGGCGTTCTTCGGATTGCGGTAATACCAGCAGCGGGGCTCCTGGCAGATATTGCCGCCGATGGTTCCCATGTTCCGCAGCTGCGGCGAGGCAACCGCGTGCGCGGCCTCCGCAAGAAGGGGCAGGGTGCCGCGGATCACCGGGTTCTCCGCGATCTCCGACAGGAGCGTGAGTGCTCCGATCGTCACGCCGCCTTCCTCTTTACGGATGAAGTCCAGCCCGGCAATGGCCTTGAGGTCGACGAGAACCCGGGGATAGACCGGATGGACCTCGTCCTTGAGAATTCCCAGGAGATCCGTGCCCCCGGCAATCACGACGGCGCTCTTGCGGCGGGAACCGACCAGGGCGACCGCCTCGTCCAGGGACTTTGCCGTGACGTGATCGAACTTGCGCAAACCCATGGCTGTCCCCTCAATCCTTTCCGAGGGACCGGAGGATCTTCTCCGGCTTGATCGGAATGTCGTTCACCCTGACCCCGATCGCGTTGTAGACCGCGTTGAGGATCGCCCGGGGCGTGCAGGTCAGCGTCCCCTCCCCGATGCCGCAGGCGCCATACTCGCCGCTGCCTTTCCACACTTCGAGGAGCACGGGGTCGATTTCCGGCATGTCCGCCATGGTCGGTATGGTGTAGTCGATCCAGTTGAAATTGAGAGGAATCCCGGTCGCCTTGTCGTAGATGATCTCCTCGGTCAGCGCTTCGCCCATGCCCTGGCACTGGCCGCCGATCTGCTGGGACTCGGCTCCTGATGCGTACATCACCGTGCCGCAGTCGTTGATGACGACGAGCTTGAGAACCGCGACTTTTCCCGTGCTCGTGTCCACTTCCACCTCGGCGAAATTGGCGAAAAATGGAACGCCGGTCAGCTTTTCATCCGGGGCCCTGCTCGTGGATACGGTAATGGGCGCCATGTCCCCTGCGTGGAGCAGCTCCTTCACCGTCATGCGCAGCCCGGGCTGGGCGGGGCTGACGATCCTTCCGTCCACGATGTCGATGTCATCCGGCGGAAGCTTCAGGCGCCGCGCGGCAATTCCGCGCACCCTTTCCTTCAGCTCTTTCGCCGCGCAGACCATCACTTCCGACTGGAGGTAGGAAACCGCGCTGTCGGTCTGCACGCAGTCCTTGAGCCCGTTGTTCGTGTCGACCAGGCTGCTCCAGTGAATGTCCTCGACGCTCACCCCGAGGAAGCCCAGCGCCTCCGCGCAGCCCAGCACGTTGCACGTGTTGGAGCCGCCCCCGATCTCGATCGAGGGAGCGTTCAACAGGACCGTGCAGTCCGGATTGAGGGTGATGGATACCTGCACCTGCCCGCGGCGCTTTTCCTGCCACTCGGCGTGCCATGCGGGATGGCACGAGAAGCCGACTCCTCTTTTCCTGACGCCGTCGGGCGACTCCCCCTTGCCGGGGAGATGACGCTTTTCTTTCCAGCCGATCCGCCGCGCGCCTTCCCGGAGAACCGCCTCGAGGCTCCTGCTGGGCAGGCTCTCCCATTCGTGCGCGAAGTTCCTGAGGCAGACGTCGATCGGGTCCATGTCCAGCTTTTCCGCCAGCAGGTCGACCACGTGCCCCAGGATGAGATTGAACTGCGAGTTGCCCACCCCGCGCATCATGCATCCGGGGAGGCCATTGGTGTACACACCGTAGGATTCCATCCGCAGGTTGGGAATATGCGCCAGCGTCGCTTCCACCAGCTCTTTGGGCACGTACTTCAGCGCGAACATCGTGTGGTCGGCATATGCCCCGGCGTTTCCGATCGATGTGAAAGACATGGAGGTGATCGTTCCGTTTTTCTTTGCCCCCGCCTTGCAGGTATAGATCGCCGGCTGCCGCGAGTCATGGAAGCTCTCCCGACGGCTGTGCCGGAACTTGACGGGCCGACCGGTTTTCCTGGCGAGCAAGGCAGTGAAGAGAAAGAAGGGTTGGTCGCCGGTGTCGCACCGCCCGAACTGGCCGCCGACGTAGGAGGATATCGCGCGCACCTTGTGGAGCGGCAGTTCGAGCATCTCGGAGATATGCATGCGCAGCTGGTCGGCGGCGTAGGAATTGGACCACACTGTCACCTGGTCGGTCTTCCATTCAACGAGGCAGCACCAGTTGTCCATCGAACCCTGCGTGGCGTTGTGATGGACCGAGGTTCCTTCGACGACGACGTCGGCGCGGGCGAAATCCGCTTCGACATCTCCCTTGTCCACGAAGACATCATCGCCGCCTGTCGGATCCGGAGGCAGCACGTTGCTCGCGCGAAGGACCGGGTGGACAAGGGGCGCGTCCGGTTTCATTGCCGCGATCGGGTCCAGGACGAACGGCAGCACCTCCCAATCGACGTCGATGAGCCGCAGGGCTTCGTCGGCGATCTCCTCGCTTTCCGCGGCCACGACGAAACCCACCTCGTCGCCCACCCAGCAGGCGTGCTCCCCCAGGACGCGCCTGTCGCGAAACTGGAACATCATGCGATCGTAGGGAACAGTGTCGACGCCGTCCGTCCATCCGGCGTTTGTCATCTTGAGCGAGGCGACTTCAGGGTCCTTGAAGGTGATGATTCCCGCCACGCCGGGCAGCGCCTCGGCCCTGCTCATGTCGAATCCCCTGATGCGCGCGTGCGGATGCGGGCTGCGCATGACTTTTGCGTGCAGGAGATCTGGAAAACGGATCCTGATCGTGAGATCGTCCGCGTACTGCGCCTTTCCGCGCGCCTTCTCCGCGCCGTCGATCTTCGGCCGATACCCGCCCACGAACCTGCGCGCAACGCGCTGCGTGAACTTCCCACTCATGCGTGGCTCCCTCTGGCCGCGATCTTCGCGGATGCGTGGAGCACGGCCTGGGCGATCCCCGCGTAACAGCCGCAGCGGCAGATATTGCCCGACAGGGCGTCTTTTACCTCGGCAAGGGTGGGGCGCGGGTTCTCGTTGAGCAGCGCGCGTGCGGTCATGACGAAACCGGGCGTGCAGTAGCCGCACTGCAGAGCCGTGCCATACCCCGGTGCGGACTGTTCCGCGAAGGCCTCGATGACAGGGTCATCCGCGGGCAATCCCTCGATCGTCAGGATATCGTGGCCGTCGGCCTCCACGGCGAGCACCATGCACGAGAGGACTGCCTTGCCGTCCCGGATCACGGTGCATGCACCGCAGGCCCCCTCGTCGCAGGACACCTTCAGCCCGGTGAAACCGAGCTTTTCCCGCAGGAGATAGGCGAGCGTCGTGGATTCGGACAGGTCGTCTCCGAGCGGGAAAACCCGCCACAGGCCGTTGACGCGAATGCGGATCTTGCGGACCTGCGCCGCGGCGACGGGACTATCCGCGGCGGCGACGGCATCCCTGGCGGGAGGTTCCGCGACCTCACGCCTGACTTCTTCTGCCTTGATCGACATGGTAGTCCTTCCCTGCGCCCTGGGCTGATTGTGGTAATCCTCAACGGTAGCACCGCGATCCGGCCCCGTCAATCGAGGTCCGAAGGCGTGTCCGAAGGCATCAGGGGGAGGCGTGGCAACGCGTAATGGTGCCGTGCTATGTTCCCTCGCGATGAGCAGAATCCCGTTCCTCCACGTCCTGGCGATCGCCTGCATCCTTGCCGGCCCGGTCGGCGCGCAGGCCGCCGCTTCTGACAGCGCCGGCCCGAGCTTCCGGGCCGGCGGCGGACCGCTGCTCCCGCTGGAACCGACACGCGCAACCATGAGCGTTCGCCGCGGCGCGCTCCTCGGGCTCGTGGAGGGTCTCACCGAGTTCCTGCCGATCAGCTCCACCGGCCACCTCGCCGTTGTCCAGGAGCTCCTAGTTCGTCTTCCAAGTCTATGAACGATCACTCTGATCGCCTCTACTGCTTACCGGCCGCAAGAAGCCACGACCAGCGGCTCCGTATGCAGGAACTTGAGGCGGCCGGCATCTGCATTTTCTGTCCAGAATATGTCCAGGCCCACCATCTTCAGCCCGTAGAGCTTTTCGGGCATTACTGGTACCTCACAAAGAACGATTATCCTTATGTCGGTACGAGTGCCCACTACCTTATCGTCGCG
>JBKQPS010000043.1:0-11154 GCA_052144915.1 Spirochaetia bacterium | reverse complement strand
CGAGGCAGACCTGCAAGATGGGCAGGTATCCCTGCAGCCATTCCTGCTGGTCGATCACGAGGCCGAGATACCCGCTCTTGATCGCGGCGATGGAGCCGTGGGAGATGTCGAATCCGGCAGCTTTGATATCGCCGGGCTTCTTGCCGGCTGCCTTCATCAGGTTTTCCGTGATGGACGTGAGGTTGCCGTGGTCGAAGACGACCGCCTTCACATCCGGGTGGGACGAGACATACCCGGCAAACGTCGGGGCGCCCGCAGGGGCGTCGCCGTTGGTCGCGTTGTCGATTTCCAGGTAGTCCACCGTCATTCCGGCTTCCTTGAATGCGTCCACGATGCCCTTGGTCCTCTGCCCGCGCCCCGGCTGGGAAAGCAGGCCCCACACCATGACCCGGTCACCGCTCTTGAGTCCAAACCTCTTGACCGACTCGTTTCCCAGGTCGTGACCCGCCCGGTAGAGCTCCGCACCCACGTACCCGAAGCCCTTGGGCGAATACATTGCCTCGGTCTTGTCCAGCGAGGTGTTCCCGCTGGTGACGATGATCCCCTTCTTCTCCGCGTCCGCGATGAGCGGACCGAAGGCCTCGTCGCCGGGGTGACCCATGATGCAGATCGCGTCCGGGCGTGAAGCTTCTGCCTCACGGAACTGCTGAAGCATCTTCGACACGTCCCAGTCAGACCAGACATAGTCGACCTTGCATCCGAGGTCATTCTCAGCCTGCTTCGCGCCGTTGTACACGACGGTTTCGAAGGGGCCGCCCGGGGACCCGCCGGGGAAGAAGACGATGTGGACCTGTGAGGCCCATCCCTTGGTCTGTGCGGTGGCTACCGTCGCGACCATCGCCAGTGCCAGCACGACGCCTGCGATCGCAAGCATTCTGCGCTTCATACCGAAACCTCCTTGCAGAGATTCGAAAGCCCCAACGGGGCTTGTGGATACCTAGAGCTGCGTGGTATTGTCCGCCTCCATGCTTCGCTGGTAGCTGTCGATGTTGCGGCGGTCCACGAATACCACGCCGGTATCGATCACGCGGGGCACGGTCCGCCCGTTCACCACGTCCCTGAGCCGCTCCACGGACAACCACCCCATCCGGTAGGTGTTCTGCACGACGCAGAAGACGATCGATCCATCGCGGATTCCCTTCAGCGTGTCTCCCAGGTCGTCGAAGCCGGCGACCCGGACCTTCCCCGCCCTGCCCTGCCGCTTCAATACCGCCGCCGCGGCGGGCGCCCCCTCGGCGGAGACGCTGAAGATCGCGCCCAGCTTCGGGTATTCGGCGAGAATCTCCTCGGTCTTGTTCACCGACATCGCGAAATCCCCGCCCTCGTCCACCACGGCAACCACCGTGATGCCGGTCCCGTATTCGGCGAGCGCGCGCATGAACCCGCGGGTGCGAAGGTTCAGGTTGGTGGCCGCCATCCCGCCCTGCAGAACGGCGATCGAACCCTGCCCTCCCATCGCCGCCGCCATGCGCTTCCCCGCCTCGTAACCGGCGCTCTCGTTGTCCGTGCCGATATACGTGAGCGCCTCGCTCGAAGGGGCGGGCGCGTCCACGGTGATCACCTTGATGCCCGCCTGGGCGGCTTCGTGGATGACGGCCACCAGGCCCTGGTCGTCATTTGCGGAGATCGCGATCCCGCTCACGCCCCGGGCGATCAGGTCCTCAATCACCTTCACCTGGAGCGCCACGTCGAAACGGGGCGGCGCATCGATCTCCGCGAGGATTCCGTATTTTTTCGCCGCCGCCTCGAAACCGCGGTAGACCGGTTCAAAGTAGGGATGCACCCCTTTCGGAACTATCACGAACGTGAGCGGGCGGGCCGGGGTAGGAGGCGCGGCGGTCTCACGGTTGCCCCCGCCGTGGCAGGATGTTGAGGCAACAGCGAGCACGAGGACCGAAACGAGGAAAAACGGGGACTTGTTGCTTCGCATTTTCCTTGCCAACGCGTGGAATGTCATGCAGGATGCGGGCCAAAGACACGATCGTTTCGGTTTTATTTAATTACTTTTGGCGTAATGGCTTGGGTGAACGCTCGTGATTGGGTCGGTTGCGCCGATCGCCGCCGGGAATGCCTCTTACACGATTTGGGTAATTCTGTGTAAACGTGCGCGCCCTCCTGGTAAGCGCAGCTCACTTGATGGAATAGCGCTTCATCTTGTTGTACAGGGTCTTGCGGCTCATGCCCAGCTCACGGGAGGCAACGGAACGATTGAACCCCGTCCGCTTCAGCACCTCGAGGATCGCCTCTCTCTCCTGTTTCCACAGCTCGGGAAGCGCCGCCTCGCCGGGCCCCTCGAGGAGGAAATCCTGGGGGAGAAGGGGCCTGTTCTGCTCGGAGAGAAGCACCGCCGACTCTACGGCGTTCTTCAGCTCGCGCACGTTCCCCGGCCACGGGTAGGTGCGGAGAAAACGCACGGCTTCCCGCGAGATCTCGACGCCCGGTTTGTTGTAGCGGCGTCGGAACGAGTCCAGGAAAATGGAGAGCAGGGGCTCGATGTCCTCTCGACGGTCGCGAAGCGGGGGAATCGTGACCGAGACACCCTTCAGCCGGTAGTAGAGGTCCAGGCGGAATCGTTTCTCCCGGATCAGGGCCGCGAGGTCGCTGTTCGTGGATGCGATGATCCGTGCGGCCAGGGGAATGGAACGGGTCGACCCCACGGGCTCGAACGACCTCTCCTCCAGCGCCCGCAGGAGCTTGGTCTGGAGGTGCTGGCTCATGTCGCCGATCTCGTCGAGGAAAATCGTCCCGGTGCCGGCCGCCTCGAACTTGCCCGAAACGGTCGCGTGCGCGCCGGTGAAAGACCCTTTCTCGTGCCCGAAAAGCTCGCTCTCCAGCAGCTCCGGTGGGATGGCCGCGCAGTTGATGCCCACGAGCGGCCGGCCCGCGCGCGTGCTCTTCTGATGGACGAACCGGGCGATCATCTCCTTGCCGGTGCCGCTCTCTCCCTGGAGGAGAAGCGGGATCTCGGAATCCATCACCTTGCGGAGCGTCGCCACGATATGCTTCATGGCGGGGCTCGCCGCCACGAAGCCTTCCCCCGGAAAAGGCTCCACGTCGGCGTGCGCATCGCCGTGCACGCCCAGGCAGAGCCGGTCCGCCAAGGCCACGATGTCCTGGTTGTCGAAGGGCTTTTGCAGATAGTCGACGGCCCCCAGCTTCATCGCCCGCACCGCGGTGTCCACGCTGGCGAACGCCGTGATGATCACCACCGCGGTGCCCCCCTCCCGCAGGTCGGCCAGCAGATCGGTGCCGTTCAGGTCGGGAAGCTTCAGATCGACGAAGGCGCAGTCGAACTGCTCTCCCCGGGCCCTGCGCCGGGCTTCCGCGCCGGTGGCGACACTTTCCACGCGGTATCCCTCGAGGGAGAGCGCCTTGTCCAGTCCCAGCCGCATGCCTTCCTCGTCGTCGACGATGAGGATCGAGAAATCACTGCGGTTCCTCATGTCTCCTCCTTGCGGGGGAACCAGAGTGTCACCGTGGTGCCGATGTCCAGCTGACCCGTGACGGCAATGCTGCCGCCGTGCTGCTTCATGATCGTCTGGCTCAGCGCGAGCCCCAGCCCCGTCCCGTATCCCTGCTTGCGGGTGACGAAGGGCTGGAAGATCGCTGCCCGTGTGGCCTCGTCCATGCCCACGCCGTTGTCGGTGACGTGGACGCACCAGCCGGCGGCGTCCGCGCGGGCACCGATGGTGACCCGCCCGTGATCGTGATGGATGGCATGGATGGCATTGTACAGCAGGTTGAAGAACACCTGCTTGATCGCATCCGCGTCGCCCTCCACCACGGCGTGGGCGGGGAACGGCTGGACTTCGACCTGCACGCCTTTCACGCGCATCTTCGGCGTGAACAGCTGCACGACCTCGGCCACGACCGGCTCCAGCGCCATGTCGCTGAACGCGAGCTCCTCGTCGGTCGCGTGGTCCAGGAGGTTGCGCAGGAGCCTGTTCATGCGCTTGATCTCCGTCTCCATGCGCTCCAGGAACGGCTCCCGCTCGCTCTCCTCCAACCGGCCCGAGCGAAGGAGCTGGACGTGGTTGAGGACGATGCCCAGCGGGTTGTTGATCTCGTGGGCAACCCCGGCGGAGAAGCGGCCCAGGGCCGCCATCTTCTCGCTGGTCACCAGCATGCGCTTGCTTTCCTCCAGCCGCACGAGGTTCTCCTGCAGCTGCTCGGCCATGCGGGTGAAGCCGCGGTAGAGCTCACCGAACTCGTCGCGCCGTTCGACCGGCAGCCGCACCCGGTAGTCTCCCCGGCCCACGGCAACCGAGGCGGCCATGAGCAGGCGGATGGCGAGGATCACCTGGCTTCCCCAGAAGATGAACAGCGCGGTTGCCACCGCCACGCAGATGAGGGGAATGATCGAAAGCTGGGTGAAGTTTCGCGCCCAGTCCGCGGCGGTGATGGAGGAGGCTCCGCCGGCGAAGAGGAATCCCTTGGCGAGCGGACCCATCTCAAAATACGACCCGACGTACTTGTACAGCCTTCCCTTGAACGGGTAGGAGCCGGAGAAGGGGCTGCCCGTCATCGGGTGCGCACGGCCCCAGAGCACACCCGCGGCGTCGATGCCGGGAAGCGACGAATAGCGATACAGCCCCTGTGCGTACAGCGCGATCCCGATGTTGAACCGCAGAGAAAGCCCCTCGAGGTACCCGCGATTGAAGGCTTTCTGCATCGCCAGCAGGCCGATTACTTCCCCATTGCGAAAGACGGGGATATAGAAGGTGGCGTAGATGCCGTCGGCCGTCTGGGCGTATTCTGCCTGCCCGGCCAGGCGGGCTGGCGCATCGCGCGGCACGCTCACGTGGATGTAGGTGGAATTGCCGACCACCACGACGGAGGAGTACTGGTCGCCCTCGGTTCGGTACACGGCGATGGAGTCGAGGGCCTCGCTCAGGAGATTGTTTTCCAGCTCGTCGCGGAGCACCGTGATGTCGCTGTCCAGCGTGTCCTTGCTGAAATAGCCCCAGTACTTGTTGTACACGTACAGCTTGTCCTGGAGGGTCTCCGACTGGGCAAGGCGGGCGATGCTCGTTCGGTACCGCTGCTCGGTGTCGGTGATGTCCTTGCGGATCAAGTCCAGGGTCGAGCGGAACCGCGCCTCCTGGGACCTGCCGCTGCTTTCCACCACGATCGCGGCGGCGACGGCGATGGCCACGAGAACGGGGACCAGGAGCGCGCTGATCGAGATGAAAAGGAGACGGGCCCGGAGCTTCACACCGCGGCGATTGTAGTCAAAAGACCGTCAGTTAAGGAAGGTACTCCGGCCGCGCGGGGGTGAAGCACTCGATCGCCTCGCTGTCCTCGAGAACCTCGGCCCCGTGGCGCTCGTTCGGCAGGAAGCACCACCCCGTGCCCGGCTCTGCCGAGACGTCGCGGCCATCCGCCCAGAGCATGCGCATCCGGCCGCTGACCAGGTACCCGTTCTGCGCGGCCGCGTGCTCATGGAGGGGAACACGCGCCCCCTTCTTCAGGAAAAAGTGGCAGAGCATGATGTGGTCGTTGTACGCAATCGTCGTGCGAACTATCCCTGGCGGGTTCTCCACGGCCGCGGTGTCGGCCTTGCGGGCAGTCGCGCGATTCATGTCTTCAGTATCCGGGCCACCCGCGGGGCGCGGATACGGTGGACATTCGGGAATCCGGAACCCAGCAGCGGCCGCCCGTAATTGTAGAAGTCCCAGGTAGTGTCATTGCCGGCCGGGGTCAGGAACTCCTTCGGCATCGTCTTTGTCTTCGCGGCGATCTCCTCCAGCGCCACCAGGCGGTAGTCCACGGAGTAGTTTCCCGTGCGCTGGATCGTGATGGAGCCGTCCTGGTCGTGCCAGATAGCGAACTGGGCGGCCTTTTCACCGACCTCGCGCGCCTCGTGCGCATCCACGTCGGAGACGACGCCGAGGTAGGAACGCTGGGCGTATCCCAGTGTGTCCGCGCGCACGCGCTTGATCTTCAGCTTCTCCTTCACCAGGTCGGAGAGCATGTCCCCCAGGGCCCCGGAACCGGAGAGCTGCACGTTGCCGTGGGCATCGGCTTCCTTTCTGCCGCTCAGCTTCGTCATGAAAGGCTTGCCGTCCTTGTCGAGGACTCCCTCGCTCACGGCCACGAGGCAGCGGCCGTTCTTTTCCATCGTTGCTTTCACGTCACCGAGGAACTGCTCCTCGGAGAAAGGCCGTTCGGGAACATAGACGTGGTGGGGTCCGTCGTCCTCGTACTTGCGTCCCAGCGTAGCAGAGGCGGTCAGGAAGCCCGCATTGCGCCCCATGACCACGCCGATGAACACGCCGGGCAGCGCACGGTTGTCCAGGTTGTAGCCCATGAAGGCCTGCGCGACGTACCGCGCGGCGGACCCGAATCCCGGTGTGTGGTCATTGATGACCAGGTCGTTGTCCACGGTCTTGGGGATGTGGATGCAGCGCATGTCGTAGCCGGCGCCTTCCGCGTTGCTGTTGACGATGCGCACCGTGTCGGCGCTGTCGTTGCCGCCGATGTAGAAGAAGTAGCGCACGTCGTGCGCCTGGCAGACCTTGAAGATCTCCCGGCAGTAAGCGTCGTCGGGCTTGTCGCGGGTGGACAGCAGGGCGCTCGACGGCGTCATCGCCACCTGCTCGAGGTTATGGGTCGTTTCCTGGGAAAGGTCCAGGAAGTCCTCGTTGACGATGCCTCGCACGCCGTTGGTCGCTCCGTAGACACGGGTCACCTCGGGAAACTTCCGTGACTCCAGGACGGCCCCGACCAGTGACTGGTTGATGACGGCGGTCGGGCCGCCCCCCTGCGCGATCAGGACCTTGCCTGTCAGTTTGGCCATACGACGCTCTTCTCCATTCGGTGGGGGATTCGGAACGAGCGCAGTCTAGCCGGATGCGGCTTTCGCGTCAACCGCGTCGTCAACGCCGCGCGCTCACCCGGCGATCTGCGTAAGGAATGGCGTCAGTGCCTCCATGGCGCGCGCGTTGAAGCCGCCCTCGGGAATGACCAGGTCGGCGTAGGCCTTGGTGGGCTCCACGAACTCGTAGTGGCCCGGCCGCACGCGCTCGGTGTACTGCTCGATGACGGAGTCCACGGTTCGGCCCCGCTCCGTGATGTCGCGGCGCAGCCGCCGGATGAACCGGATATCGTCGGGAGTATCGACGTACAGTTTCAGGTCGACCAGGTCGCGGATCCGCTTGTCGAAGTAGATCATGATCCCTTCCAGGATCACCAGCCGTCGCGGCTCCACGAGAACGGTTTCGCTCTTCCGCCGGTTGCGGACGAAATCGTACTGGGGCATCCGTATGGAAGCGCCGCCTTTCAGGCGCTGCAATTGCTCGAGGAGGAGATCGCTGTCGAAGGCGTCGGGGTGATCGAAGTTGAATCCGGTGATGGTCTGGTTGGTCACGTGCTCCGCGGAGCGGTAATAGTTGTCCTGGGGAACGAGGGCATACTCCCTCACGACCTCCGCGATGCGGGAGACGATGGTCGTCTTCCCGGATCCCGATCCGCCAGAAACACCGACAATCCGGACTCCTTCCATTCCGGAACGGGAGTATAGACCGACCGCGCGGTCAGGGAAAGAAGGGTCTCTGCAGGTCGACGGTCCCTATCGGGATGCGGGTCACGCCGCGGACCTCGTCTTCCACAATGGCGACGAGCTGCCCGGGCTCCTCCACCACGACGACGTGGGGTTCACCGAACACGGCCTTCCGCCTTGCCGCCGTTCTCAATCGGTTCCTGGTCTTCATGTCAGATGCCTCTGGTAGTGACCTGCAAGTCCCGTGCCAGGCACAAGGGCCGAAATTGCCTCCGAGGATGCCGCATACCGATGCCCGGCGGCCATTTGCATTCACGACCGCGGAGATTCGTTCCACGGTGTGCGCTCCTTGTTCCACCCGCCGCTGGAACAGGGACCATGACCCGTGCTACTTTCCCTGTTCGAGGTGCACCTGAATGAGTAACCCGTTCCCCCGCACCACGGTCGCCGGAGTGTCCCTCTCCCGCATGGTCATCGGGACGAACTGGATATTGGGGTACAGTCACACCAGCGCCGCCGCGGATGAGGGCATCAGGAAACGCAATTGCAGCCCCGAGGCGATCGCTGAAATCCTGGAAGCCTTTCTCGAATCCGGCGTCGACACGATCATGGTGGAGATGCGCGGGCGCGCGGCCGTCCTGGACGCGATGAAGCGCACGGAAGACGCGACGGGAAAGCGGATCATCCGGGTGGACACGCCCGTGATCAACGTCGACGACTCCCCGGCGGCCCGCCGGGAGGCCGAGGCAGTCATCGCCGACAGCGCCCGCAACGGCGCCACTTTCTGTCTCCCGCATCATTCGTCGGTGGAGCAGCTGGTGCTGAAGAACTCGCGCGCGATCCCCCGGCTGCCCGATTACCTCTCCATGATACGGGACCACGGCATGATCCCTGGCCTCTCGGCCCACATGCCCGAGCTGGTCGTGTTTTCAGACCTCAACGGCTACGACGTGGAGACCTACGTCCAGATCTACAACTGCGCCGGGTTCCTCATGCAGGTCGAAATCGAGTACGTGCACGCGATCATCTGGAACGCGCGCAAGCCCGTGATGACGATCAAGCCGATGGCCGCGGGCAGGGTGAGCCCGTTCGTCGGCCTGACGTTCGCCTTCGCCACGATCCGCGAGCGCGACATGGTGACGGTGGGGTGCCTGAGCGCCCCGGAGGCGCGCGAGGACGTCGAGATCGGCATGGCGGCCCTCGAGCGGCGCCCGCCGCGGCTGGCCGGGCGGGACAGCGTGAACACGACTCCGATCATGGCCAAGGCGACGTCGTAGTGGCGCGTGACCAGGAGCCCAGCAAGATCATCTATTCGATGGTGGGCGTCAGCAAGAGCTACGATCAGAAGACTGTCATCAAGGACATCTCCCTTTCGTATTTCTACGGCGCAAAGATCGGGGTCATCGGGCTGAACGGGTCGGGCAAGAGCACGCTCCTGCGGATCATGGCCGGCGTGGAAAAAGAGTTCCGGGGAGAGGTGATCCTCAGCCCGGGGTACACGGTGGGCTACCTCGAACAGGAGCCGCAGCTTCCGCAGGAGGCAACCGTCCGGGACGTCGTGGAGGACGGGGTGCAGGAGGTCGTGGCGCTGCTGCGGGAGTTCGAGCAGATCAACGCGAAGTTCAGCGAGCCCATGGACGATGAGGCGATGAACGCGCTTCTCGAGCGGCAGGGGACGGTCCAGGAGAAGCTGGACGCCCAGGGCGGCTGGGACCTGGACAGCAGGCTGGAGATGGCCATGGACGCGCTGCGGTGCCCCCCGCCGGAGCTGAAGATCGGCGTGCTCTCGGGCGGGGAAAAGCGGCGCGTGGCGCTCTGCCGGCTGCTGTTGAGGAAGCCTGATATCCTCCTCCTGGACGAGCCGACCAACCATCTCGACGCGGAAACCGTCGCGTGGCTCGAGCATCACCTCGTGCAGTACGAAGGCACGGTGATCGCGGTGACGCACGACAGGTATTTCCTGGACAACGTGGCCGGGTGGATCCTGGAGCTGGACCGGGGAGAAGGCATTCCATGGAAGGGCAACTACTCCGGCTGGCTCGAGCAGAAAAGGGAGCGCCTCCGGCGGGAGGAAAAGCAGGAGTCCGACCGTCAGCGGACCCTGCAGCGGGAGCTGGAGTGGATCCGCGAAACCCCGCGGGCCCGGCAGGTCAAGAACAAGGCCCGTCTTGCCTCGTACGAGTCCATGCTCGCCGAGGATGCCGGCCGGCGGGAGCAGGACCTGCAGATCTACATCCCCGCGGGGCCGCGGCTCGGAGATCTCATCATCGAGGCGAAGAGCCTGCGCAAGGCGTACGACGACAACATCCTGTTCGACGACCTGAGCTTCTCGGTGCCGGCGGGCGCGACGGTGGGCATCATCGGTCCCAACGGCGCGGGAAAGACCACCCTGTTTCGGATCATCACCGGCCAGGACTCGCCCGACGCCGGCGCGCTTCGGATCGGGGAAACGGTCAAGCTCACGTTCGTCGACCAGCTCCGTGAGAAGCTCGTTCCCGAGAAATCGGTCTGGGAGCTGGTCTCTGACGGCCAGGACCTCATCCGGCTGGGCCGGCACGAGGTGAACTCCCGGTCCTACATCGCCCGCTATGCCTTCAGCGGCTCCGACCAGCAGAAGAAGGTGGGGATGCTCTCCGGCGGAGAACGCAACCGCGTCCACCTGGCGCTGATGCTGAAGGAAGGAGCGAACGTGCTCCTCCTCGACGAGCCGACGAACGACCTGGACGTCAACACGCTGCGCGCGCTGGAGGAGGGAATACTCGGCTTCGCCGGCTGCGTGCTGGTGATCAGCCACGACCGGTGGTTCCTCGACCGTGTGGCCACGCACATCCTCGCCTTCGAGGGGGAAAGCTCAGCGTACTGGCACGAGGGGAATTTTTCCGACTACGAGGAAGACAAGCGTGCGCGCCTGGGAGACGCGGCGGTCGAGCCGCACCGCATCAAGTACCGCCACCTGACGCGCTGAGCCGCACCGTCTATGAGCAAGTAGATCATACATCGCGGTGCGGGGCGAATCACCTGGGGCGCTTCTGTGGTCTGCGCGCAAAGGTGGTGAGCTCAACGCGGGTGCGGGCATGAGCGATGAGGCGGTGGCGGTGACGCTGAAGCGGTGTGCGGCGAAGGCGGGAGTGAAAAATCTCCCCCGCATGATTGAAAAAGGTCGTTTGTGACCGACCTTCTACGGAACATTCACGAGTGACCACGACGCAGAGATATGATCGACGGGGCGAAAAAGCAAAACAGAAAGCCGCGGGAACGGTGCAGGTGCCCTACTCCAGAAGAAACTAAGGACCGTGCATCCGGTGGTGCTGTACCGGCCGGATGTAGAAGCTCTCCGGAACTCCTCGATGCGGGTTGTTATCGCAGCAGGCGCTACTTCCAAGGGCGAATTTCCGCACCGGAGGGCCACTGCGCTTTCCGAACGTCTGGGCACGTCGCTAATCGCGTTCCCCGGCGGCCACATCGGTTTTGCGAGTGATCCCCAGGAGTTTGCTTCAGGAGGAAGGAACGCGACGGTTGTGGTCATGCGCGAGGGTAGTAGGATTACCTTGCCTCTGCAGAAGCGAGCCGGTCGATGGCCGAGTCGATGAAGGCACTTCCGATAAGTTTGCCTTCGGCTATGCCGCTTGCGGCATAGCAGAAGCTATGCCGAC
>JBKQPS010000042.1:0-2601 GCA_052144915.1 Spirochaetia bacterium | reverse complement strand
ACCATCGGAGAGGATGACGAGCTGGCCGAGCCGCCGGTATGCGGAGAGCAGGCTCTCCGCGCCGTTGGCCATCCATCGAGCGAAGAGCCAGGCACGCAGGAGGCAGAACGCGGCGTACAGCACGATGACTGCGGCAACGACAAGGACTCGGGCCACGCGCGGCCCCCTTCGCCACGGAAAATACATCGCGAATATGACGAGCAGCCACGATGAGATGTTCCCCGCGTTTGCCAGCACATTGGCCGGGAGGCTTTCATAGGAGAACGGCATGATGCAGGTGAACACGAGGGAGAGAAGCACGGAGAGGGCGAGGGGAATCGTGGAA
The DNA here is from genome assembly GCA_052144915.1 of Spirochaetia bacterium. GTDB lineage: Bacteria > Spirochaetota > Spirochaetia > SZUA-6 > Fen-1364 > Fen-1364. The sequence continues at coordinate 2,276 of JBKQPS010000042.1, read as the reverse complement.
GTCTCGTGCGGCAGCCTCCGGCAGAGCGTGAAAGCCGCGACTGCCAGCATGAGGCAGAAGACGAGCTCGAAGATCCAGTCCAGCCTCGCGGGACGGAAGTACGGCATCACCTGCAGCGTGAGCACCTGCGCGGCGTCGCGCTGGACCTTCAGGGTGTACGCGGCAAAGCCCCGCACGCCCAGTGCGGCGCGCACGAGGTCCCTCGTGTTCGAAATGCCCTGTCCGTTCAGAGCGAGGATGCGGTCCCGTTCGGGAAGCAGGCCCGCCGCCAGGGGCGCGGTGAACGGCGCACTCGGGAAATACAGGACCTCGTCCCCCCGGACCAGGACCTCGGGGTCATAGCGGATGAGGCCCGTATCCGGCGCGAGGAGGGACCGGGTAAAAAAAAAGCCTCCCACGAGAACGAGGCAGAAGCAGAGAAGAACGAGCAGCGCGAATCGCCGGCGCAGGCCGCGGGCCCCTCTCAGTCCGCCCATGCGCCGCTGGCCTGGAGCGTGCCCGCCGTGGGCGCGGGCTGCAGCATGCGATAGATTCGCCGGCCTTCGTAGGTCCCCGAGGGGCGGAAGAAGCCCCGAAGCTGCGGCGGCACCAGCTCATGCGCATCCGCGGTGACATGGAACTGACCCGGCCCCGTGAACCGCCGCCCGAGGTGAAAGATCGAGTTGACCGCTTCTGAGACGATCTTCCCGGTATCCCCGTCATGGTAGACGGTGCTCCCGACCGAAAGTGCCATCCGGAAGGACAGGCGGCCGGGGAGCAGCGACTCCTCGACGTCGTAGAAGATGCTCGACAGCAGGATCCGCAGGCCACAGAGCGGAGCGGAAGGGGTTGGCTCATGAAGCGGGAAGAGCGCGAGCCCGCCGAACCGCGACCACATCCACAGGCGTCCGCCGTACGGGGAGACGATTCGTTCGACGAACATCCGGAAGGTCGCCATGGCGGCGGCGAGGTTCTCGGGCTCATGGCGCTTTTTCAGCTCTTCCGCGTCGTCCACCTCGATGAAGAGGAAGGCGAATGCGTGCTCGTGCCCCGGCTGAATTTCCGACCACCCGTCGCCGGCCGCCGCCTGCTCGTCCAGCGGCACGACGGGGCGGGTCGAGGTTTCTACCCCGACACCGATGCGCCGCGCATAGTCCAGTGGCGCGCTGCGGCGCTTCGAGGACACCTTCGTCGATGCCATCCTCTTGCCGATGTAGTCCACGGCCCCGGCGTGAAAGAACGGGGCCACATCCCCGACTTCACCCGCGGGATCCAGGAGACAGAATCGAACGCGGGGGTTGGCGGCGATGACGGCAAGAAGGCGTCCCCGCCCCTTCTCCCCGAGTCCCTGCACGTCCAGGTAGACCAGCGATTCCATCTCCAGCGACGGAAGGGCCTTCTTCAGCTCCGCAAACGGCCGGAACTTCAGGTCCCCGGCGCCCCGCGCCGAGAGGAATGGCAGCTTCCGCGCTTTCCGAGGAGCATCGGTGAAGACGACTGCCCTCATTTCAGGACCATTCCAGCGCATACCGGTACACGGTGCTGTTCTCGGGCCCCGGCACGGAAGCGAACAGCGGGGCGAGCTTGCTGCCCAGGTCCGTGTACACGCCCGGGGAGACGGTGAGGCACCCGGGATGCGTGTAGCGGGACTCCAGGAGCTCCGCGCGACGGATCGTGTCTCCCGAGGCCTCCCTTGCCGACATGAGAAATCGACAGGGGCCGGCGTGCACGGCAAGCCGCGCGCGGACAGGCTCGGGCAGCGTGCGGCCCATGAGGTTGTACACGAACAATTCGTGCACGATTTCCATTCCGCAGAGGGTCGCCTGGATCGTCTTGTCCAGGAAATAGAAGGCGGCAAGGCCGCCGTCGCCTTCCCACCCCCAGATCCTCCCGTCGCGCTTCTCCACCTGCCGCGTGATCATGGCCCGCACGCTCCCGTATGCCTCCGCCACCTGGCTGGGGGGGTAGCGGCGCACCATCTCGGAATTGCCCACGATGTCGACGCGCAGGAGGGCGAACTCGTACGTGTGACCTTCGCGAAGGGTCCCCCACCCCATCGTCCGCTCGTTCTCGCCGGCTTCGACGAAGACTCCTTTCGCGGCGCTGTAGCGATAGCCCTGGTCCTCCACCTCCGCGATGATCCGCGGAAGGAGGGGGACGCGGACTTCCCGGCCCATGAACCCCTCGGTCGTCACCTGGATGAGGGCTTCGACGAATTTCAGGAGGTACCCTTCGTGCGAAAAATCCTTGAGGATGTGCCGCGCGGCATCCGCGCGCGGCATGCCAATGGCGGCAGG
>JBKQPS010000041.1:0-5228 GCA_052144915.1 Spirochaetia bacterium | reverse complement strand
CGGCCGGCATCATCCTCGTGGGCGTCTCGGCGTCAAAGCGCACGGAGGAGGCCGGGTGAGAATCCTCCTCCTGCTTCTCGCTGACGTGACGGCGAATACCGGCTCCCACATCTGCCTGAAGCGTTCCGCCGGGAAGCACGGGCTTCGGCCGTTCGTCGCGTGGCAGGCGGCTGGGAACCTCGCCGCTTTCCTCGGCGTGCTCGCCTACACCGCCCTGCTGCGCGGCATTTCCCTGCACGTGGCCTATCCTCTCACGGAGGGGCTCACCGCCATCGGGGTGCAGCTGGTGGGCGGCGTGATCGTCTTCCGGGAGAGGATTCCGCCGATGGCGCTGGCGGGGACGGGTTTGATCCTCTGCGGCATCGCGCTTTTCAGCCTCTCGTAGCGAAAAAGGAGTGACGGATGCCTGACAATGCGAGACGGTTCATCGAAGAACTGCACCGCGCATGGAGAGACGAGAAGGGAGCGGCGCTCACGTACGCGGCAGCCGCGGCGAAGGAAACCGATGCCCGCCGGAGGGACATTTTCCTGCGAATGGCCGCGGAGGAGGAAAAACACGCGGCGAGGTGGGAGGCGCGGCTGCGCGAGCTGGGCGAGGCGCCGGGCGAGTATGCCGAGACCGAGACCGAGGTGCGGAAGCGCCGGGAGCTCGTGGCAAAAGATCCGGTGACAATCGCCTCGACCATGGCGGCGGCGGAGGGAAGCGCCGACGGGGCGTACGAGGTGCTCGCCTCCCTCGCGCCGACGGCCGCTGACCGCAGCGCGTTCGCCGAGGCCGGCCGCGCGGAAAGGGCGCACGACCGGGTGCTGAAGGACATGGCCGCGCGCGGCGAGCATCCACGCAGCGCGCTGGACCGGATCCTCGGCCGCGAGCGCCACGTGCGGAGCGGGGGATGGATCGGCCAGGCCATCTACGGCATCAACGACGGCCTGGGCGCGGCCTTCGGCGTGGTGAGCGGCGTCGCCGGGGCCACGCACGTGAACAGCTCCTTCGTCCTGCTGAGCGGCTTCGCCTCCATGGTGGCCTCCGCCCTGTCGATGGGCAGCGGCGCCTACCTGGCCACCAAGTCCGAGAAGGAAGTGCACGAGGCCGAGCTCGGCCGGGAGCGGAAGGAGATCGCCGAGCATCCCGACGAAGAGCGGGAAGAGCTTTCCCTGTTCTACCAGCTGAAGGGATTCAGCGAAAGCGAAGCGAACGCCATGGCGGCGCGCATGGCCGAGAACCCCGAGGAGATGCTGCGCACGCTTGCCCACGAGGAGCTGGGCCTCTCCGAGGCGGCGTTCGCCAACCCGTGGCGTTCGGCGGCCAGCGCCACGGTGGCCACCGCGGTGGGAGCAGCCGTCCCCGTCCTTCCCTACCTGTTCATTGGGGGGCTCACGGCGCTGGCGGTCTCCTTCGTCATCAGCACCCTCGCGCACTTCGCCGTGGGCGCGGCGAAGGTCGTCGTGACGGGCCGTTCGTGGTGGAAGAGCGGGCTGGAAATGATGGTGATCGGGCTGGCCGAAGCGGGGATCACCTACAGCATCGGGCTCCTCGTCTCTCCCCTCCTGGGGCAGGGGCGCTGAGCCGGCAAGGGAATGGAGGAGGCACGGCATGGCGGTCACGCACAGTCTGGGAGAGAAGGTTCGCTCGATCCGCGAATCACGGAGCATGACGGATGAGCAGCTCGCCGAACGCGCCGACCTGGCCCCCGAGCTGGTGGCGCAGATCGAATCCGGAGCGCTCATCCCGTCTCTCAGCCCGCTGATCCGCATCGCGCGGGCGCTGGGCGTGCGCCTGGGGACCTTCCTCGACGACGAGGAGCACGTGGGCCCGGTGGTCTCGCGCGTCGGCGCGCACGAGCGGGTGGTCCGCTTCTCCGGCAGGGAAAGCCCGTCCCACAGCGACCTGGATTTCTATTCCCTTGCGGCCAACAAGGCCGGTCGGCACATGGAACCCTTCCTCATCGACATCCATCCCCTCTCCGCCCAGGCGGCGCGGGCGTCGGCGCACGAGGGGGAGGAGTTCATCTACGTGCTCTCGGGAGAGGTGGAGGTGGTCTACGGCAGGGACGTCTACCGCGCGAAGGCGGGGGACAGCATCTACTACGACAGCATCGTGCCGCACCACGTGCACAGCGCCGGCGACCAGGAGGCGCGCGTCGTGGCCGTGGTGTACGCCCCATGACGAACGAGACTCTCGGGGCGGTCCTCGAGCGGCAGGCGGCCCGGTTTCCCGGGAAGGACTTCATCGTGTTTCCGGATCGCAACCTGCGATTCACCTACGGCTCGTTCGACGCCCGGGTGAACACCCTTGCGCGCGGCCTTCTGTCCGTCGGCATCGGCCAGGGCGACCACGTCGGCATCTGGGCGACCAATGTCCCGGATTGGCTCACCTACCTTTTCGCTGCCGCGAAGATCGGGGCGATCACCGTCACGGTGAACACGTCCTACCGGACGCACGAGCTGGACTACCTCGTGCGGCAATCGGACATCAAGGCCCTGTGCCTCATCAACGGGTTCCGCGACAGCGACTATGTTGCCATGGTGAACGAGCTCATCCCCGAGCTGAAGCTCTGCGAAAGGGGAAATCTCGCCTCGGCGCGCTTTCCGAAACTGCGCACCGTGATCTTCATGGGCCCGGAGAAGCATCGAGGCATGTACACGACCCCCGAGCTGCTCCTGCTGGGCGCGCATGCTCCGGACGGCCCCGGCGAACCGGCCGCGGCCTCCGCGCTCACCGCCGACCAGGTGATCAACATGCAGTACACCTCGGGGACGACTGGTTTTCCCAAGGGGGTGATGCTCACGCACCACAACATCGTCAACAACGGCTTCGCCATCGGAGAGCGGCAGCGGTTCTCGGCCGACGAGCGCGTCTGCGCGATTTCTGCCGCGGGAAGATCTCCCGATTCAAGATCCCGAAGTACGTTTTTTTCGTGGATTCCTTCCCGATGACGGCGAGCGGCAAGATCCAGAAATACAAGCTGCACGAGAGCGCCCCCGCCGTCCTTCGCGAGCGCGGGGTGCAGGTCGTGTAGCGCGCCGCACGGCGGCTCAGAACTTCAGCACGTTCAAGAGCGCAGTCGTCATCCAGGGCACGTACGTGATGATCAGGACGGAGGCGAGCATCGTGAGCTGGAAGGGGATCACGTCGCGGTAGATCCTCACGATCGGCTTCTCGAACCGGTAGGAGGCGAGGAACAGGTTCAAGCCGAGGGGCGGGGTGAGGTACCCGAGCTCGAGGTTGGCCAGGAAGATGATGCCGAGGTGGACGGGATTGATCCCGTATGCCGCGCCCAGGGGCGCGATCAAGGGCACCACGATCGTGATCGCGGAGAAGATGTCGATGAAGAATCCCTTGATGATGAGGATCAGGTTCAGCAGGAGCAGGAACACGTAGGGTGAAACGACGTGCGCGCGAAGCCACTGCGCGAGGGCCACGGGGATCTGCGCGTCCACGATGTAGTAGGAGAAGCCGCTCGCCGTGCTCAGGATCACCAGTATCCCGCCGAGGATCACGACGCTTTTCAGGAAGACAGCCGGGAGCTGGCGCAGCTTCAGGTCCCGGTGCACCGCCACCTCCAGCACGACCGCGTAGATCACCGCCACCGCGCCGGTTTCCACGAGCGTCGTGATCCCCTTCAGGAAGAGCACGAGAATGAGGACGGGCAGGAGGATTTCTCCCAGCGCGTTCCCGAGCGCGGGAAGCGCCTCGCGCGGATCGAAGGCCGTGCGGGGAACCCGGTCCCGGCGCGCCCGCCACACCCCGATCGCCGCGATGCTGAGGATCATGAACGCCCCGGGGAGGATGCCGCCGACGAACATGAGCTTGATGTTCGTCATGGAAACCACCCCGTAGAGGATCACCGGCAGGCTCGGCGGGAAGAGAAGCCCGATGCTGCCCGACGCGGTGAGCAGGCCCCGTCCGAAGCGCTCGTCGTACCCGCTGTCCTTGAGGATGAACAGCAGGAGCGCCCCCACCGCGATGATCGTGACCCCCGAGGCGCCGGTGAAGGTCGTGAGAAACGCGCAGATGAGGATGCTCATGAATGCCAGGCCGCCGGGGAGCCAGCCGAAGAGCGCGCGGAACAGCCGCACGAGGCGCTGGCCGGACCTGCTCTCCGAGATGATGTAGCCGGCGAGGGTGAACAGCGGGATGGAGGGGATCACGTCTCCGGTGAGCATCGTGTATGCCTGGTTCGCGGCCGACTCGAGCGCCCCGCCCGAATGAAGGAACAGAAGGAGAGCCAGCCCGCCGACCAGCACGAAGATCGGTCCGCCGAGAAAGACGCTGGCGACGAGCAGCAGGATCAGCGGGAGGTGAAGAACGGACAGCACGGGGGCCAATGCCTGGGCACCGGCGGGCCCGGCCGTGCCCAGCCATGCGGCCGCGGGGGAGGCCGGAGGCAGGAGAGCCGCCAGGGCGGCGAGGAGGGGCGCCCAGCCGACCACCAGGCCGGCCGCCACGCCCGCGGCCGCGATCCACCGCCGGCCCTTCCCCCGGGCCGGGCTGAGAATGAAGCGGATGGCGATGACGGCAAACCCGATCGGCATGACCAGCGCGGCGACCCGGACCGGCACCACGCCGACGGTGTCCGTGGGATCGAATCCGGAAAGGACGAACGACAGCGAGGCCGCCGCGAGTGCCGTGCACACGGCAACCGCCACGCACGAGGTGCCCGTCGTCACCGCGCGCCTGATGCGCTCGGGCATCCGCTCGACGCCGACGCTCATCGAGAGGTGGCTCTTTTGCCGGGTGGTGATCATCGCCGCGGCGAAGGTGATCCACAGCACGAGGTGGCGCACGTAATCGGTCGACGCGCGCAGGGCCGACACGCCGAGCAGCCGTGCGACGATGTCCGCCGCGAGGACCAGGGTGGCCAGGACGAGCAGCACGGGAGAGAACGTGTTCTCGACGGAATGCAGGACTTTCAGGATGCGCGCGCGCGACATGCCGCCACCGTATCCGGACGGGCGGCCTTCTTCAAGCCGGCGGAATCCCGACGCGACCCCGAGCGACTGCATGTGCCGCGGGGCCGAGAGGAGTACACCTTGCAGCTGAAGGGGCGGAAGTATTCGCTCTTGCACTGGGGGGTGGTGCATTTTATCCTCGCCAAATGGACACGATTCCACTGAACCGGACCGTGGGAGGTTGAACAATGCAACTATGGGAGCGTGAGTACGACGATCTTTGCGAAAGGCTTGAACGGCGACGCATCGACCCGGCGGATGTCGTTGGCAAGCTC
>JBKQPS010000040.1:0-14135 GCA_052144915.1 Spirochaetia bacterium | reverse complement strand
AAGGGAACCTCGAAAAACTAGCTATTTTTGTACTTTTCCTTCCTGCCAGGTCGGTGAAGCTGTGATCTATTCTTGATTTCCAGATTTCCAACAGCTTCTGGCGCCGGTTCCCACTTCGGGAACCACTCTCTGCTCGCCTCTTTCGGCCTTACACCTTCTTCTGCGCATACTACGTCCCCTGAAGATAAACCGAGCGTACGATATTATAGGTCAGATTGATCAGTCCGATATTCGACCGAGCTCGCTTGATTCCTATAGAACGGATACGAAAGCCGTTCATGCAATTCGTAATGTGCGCGAAGACATGCTCCACGCGGGCACGGATGCGCGACTTCGCTCGGTTACTCCTCCTCTGGGCTTTGGTCAACGGTTGGTTGCGATACCCCTTCTCATGGATCTTGCTTTGCACTCCACGCTTCTGCAGGGTGTCCTCGATCTGCTCAGAGCGGTAGGCACTGTCGGCATGCAGTTCCGTGTCTGCATCGGTCTTCTGGAGCAACGACGGCAGCACTTGTGAATCATGCACGCTGGCATCGGTGACTTCATAGGTCGTGATCAATTTGCTCTGCGTATCCACTTTCACATGATCTTTGTACCCATAGAAGGTCTGCTCGTTCTTCTTCGTCCAACGCGCTTCTATATCCTTCTGACTCAGCTTCGCAGGATCTTCTTTCCAATCGTCGGGGATATTTCCCTCTTTGATCGATTGATTGTCCTCCCGGCTGTTTCTCTGCCGTGGCACTTCCACAAAACTCGCATCGACGATGCTGCCGTTATTTTCGATTAGCCCCAGTTTCTCTAAATGCGCACGGTAGAGGGCGAAAAGCTTTTCGATCACCCCGCGCTTACTCAATACCTCACGGAAAAGCCAGATAGTCTTTTCATCCGGCACCGTCCCATGCAATCCCTGGCCCAAGAACCGCTGGAAGCTCAGGCGGTCCAGAATCTGAAACTGCATCTGCGCATCCGACAGATTGTACAGACGTTGGAGAATGAGGATCTTGAACATCAGCACGTAATCGAACGGAGGGCGCCCACCCGGTCCCTTGGGTTCCTTCTTGAAGCATCGCCTCAAGAGAGGACGAAATATTTCCCAATCCATCATCGCGTTGAGTTTTTCTAGCGGATCGCCCTGGTTACTCAACTTCTGCAGACGCTCTTGCTCGTCAAAAAAACCGCGTTGTTGATTCATCCCCCACCCTGATTGGAGGATAACATGGGATGCCGAGACACTCAATGAAAATGGCTAGTTTTTCGAGGGTCCCTAAATTCATTTCCTCGGGTCTCGTGCAGAAGCCATTGGAAGGAGAAAGCAAGAGTGAAAGCTGCGCGTGCGATCGTCATCTCGTTGCTATTCGGGCCACTGGTCTCGCTCGCGGCATCAGGTCGCTCGGAACAGCCGGCCCATGGGCTCGTCAACAACATCATTCAGCAGACAATGGCTGCTGCTGACTACACCCTGACCGACCAGCACGGTCAACCGTTTCACCTGGCAGACGAGCGGGGGAAGGTGGTCGTCATGTGCTTCATTTACACGCACTGCACTGACATCTGCCCGTTCATCTCGGTAAAGATGCGCAACGCCTACCAGCTTCTTGGTGCTGACGCATCCAACGTGGATTTCGTTGCGGTCACCACGGATCCCAAGCGTGACGTCCCCGAGGTCACGAGCGCCTACAGCAAGGCCCTGGGGCTTGACGATGTTTGGCACTTTGTCGGTGGGAAGCCCAAGGACGTGCAGGCGGTGTGGAAGAACTACGCCATAGGTGTGGAAGTCGATGAAGACACCGGGGCTGTAGCCACTCCGATGAAAGGAATGTCCACGGCGATGAAGGACATGCCCCTGCCGTCCCAAGGCCTCTCCGGCGACGATCAGGACCTGGCGAACCAGATTGTGGACAAGTTCGGGGGCGGGTACCTGGTAGGCCACTCGGCTCCATTCTGGATCATCGACAAGAAGGGTGTGATCCAGGCCGGCATGGACGCTGATGCGACTCCGTCGGACTTGGCTTCGAACATACGGACACTGCTGAAGGCCAGCTAGGTCGTCGGAAGATCATCGCCAGAAGACAACGGCGAACCTCATGATTTGCAGCAGCCACTCGCCTCGGCTCAGCGTCAGAAGGGGAGGGTCACGAAAATGGCGCGGTTACGGAACATCCTGGTCTTCATCATCCCGGCGCTCGCCTTCGCTCCGAGCCCGGGAGCGTACGCCTGCGCCTGTGGCTGCGGCGTCTTCGAAGTCGGCACAGGGGCGCTCTATCCGACGGGCCCTGGCGTCAAAATTTCCACCGAATGGGATTACATGGACCAGAACCAGAACTGGAGCGGCACGTCGGCCGCCCCGGCCGCGAACAACGATGACAAGGAGATCCGCACTGACTTCTTCAAGCTCGAGGGGGAGTTCATGTTCAACCACAGTTGGGGAGTTGCCCTCGAAATGCCCGTGTGGGACCGCTACTTCTCCACGACGAACGGCGGGAATCCGGTCAATCTGACCGAGCTTGGCCTGACGGATATCAGGATCATGGGAATGTACACGGGGTTCTCGGTGGACATGTCCACGGGGATCATGTTCGGCGTGAAGTTGCCCACCGGCAACGACACGTACTTCAGCAACCCTGACACCGAGATCGGCACGGGCAGCACGGACCTTCTTCTTGGGTTCTATCACTTCGGGAGTATTCTGCGCAGCTCGAACTGGACCTGGACAACAGACTTTCGACTTGATCTTCCGCTCCTCTTTCAGAACGGGTACCTGCCCGGTGCGGAAGTCGACGCGTCGGTTGGTATCAACTACAAAGGACTTTACATGGGAGATTTGAATATTGTTCCGTTGGTTCAAGTCGTGGGATCGTATCGCCTTCCCGATGAAAGCGCTCCCGCGGACGTGACGGGCAACGCCGACGGCTCGGTCAACTACAACGAAGGGGACCCGGGGAACTCCGGCTACGCGCGTGTCCTTGCCGTTCCAGGACTGGACTTGGAGTGGAATAGCCTCCGATTGTTTACGACCGTGGCCATCCCTCTCTATGCAAACGTGACGGGCAACCAGCTCGTGGCTCCTTATTTCGTGCGGGTCGTTGTGAGCTACAGTTTCTGAGAGGTTGATTGAGATGCTTGACCGTCTCGGGACTATTCTCGCATTCTCGGTGTTCTTCTTTGCCGCGACTTCGTTGCCGGGTCTTGCACACGAAGGAGAACAGACTGTCCTCTCGGCGATGGGCTTCACTCCCGTGGGCACACCTCAAGAGGCGTCTGACTTCAGCTTGACCGATCTCCAGGGCAACTCCTGGGGGCTGGCCAGTCTCCATGGGAAGCTCGTCCTGCTGAACTTCTGGGCGACGTGGTGCGCGCCCTGCCGGCAGGAAATGCCGTCTTTGGAGCGGCCTGTACGAGAGATTCATCAATCAAAGCGACTTTCAGATCCTGACCGTGGACGTTCAGGAAGGTTCGAAGATTGTCGGAGCTTTTCTGAAGGGCAACGGCTACCGCTTTCCCGCCATTCTCGACTCCCGCGGCGAGGTGGCAGCACGCTACTCCGCGCAGACCATTCCCCTCAGCGTCATCATCGACGCCGATGGGACTATTATCGGCTGCAGGTTGGGCCGTACCGACTGGTCATCTCCGACGGTACTCAGAGGGATCGAAACGCTCCTGCACACCGGAGCGCCCTCTAGAACGTCCTCTGCCCGAACGTCTCCAACAGGTCTTCCACCTCCAGGTACCCCCTGATCTTGTACGGCTCGCCATATTTCTTCCCGATCAGGTGTCCGTAGTGCGACATGCGGGCGAAAAGGAGCTCGTGGAATTGCTCGCTGGCGATGTACGTCGGCGGTTCGTTTTCCGCCGAACCCTTGTTGAAAACCTGCGTCCTGTACGCCTGCAGCGTGCGGCGCTTGTCCTCGATCACGTCCGAAACATCCACGATGAAGCTGGGGTCGAATTCCCACGTGCTCATGTAATAGACCAGCTGTGAAGGGCGGTGCGGCTCCTGGCCCGTGTCCCGTTTCTTCAGCCCGGCGAGAAATGACGCCTCCTCGATGATACGGGAAGCTGCCGGGTGGTCGGGGTGCCGGTCTTCCCAGTGGGGAAGGAGGATGAGCCGGGGCCTGTGCTCGCGGATCTCCCGGATGACAGCCTCGCGCGAAGGCTCATCGACTGACAGTCGGCCGTCGGGCAGGGACAGCATCTCGTGATGCGAGAGTCCCATGACCACACTGGCCGCATCGAACTCGGCTGCTCGCATGGCCAGTGTTCCCCGTGTCCCCATTTCCCCTCGGGTCAGCGTGATAACGCCCGTTTTCGCGCCGGCTCGTGCCGCGCGGATGAGAGTTCCGCTCGCCGCGAGCTCCACGTCGTCGGGATGCGCGCCGAATGCGAGGATATCGACCACGGTCGCTCCTGGTGACGATTGCGTCATCATTCCACCGCCAGCGTCCGGTGCTCCGGGGCAAACGGATCGATCGCCTCGAGAGCGAGGGTGATGATCCGGCGGCCGTACCGGGCCAGGAACGGGGCGATGCAGAGCGTTCGCTCCTGCAGTCCCCCGAGGGGCGCCAGGGACGCCGTCAGGCGCTCCACCTGGCCGCGAAGGATGCCGTTTTTTTTGCGCGCCGCCTGGGCCACTTTCCTCTCGATAAAATCGAGCTGATGCGCCGTACGCGATTCCCCGATCAGGGCCGTTCGGTGGAGCGTCGGGTCCAGCGTGTCGATTTCCGCGACGATGCCCCTCCAGGCTTCGCTGACCCGCTGCCGGGCCTCGGCGAGCCGGCGCGTGAGAGACTCGGGCACCTGGCGGCGCAGGATGTCGTCGATGATGTGCTCCCCCCGCTCCAGCACCTGGACGAAGTCCACGCCGAGCTTCACGCGGAGCCTTTCCACCTTCTGCTCGATGATCGTGAGCGAGCTCCGGGGAACCATGAGCGGCATCGGGATGCCCAGTCGCTGGTAGGCGAGTGTGAGCTGGCACCAGTACGCAATCTCCGAGGGACCGAGGACAACGGCGAGTGAAGGAAAGATCGTGTCCTGGAAGAGGGGGCGCATGACCGCGTTGGGTGTGAAGGATTCCGGCTTGTCGGCGAGGAGCGAGGAGAGCTCTCTCGGAGTGAACTTCCTGCCCGAAGCCTTCAGCTCGAAGCCATGCGGCGTCATCGTGATTGCATCCCGCGCGGGATCCTGGTGGAAAAGCGTGAGAAACCCGTCCCGCAGCTCGATCTGCGGATCGTACCCTGCCGTCCTGAGGCGCGTCGTCTGCTCGATGACAGCGGCGCTCACCGGGCTCTTCCCGGTTATCTCCGCATCGAACAGACCGTGAGCGAGCCGTTTCAGACGGGTATCCGACGGATCCACCAGGCTGAGACCCAGGGGCCCGAAAAGGCTCGCCATCCACGCGCCGAACGCCTGCGGATAGGTCCGGCCCGGCGTGTACGCGGCCCGCAGCTCGACCATCACCTCCCGGGCGCCGTCACCCTCGGGGAGGAAGCCGGCCAGCGCGTCCAGCAGCGGCCCGATTGGCTCGCCGAGGCGGATCTTCGACACGGGGATCTTCGCCTGCCCCGCCCCCGGCATGCGCAGCGTCCGCAGCTTTCCATCCCGATCCGTCACGGAGGCGTGATCCACCTCCGCGTGGTCGCTGTCTTCCGACGCAATCCAGAATATCGGCACGACGGGTCTTCCCAGGGACTTTTCCGCGTGGCGGGCAACGGCCAGGATCGTCAGCGCCTTGTACGCCGTGTACAACGGCCCGCCAAACAACCCCGCCTGCTGGCCGCCGATGGCGACAACGGCGGAAGGACCTTCCAGGCGCGCAGCGTTCGCCAGCGCGGCCGCGCCCGATCCAAACCGCTCGTTCTGCTCGCGGAGGACCAGGCAAAGTGACCTCCTGTCGTATGTTCGGCCGTCGATGAGCCGCGCCTGCTCGGCAAAGGAATCCTCGTCCCTGAAATACCGGGGGAGCATCGCGCGCACTCCGTCCTTCGCATCCCAGTAGTCGGCATAGAGCCGGGGTGTGGAAGGGATTCTGCGCAGCGCGATGCCGTGGATCATGCACGCATGGTACTGAATCCTCGGCGCCGAGGCAATGCGAAGGCCATGGAACGGCCGTGGCACGAGGGCCGATCACTCGCTTCTCGAACCAAGAACTACGCATGGCGCACCGCGGCATCTTTGCCAATCCATATCCGGTGAAGTACTCTCCTGCGTTGTGAGGTGGAGGGCTGCGCTCGCCACGTTTGTCGCACTTTGCGGGCTGACGGCGCTGGCGTCGGCCGCGTGGCCCCAAACGCAGGGGCCGCAAACGCAAGGACCCCAATCCTCCGCATATCTCTGGCGTGCGGCCACCGGCGGGCAGATCCGGAGCCGGCCCGCGGTGGGTCCCGACGGCACCACCTATGCGCTGTCCGAGGACAGCTTCCTCTACGCGTGGGTTTCCGGCGGCAGCCTCCTGTGGAAGCACAACCTCGGGTGGATCCCGTGGGTCTGTCTTGCCGTGGGCGACGACGGGACTGTCTATGCGGGTCTCAAGAACGGGGATTTCATCGCGGTGAACCCGCGGGGCGGCAGGATCTGGACGGTCCGGCTCGACGGCCTGCCTGCAGGGGACCCGGCCATTTCGGAAGACGGCACGGTGCTGGTCGGGACCTCCGTGGGAACGCTCTCCGCTCTCTCCCACCTCGGCCGCCGCGAATGGGCGGTGACGCTTCCCGGCGCCGTGACGGGCCAGCCGGTCATCGACGGCGCCGGGACCATTTACGCGGTGGCCGCGGACCGCCGCTTGTACGCCCTTACGCCGTGGGGAGAGTTCAAGTGGTCGCTTCCTTTCACTGCCTCGCCCGGGGAGCCGGCAATCGCCGGGGACGGCACGGTCGTGCTGGGCACGGACGGCGGAGAAATCGTCGCCGTCAGTCCGGCAGGGGACGTGCAGTGGCGCAAGCCTCTCGGGGCGCCGGTGATCGGGGTGGCGGCCGATTCCCTCCAGATAGTGGCTGACACCCGCGCCGGGCTGGTCACCGGATTTTCCACCGATGGTGGGGCGCTCTGGCAGATCGACACGGCGCGTCCCCTGAGCTCGCCTCCCTTCATCGACGGAAGCCGCGTTTTTCTTGCCGCGCAAGACGGGTCCATCCTCACCCTGGATGCCCATCACGCCCTCTCGGGGAGCCTGAAGACCGGGGCTGCCGGCGGGACGATCGAGGCGAAGAGCGGCGCGATCCTGGTCGGAGGGCGGGACTGGATCGTCTATTCGCTCGACGAGGCATCCATGGGCCTGACTGGTCCGACTTCCGACCTGCCCGGGCCCTGGCCCCAGGCAGGCCACGACGAGCTGCATTCGGGACGCACCGATGCCGCGCCCGGGGCGGACAACGGCGCTCTTCTGGCCCACAACCCCGACTTTCTCTACCTCCAGGCGCTCACGAGCGTTCCCGGCCGCGACGGCATCGAGCTGCTCCTGGCCGACATCAGCGGTCGAATCACGTCCCATTCCCTGGACAAGAGCACGTGGTACGTGGTGCGGATGCTGGAAAATGTCGTGGGAACGGGACTGGTAACGCAGGTCCGGCAGAATCAGAGGCTCATCAACGATTTCCCCGACCTTCGCGCGCGGGCCGCGGCGCTGCTCGGCCGCGTGGGATCGATCGCTTCCCGGGCGGCCCTCCAGGGCGCCGTCGATGCGGAAACCGACGGCGTGGCTCTGGCGGCGGAGATCCGCGCGCTGGGCGCAATCGCCAGCGACGGCGACGGGCGCTCAACGCGCGCAATTGTGCGCGCGTTCACGCGCC
This sequence comes from Spirochaetia bacterium, assembly GCA_052144915.1. GTDB lineage: Bacteria > Spirochaetota > Spirochaetia > SZUA-6 > Fen-1364 > Fen-1364. Next base: position 6,354 of record JBKQPS010000040.1, on the reverse strand, counting down.
GGGCGGCCCTGCCCCCCGACAACCGCCTCGCCGCGGCCGTCGCGGATTCGATCGGCCGCGTTGCGGTCTACGAGGGCACCCTCGGCGAGTCCTCGGCGATCGCGGCCCTGCTCGCCATCTCCCGGGGGAGCTACGATCCGTCCGTTCGATCTGCCGCAGAATCAGTCCTGCGCGGGGAGCTGAAAACGGATATACTCAATCAGGAGGAGTAACCGATGAACGGGAAACTGACGGCGCTGTCATTTCTCCTGGTCGGCGCCCTGGCTTTCGGCCAGGTCGACAAGGACGAGCTGGCCAAGGGCCAGGGAACCTCCATCACTTTCATCAACTACGTCGGGCCGCACACCACCATCGACACGGTGGAGCAGATCGTCGGCATCGGCCAGGGCCTCGGCCGGAGGGTCAGCACCGCGCCCGGGGAGTTCGTCTTCGGTGGCAAGTACCGGCTCATCCACGCCGTTGGCGCCCCCGAGGGCACGAAGCTCGACGCGGACATATTCATCCTCGAGGCGGGCGCCGAGGTGGATGACGTTGTCAACATCATGCGCATGGTCAGCGGGTACCTGCAGGCCGCCTACAGCTACTCACCCGCTGACGCCCAGTTGCTCGCCCGGTTCATCGTCTACTACAACGCGGTTTTCCGGGGCAATATCACGTACCTCGGCGGCGTGTACAAGACGATCGTCATGAACAACGTCACCGCGGACAACGCCGGCATCGCGACGAAATACACAGAGTGGCCGGGCAAGACGCGCATGCTGGTCCCCCTGTCCATCGGTGCGCAGAAGGGGAGCCTGACGGCGGTCCCCGCCGGGCAGCTCGCCGCGCCCCCGGTGATCGAGAACCTCCAGTCCCAGCCGGGCAAGGCGCTGCCGGAGCGGAAGGATCTCACCGAGCTCCAGCAGCGCGGGATCGAGCAGAACCAGGAGAAGGCGCAGGAGCAGCAGCAGCAGCTCCAGCAGGACCAGCAGAAGCTCGCCGCGCAGCAGCAACAGCTGGAGCAGGAGAAGCAGGCCGCGGCCCAGGCACAGGCGGCGGCTGCCGCCCCCGGGGCCACCCCGGAGCAGAAGCAGGCGGCGGCGCAGTCGAACGCCGCGGTCACGCAGCAGGAACAGGCGGTCGCCCAGCAGTCCCAGAAGGTCCAGGAGGGGCAGCAGGCAGCAGCACAAACGCAGGCGCAGGTGGCAACCGACCAGAAGTCCGTTCAGCAGCAGAGGGCCACGATCGCAGCCGACGAACAGGCCAACATCAAGCAGCAGGCAGCCCAGCCGAACGCGGCGACGACGGCGACGGGCGCAGCCGCGGCCCCCGGGCAGCTCCTGTTCATCTACGCCGTGGCCGCGTCCCCCGATAAGCTCGGCAAGCTCGTCCTGATCGACAGGGTCTCCGGCAAGCTGCTGTCCCAGTCAGACATCAACACGGTGCGGGGGCGCATGTACGTCACGGTGGGCTCGTCGATCATCGTGGTTGCCGGCGCCACGGGCGGCAACGCCGCGGTCCGCCTGGTCGCGGTGGACCCGGCCACGCTTGCCGTGCAGAAGCAGGGTGCCGACAATATCGCGCCGACGAGCTACCTCGCCGCATCGGACACCTCGGCCTACGCGGTGCTGAACACGGCGAAGGGCGCCTTCCTTGGCCGATTCGACGCGACCCTGGCGCTCCAGGCGCAGTCGGAGACGGCGGTGGACTCGTCCACCTACATCCTCGTCTCGGGGACGGAGGTGTTCGTGCAGGACACCGCGGGGAACATCCTCATCCTCAACAAGGACGACCTGAAGGAAAAGAAGCGCAACGGTTGAGAATGCCGCCAGGAGCGGCCGCGATGGCGAGGGCGGGCCGCCGCCTACTTCGACCCGAACAGCGCCGCGATCTCCTTCGCGTACATCGCGCTCACCACGTGGCGCTTCACCGATTGCTTCGCGCTCAGCTCGACGCCCGCCTCGAAGCGCTTGCGCAGGAGGCGGAAGCGGAACACCCTCTCGAATTCGCGGAACCCCCGCTTTGCGCACACCCGTGACTGGATTTCGTCGGAGATCAGCTCGATGATCTGCGAGTTTTCCAGGAGGTCCGCCGTGTTGATATAAATGATTTCCCGCTGGGCGGCGTACTTTTCGACGGCCTCCTGGTTTGCCACGACCAGCGCGGCAAGGAACTTCTGGTCCTGTCCCACCACCATCACCTGGTCGATGAATTCGCTCTCCAGTATCGTGTCCTCGATGGGCACCGGCTCCACGTTCTCCCCGCCCAGGAGCACGATGGTCTCCTTGGTCCTCCCGAGGATGCGGAGCTCCCCCTTCCATGTGGCCATTCCCAGGTCACCCGTGTCGAGCCAGCCGTCGGGCGTGAGCACCTCCGCGGTCTTGTCGGGGCGCTTGTAGTACCCCTTCATCACGTTGGGTCCCTTGAGGTGGATGACTCCCTTGCGGCCGGGACCGACCTCCTCGCCCGTGTCCGGATCGAGGAGCTTCATCTGTTGCTCGGGAAGGAGCGGCCCGATCGTGCCCGGCACGGGATGGTGCTGGAGGCGCACCGACACGACCGGGGTCGTCTCGGTCAGGCCGTACCCCTCGAGCAGAAGCACACCGGCGCCCTGGAAGAACCTGTCCACGTACCCGGGAAGCGCGCCGCCCCCTGAGACGGTGAAGCGGAACCTCCCGCCGAGCCGCGCCTTGATCTTCTTGAAGACCAGGACGTCACCAAGGGCGCGCAGCGGGTACAGAAGGAGAAAGGGGAGGATCCCGAGAATGAAATCGAGGGCCAGCGAGCGCCGCGAGAACTGTGGATACAGGCCCCGCACCAGCGCCGATGCGGTGGCGTGGGCCTGGCCCGCCGCGACGAAGAATCCGAACAGCGCCTTCTTGATCCCGCCTTCCTCGTTGACGTTGCGGTAGATCGCGGCGCGCACCCCTTCCCAGATCCGCGGCACGGAGGCCATGACGGTGGGCTTCACCGACGCCATGTCGGCGAGCATGACCTGCCCCACGGGCTTGGAGTACGCCATCGACGCACCCTGGGAGAGCACGAAGTTGTCGATGATGCGCTCGAAGGAGTGCCACACGGGAAGGACCGAGAGGAAAATATCCGAGGGTCCCACGTGGATGGCAGTGGGAATGGTGCGGATGTTGTGCAGGAAGTTCGAATGGGTCAGCATCACGCCCTTCGGCTCGCCGGTGGTTCCCGACGTATAGATGATCGTGGCAAGATCTTCGGGCTTTCCTTTTTCCATCTCCGCCTGGAAGGACCCCGGATCCGAGGTGAGCCTGCGCGCGCCGCGTTCCATGATGTTCGCGTACGTGAGAATCGCAATGTCGTCCTGCGGGGGTACCGAGGAAGAAATAAAGGCGTCGTCCAGCACGACGATCGTCTTCAGGAGGGGGAGGTCCTTCCTCTTCGAGAGGATCTTCTTCGCCTGCTCAGCGTTTTCCGCCAGCGTGAGGGCGCAGTCCGCGTGGCGCAGGATGAAGGAGGCTTCCTCGGGCATCGTGTCGGAGCCCCGGGGCACGTCCGCGGCCCCGATCCCGAGGATGCCGATGTTCGCGATCATCCACTCCTTGCGGTTTTCCGAGATGATGCCGACGTGGTCTCCCCGCCTCACACCGAAGTCCAGGAGTCCCGCGCCGAAACGTTCGAAAAGAACAGTGAACTCGCGGAAGGTGAGCGTCGTCCAGGATCCCGCCCGGTCCTTGCTCCGCAGCGCGGCGGCATCGGGCAATCTTCGGGCGACCGCCCAGAGGACCTTCACGACGGTGTCTTCCATGCTATGTCTCCCTGGTGTGGACAGCAGGAATTGCGGTCAGGATTTTTATATCAGGAGGATAGCAGGCCCGCGGCGGGCGGTCAAGAAATACCCCGTGCGGAAATGCCCCGCGCGGGCTCATGCATCGGTGAAACGTGACAACAGCCGCCGCGCCTCCTCGAGGGCCTTCAGGAACTGCGCTCGCTCATCCTCGCGCAACGGGGCCTCCTTGGGCCCCGGGCGCCGGGAAAAATCGAAGAAGCGCAGCGCCCGGAACCTCGCGCACTGGTCCGAGCCCTTTCCGAACACCTCTTCCAGCTTTTTTTCCGTCTTCTCCTTCCAGTCCTTGAACTTCGACTCTTCCGGGCTGCGCGACTTCAGCCCGTTCAGATCGCTGACGAGCGACTGTACTTTCGATTTGTCTTCCGGACTCATTTCTGCCTCCTCTCTAGCGAAAGATGCCCGTCTCAGGCGATGACGGCAAGCTCCCGTCCCACTTTCGTGAACGCGTCCAGCGCCCGCCGAAGGTCCGTCTCCTCGTGCAGGGCGGAGAGCTGTACCCTGATGCGGGCCTGGCCATTCGGGACGACGGGGTAGGAGAAGCCTATCACGTAGATTCCCTCCTGCAGCAGGCGGTCCGCCATCGTTGCGGCGCGCTTCTCTTCGTGGAGCATGATCGGGACGATGGGGTGGATCCCGGGTTTCACGTCGAAACCGGCCGCCGTGATGCCCCGGCGGAAGAATTTCGTATTCCGTTCGAGCTTGTCGCGAAGCCCCGTGTCCCTGGACAGCATGTCCAGGACGGCGATGCTCGTGGCAGCGACGACCGGAGCCAGGGAGTTGGAGAAGAGGTAGGGCCTGCTCCTCTGGCGGAGCAGGTCCACGATTTCCTTCCTCCCCGAGATGCATCCGCCGGTCGCGCCGCCCAGCGCTTTTCCGAACGTGGTGGACACCGCGTCCACGCGTCCCGTGAGGCCGAAATGCTCCGCGGTGCCCCGGCCAGTCGGTCCCACGAATCCCGTCGCGTGGCTGTCGTCGACCACGACCAGGGCGCCGTGCGCCTCGGCCAGGCGACAGATGCCGGGCAGGTCGGCGAGGTCACCGTCCATGGAGAACACCCCGTCGGTGACGATCAGGCGCAGGCGGGCGGAGGCGGCCTCCCGCAGCCGGGCCTCGAGGTCCGCCATGTCGGAATGCGCATAGATCAGCCGCTTCGCCTTGCACAGCCGCGCACCGTCGATGAGCGAGGCGTGGTTGAGCTGGTCGGTGATGAGCGCGCACTCCGCGTCCAGCAGCGGCTCGAAGACGCCGCCGTTCGCGTCGAAGCACGACGAGAAGAGGATCGTGTCCTCCGTGCCGAGAAACTCGGACAGGCGCTTCTCCAGCTCGGCGTGCACCTCCTGCGTTCCACAGATGAACCGCACCGACGCCATCCCGTAGCCCCAGCGGTCCAGCGCCGCGTGCGCGGCTGCCAGGACTTGCGGGTGCGCGGCCAGGCCGAGGTAGTTGTTCGCGCAGAAGTTCAGCACCTCGCGGCCCGGCCGCACGCGGATGCGCGACCCCTGGGGGGACTGCAGCACACGCTCCGTCTTGAGCGTGCCCGCCTGCCGTATCTCCTCGACCCTGCCCGCCAGCTCCCGGCGGGCCGCCTCGTCAATCATCGCCCGTCTCCTCCGCCACTTCGAGGATCACTTTCCCGCACTCGCCGGACTCCATCGCGGCGAAGCCGCGCTCGAACTGCGCGAACGGGAACCGATGGGTGAGCACGGGGCTCACGTCGAGACCGCTCTGCAGCATGGTCTGCATCTTGTACCACGTCTCGAAGATCTCCCGGCCGTAGATCCCCTTGATCGTCAGGCCCTTGAAGATCACCTGGTCCCAGCGGATCCCCGTGGAGTTCGGCAGGAACCCGAGCAGCGCGATGCGCCCTCCGTGATACATGTTCTCCAACATCGCCTCGAAGGCGGTCCCGTTGCCCGACATCTCCAGGCCGATGTCGAAGCCGACGATGGACAACCGCTCGCGCGCCTCCTCGATCGAGCCGCGCGTCACGTTCATCGTCAGCGTGGCGCCCATCCTGGCCGCGAGGCCCAGACGGTAGTCGTTCACGTCGGTGACCACGATCCGCTGCGCGCCGCAGTGCCGGCAGATCGCGGCGGCCATGATGCCGACGGGCCCGGCACCGGTGATGAGGACGTCCTCACCGACGAGGTCGAAGGAGAGGGCCGAATGGGTCGCGTTGCCCAGCGGATCGAGGAAGCAGGCGATCTCGGAGGGGATCCGCGGGTGCACGTGCCACGCATTCGATGCCGGCAGGGACAGGTACTCCGCGAAGCAGCCGTCACGCTGCACGCCGATTCCCACCGTGTTCGTGCAGAGGTGTCGGCGTCCCGCCCGGCAGCTGCGGCACACCCCGCACACGATGTGCCCCTCGCCGGACACGCGCTCACCGATCTTGTACCCGCTCACGTTCGCGCCCATGCCGACGATGGTGCCGACGAACTCGTGCCCCGCGACGAGCGGCGGATGCAGCGTGCGCCGGGCCCACTCGTCCCAGTTCCAGATGTGCAGATCGGTCCCGCAGATCGCCGCCCGCGTGATCCTCACCAGGAGATCGT
>JBKQPS010000039.1:0-14525 GCA_052144915.1 Spirochaetia bacterium | reverse complement strand
AGGCACGTTGTTGACAATAAATTGTAGCAGTTATTGACAAACGCTTGACAATTCGAAGGGTACATCATGGAAAGGAACGCACCGGCAACTACTATATCAGGGAGAATAGTCGAACGCTGCGACGGCGGTGTGAGCCCCTGGCACGTATTTTTTCGGCCCCTTCGAAATATGAACGCGTTCTCCGATCCCGACATCAGCAGGAACCACAATGGCCAGCTACATTTCCCTGCTTCGATGGACCGACGACGGGATACGAACTGTGAAAGACACGGTCTCTCGGGCCCGTGAATCCGTTGCCGGCATCGAGAAGGGCGGGCGGAAAAATGACGCTGTACTGGACCCAGGGGAGATACGACCTGATCGCCATCGGGGAGTTCCCCAGCGAGGAGATCGCCATGGCGGCCGGTCTCAGCTCCGGCCGGGCAGGCAAGCTGCGCTCCGAGACTCTGCGCGCGTACACCATGGAGGAAATGGAGTGCATCCTGAAGCGAGTGACGTAGCTTTTCCCGGGCCCCGTTCACCTCTCCCGCAGATACCCCTTGATGGCCTTCACCTGTCCCCGGCCGTCGAGCCCGGCTTCCTTCATGACCATTTCGGCCTGGCCGCTTCCCAGGAAATGCCCCCTGGTGAAGGGGTGCAGGGTCCATCGCCGTCCCCGGGCGCCCGTGATCCAGCGATGCATCGTGGGGAGAGTGAATCCGGTGATTCCCACGGCGCGCGATGCGCTCTTTTCCGGAAATGCCTGCTCTCGCCACGAGGGACTCCGCATGTCGAACAGCTCTGCGCTTGCGACGTAATACGCCTCCAGGTCGATTCCCTCTTTTCTCAGCGCGGGCAGGGTCTCCTGGACAAAGGCGAACGCGACCTCGCTGCCCTGCAGGACGACGGTGCCGTCGGGTTTCTTCCCGCGCGCGGTGAGGAGCCGGTAGGCACCGTCCGCAGCCGCTTCCGCCGGTGCCAACCCCAGCGCCGTCCGGTCGGGAACCGTTTCGCTCGGACGTGTCACAAAAACGGCGATCACCGCCGGCTTCCGGGTGAGCGCCGTGGAGAGCAGGGGCCAGATTTCCTGCGGTTCCCAGGGAGTGAGCGTGATCAGCGTGCCCGGCGGAAAGTTGCCCTGCAGGAGCTGGAGCTGCTGCGGGTCGGCGTGGGTCGGGCCGTCCTCCCCTGTCTTCAGCCCCGCGTGAGCGCAAACGAGGATGAAAGGGGGGCAGGGTTCGCGGGTCACCGCGCGTCGCGCCTGGAACCCGATGGCGTGCAGCCGGGCGGCGATGTGCGCGAGCGGGGCGAGGAAGGCTCCGTAGGAGGAACCCACCCCGATCGCGGAGCCGTAGCTGGAGACGCCGCTCAAGATGCCCGCCATCGCGTCCTCGCAGATCCCCCCGATGGAGAGGAGGCGCGCCCCCGGATTCGTCCGCGCGTTGAAAAAGCCCGCCGCGAATCCCGCGCCGGCCACGTTGCTGCTCGTCGAGCCCATGAGGTCGGCGGAGGCGATGAGCAGGGCGCCGCCGCTCGCCCCGTTGAGATACCCCAGGGCGCGGCCCAGCTCGCCGCGCAGCGTCGTGACCGCGCCGGGTTTCAAGCGGAGCTCCGACGGTGGGGACGTGCGCAGCTTCGCGCAGGTGTCCTGGACCGCCGCGATGCGCGGGTGATCCGCGCGCGGCGTACGTGCGAGGCCGTTCAGCCGGTCACGCGCCGCGGTAATCCTGTCGGCGATCCTCCGGGTGGGCGCGTCCGGCTTCGCCAGCTCGCTGCGGATGACGCCGAGGGCTTCCCAGAAGCACTCGTCCATGACGCCGGGCTTCCTCCCGCCCGCGCAGCGCTGATTCTCCGCAGAACACCGGGGAAGAGCGGCATGCGCCTCCCGGAGGAACGGGTCCAGGGCATCGAAGAAACCGTCGGCGCACAGCGTGTGCCCTGCGCCGTGCGACGCCCTGCCCTCGATGCCGTACCGCCAGCCCTTCACCGTGCGGTACACGATCGCGGTCGGCTGCCCGTTTGACAGGGTGCGGGCCCGGCGCTGCGCGGCGACGACCTGGGGGAAGGACATCCCGTCAGGAACCTCGATGACGTTCCAGTCATGGAGGTGCGCAAGCTCCATCGGGTTCCACTGCACGTAGTCACCCGGGGTCTCGCCGTCGCGGCACACGGCGTTCGAGTCGATCGATGCCTGGTTCCAGTCGACGTGGAGCACGACATTCCCCAGGCGCATCGTGCCGGCGGCGGCCATGGCTTCCGACACCCGGCCCGGCGTCATGCCCCCTTCGCCCTCGATGATGTGAACGAACGGCGCGTCAGGGCCGTAACGGTCCAGCGCACCGATCGCCAGCCCGATGGAGCTCGCAAGCCCGACCCCCGATGCCCCGGTGGAAAGCCGGACGAACGGCGTTGCCGGCGTCGGGTGGCCGTCCAGCGCTTTCACGTGCAGTTTTTTCTGCAGGGGGGTCATCCCGACGGGATTCTTGCGGAAGCCGAGGAGGTCTTCCAGCCGCAGCTGGAGCCGCTCGTTCGCGGCCAGCAGCCCGGGTGCGCCGATGCGGACAATCTCGTTTCGAAGCGCCCACAGCGCGTACAGTCCGAGGGCCTTGTGGCCCGCGGAGTAGGAAACGATATCCGCGTCATCCCGGTCGGGCAGCGCGGTGTCGTAGTCCGTGGATTCGAAGAGAAGCGCCGCGGCGAAACGACCGGAAGAAATCGAGCCGCCCGGGTGACCGGACATCGGCACGTAGTTGTACAGCATCGCGCAGACAGACCGGTAGATAAGGTCGAGCCGCTCGAACGCCTGCAGATCGTCTGGTGAGAGGGGAGCCGGCTGATCGCGCATCTCCGCCAGGATATCGAGAGACATGCCCCTTCGAGGTCCGAACGAGACTGCCATTCACCGCCTCCTGCGCGGCCACGGTACTCCGTGGCATTTGCGGCCACGGTACTCCGCGGCATTTTGGGTCAATACAGGTTGTCGCCTTTCTCCAGGAAGCGCCGGAACCCCGCGGCATCTGTCGAAGCCGTGCCGATGCGGGCGACAGCTTCCCGGAGCGAATCGAGGTCCGTCGCAATGGAAAGGCGCAGGAAATGGAGGTCCTCCGTGCCGATCCGTCCGAAGGACTTCCTGTCCATGGTGGCGACCTGGTACTCGAAAAGCAGGAACATCTGGAGCAGGGTCGAAGGCGTCGTCTGCTTTCGGACTTCGGCGGGGAGCCGGCGATAGGCGTCAAAGATCCCGAGGGACTCGCACACCCCCGAGACGTTCGGGAACACGTAGAAAGCCCCCTTCGGCATCTGGCAGCGGATGCCGGGAATCCGCCGAAGCCCTTCGACCACGAGGTCGCGGCGGCCCTGGAAGGCCTCGATCATCTTCCGATTCTCGCCTGCGAAGAGCGGCGACTCCAGCCCCAGGCGCGCGCCTTCCTGGTTGTAGGCGGCGACGCAGGAAAACAGGTTGATGTTGAGGTTCTTGAACACGTCCGCCTCGGCCGCGGTAGGAAACATCGCCCAGCCGATCCTGCCCCCCGTCCAGGAGAAGCTCTTCGATGCCCCGCCGACGAGAATGGTCCTCTCGGCCATGCCGGGGCAGGAGGCGATGCTCGCGTGACGAGAACCGTCGAAGAGGATGTGCTCGTAGACCTCGTCCGAGTAGACCCGCACGTCCTTGCGGCACTTCCGGGCGATGACCTCGGCAATCTCTCCGAGCTGTTCCTTTGTCGCCACCCCGCCGGTGGGATTGGAAGGGAAGCAGAGGTAGATGATCCGCGTGCGCGGGGTGATCGCCGCGGCGATATCCGCGCCCGTCAGGGTGAATCCGATATCCTCCTTCAGGTGGATGGGAACGGGTTTTGCCCCGACGTAGCCGATGAAGGATTCATAGATCGGGAAGCCGGGGCTCGGATAGATCACCTCGTCGCCCGGCTCGCAGTAGGCGATCTGGCTCAGGCCGATGGGGGGTTTCGCACCGGGGAACACGACCACCCTCTGCGGGTCCGCGGCGATTCCCCGGGTCTCGCCGAAATTGCGGGCAACCGCCTGGCGGAGCGGGAGGATGCCCTGGGGATCGCAGTAGTGCGTGTTGTCAAGGTCTATCTGGCGCTTCACCTCGTCCTTGATGAATCCCGGCAGGGGAAAATCGGGCTCGCCGAGGTTGCACTTGATGACCTTCTTCCCCTGGTCCTCGATGGCCCTGATCTTCGGGCCGATCCTGAAGGCATTCTCCGAGCCCAGCAGCCCGACCTGTTTCGAGAACAGCGCCATGGCACCCTCCTGTTCCGCGCGGGGACAAAAAGAGGAAGGCAATCGAGCTTCTCGATTGCCTTCCTCCTGTCTTGTGACCTGAGAGATTATCCCTCTCCGCGAGGGATTTGTCCCCTTCGGTGTCCGCGGCATCATCCGCGAAGCTCTCCAGGATTCAGTTCTCTCTGCAGTCCCTTGTACCTGAGAGATTCGTTCCGGCGTCCCGGGACTTGCCCCTTCGGTGCCCCTTCCCCACACTTCGCCCGACTGATCGTCGGGGTCGGGATCTCTCCTGCAGATAATTCATGCTACGATGAAATCCGCGGCGAGGCAAGAAAAATCGAGAGCGGGGCAGCCCCGGGCGCGGGGACTACCTGTTCTGCCGGGAGGGCCGTGTCGAGAGGTCGAGCTTCATCGCGTCCCGCATCTTCCCGAACGCTTCCACGGTGCGGTCCACGTCCTCCTCGGAGTGCGCCGCGGTGGGGATCATGCGGAAAAGGACCACTCCGCGCGGCACCACCGGGTAGGTGACCGCGGAGACGAACACGCCGAACTGCTCGCGAAGCATGACGATCATCGACATGGCCATTTTCTCGTCGCCGGCGACCACGTACACGGGGGTGATGGGTGACTCGGTATCCCCGATGTCGAAGCCCTGCGCCACCAGGCCCGACTGGAGCCGATGGGCGATGCGCCACATGCGCTCGCGCAGCCCCGGTTCCGTTTCCACGATCGAGAGGGCCTTCTCCACGGTCCGCACGTACACCAGGGGCAGCGCCTTGGCGAACACGTTCGTCCGCGCGTTGTAGCGGATCCACTCCACCACGTCGCTCGCGCCCGCGGTGACCCCGCCGATGGCGGCAAAGGCCTTGGCGAAGGTGCCGAAGTACAGGTCGATGCCCGCCTGCACGCCGAGGTGCTCCCCCGTCCCGCGGCCTCCGGCGCCCATGACCCCGAAGCCGTGCGCGTCGTCCACGAAAAGCCGCGCGCCGTACTCTTCCTTCAGCCGGCAGATCTCGGGAAGCTTCGCGAGGTCTCCCTTCATCCCGAAGACGCCCTCGGTGATGACGAGGATGCCGCCCTTGCGGTCCTTCTGCGCGCCGCGCAGGTGCGACTCCAGGTCCTCCATGTCGTTGTGCTTGAAAGGCCGGAACCGCCGCCCCGCGGAGGCCAGCACCGTCGCGTCGATCATCGAGGCGTGGGAGAGGGAATCGATCACCACCACGTCGTTCGGGCCCACAAGCGCGGAAACCGTGCCCAGGACGCCGAGGTACCCGTAGTTGAACACGATGGCGCCGGGCTTCTGGCAGAAGGCCGCGAAACGTCTTTCCAGCTCGATGTGCTCTCCGGTGTTGCCCGTCAGCAGCCGGGATCCCATCGGCGCACTGGGGCCGTGCGCTGTCAACGCGCCCGATGCCGCCGCGGTGAGCTCGGTCCGTCCCGCGATGCCCAGGTAATTGTTGATCGCCCACACGATCACGTCCCGGCCCTGGAACTTCATCCGCGGCCCGACGCGGCCCTCCAGTACCGGCTGTGAGAAGTACATGTCCTTCCGGGCCCGAAACGCGCCGAAATAACCGGCGTCCGTTCGGCACTTCTCGAAGAGGTCGCTCACGTGAGGGCGGCCCGCAGGAGCGCCAGCCCGCGCGCGGGCCCTTCCCGTCGCAGGGTTTTCAGGGTGAACGTCGCTTGTGGCCGCAGGAAGGCGATGCGCCGGTCGCGCCGCAGCCGTCGATGACCGCCGCCCGTGATGTTCAGCGCCACCGTGTCTCTCCGGCCGATGCGTCCCATGGCCGCGGCCTGCACCAGCGACGCGCAGGCGACCTCGGCGGCCGGGTCGATGTCGCACCCTTCCAGCTTCTCGAACAGGCGGCCCGCCGCGCAGGCCTCCGCATTGCTGACGCGGTACATGCAGCCGCGGGTGTCCGTCAGGGCGTCGAACAGTCCGCCGGCGATCGAGTAGGGAGGATTCCTGTTGGCCAGCACGCGCGCGCGGACCGCGCGGGAGAGCCGGCGGCCGTCGGCCCCGGGAGACAGGACGCGTGAGCCCGCTTCCCAGGCGTCGGTCATGGGAGTGAACGGCGCATTCTGCGAAAGGTGCAGCCGCATCTTTCCGTGGCCGAACCGGCCGTCCCCCTGGAGCCGGAGGTTCATCTCCCACGCGGCGATGGCGCCCGTCCCGCTGCCCACCGCCTGGAAGTAATGGTCGGGGATCCTGCCGGATGCCTCCACGGCCGAGAGCAGGGCGGTCCCCATTCCGTCCCGGCGGGCCGCGTTGCGGGCGCCTCCTTCCGGGTAGAAACCCTCCGTCGCGGCGATCCCGTTTCCCAGCTCGATGGCGTCCGCGTAGTCGGCGCCCCCGTCCAGGACGGCGAGACGCACATCCCGGTTGGACTCCCCGGTGCTCCACAGGAGAGGCATGCTCGCGCAGGGAACCACCAGCAGGGCGGGCACCTTGTAGCGGGAACACGCGCTGTGAAACGCGCGCGCCGTGTTGCCCGCCGACGAGACGACGAGGGAGGAGCGCCAGCCGTCCAGGATCCTCCCGCACACCGCCTGGGCTTCCAGCTCCTTGAAGGTGCAGGTTTCCATGAGCGCGCTCTTCTCGGGCCACCAGCCGTTGAAAATGATGAACAGGTTCTCCAGCCCGAGCGAGGGGCCGAGCGCCGTGCTGTGAAAGGCGACGGGCCCCGCCGCTCCCGGGAGCTTGCGCCGGATGGGAAGCCAGTCGAAGAAACGGAACACCCCGGTGTGCTCGGGATGCGTGACGAACTTCGTGACCCGGTAGGTCGCGCGAAGGAGCGCGGGCGGGTGCGGCTCGGGGCAGGAGAGGAGAAACTCTTCGGGGCTGTCCTCGTACCGGCCGCCGCAGAGAGGGCACTCGAGGAGATAGTCGGACGCGCTGTCTTGCATTTTCGCGACTGCTTCCATACTCTCAATGAAGAAGAGAACGCTTTCAGGTGCACGGGTCAACCGCCCGGGGGTTGTCGATGCGGAAAATGCGCAATTTCCCTGGGTTCGGTGCCATCCCCGGGCGCGCGCGGACGAGAAAGCGCGGGGAAAACCGGATATCTGACGCGCGGATCCGGTTCCCCTGGAAAGGTGCATGGAACACAACCGTAAGGACACCCTACGGAAGATCGGCGAGAGGCTGTTTGCCGCGCACGGCTACAGGGACGTGAGCATCAAGGACATCACCAACGCCGCGGGTCTCGGAATGGGGAGCTTCTACACCTATTTCCCCAGCAAGGAGGCCTTGTACACGGACATCCTCGACGCGATCGAGCAGAGGGGGGTCCGGGACGTGGAGAAGCACGTGAACAGCCTGCACTCGCCCCTGTTCAGGCTCAAGGCCCTGTTCCGCTATACGATCCTCAGCCTGCGAAGCAACGAGATCCTCCGCGGCATCTACACCCGTGAGAAGAGATTCATGTACCCCGGGGCGGAGGAGCGGACACAGAAGGGAAACACCCTGTTCGCGCGCATCGAGTCGCTCCTGGGGGAAATACTGGAGGAGGGAACGCGCAAGGGCGTGTTCCGGACCAGCCTCTTCCAGGACCCGCGCCGGATGCTGATCGCGATGTTTTTCGCCGTGCCCCTCAACGGCGGTGGCGCCGCATCACAGGAGCTCGCCGAGGACATGATGGTACTCATCGAGCGGGGGCTCCAGAGATGGCTCCGCTTCCGGCGCGCGGAGCGCCTCGACGGGCGCGCGCGCCGCCGCGGGAGCTGAGAAGCCGAACCGAATATCTTGTTCAATTGTTCGGCCTGCTGGCGCACGCAGCAGCCGGCCTGCTGTTTCCCGCTTCAAAAGACCTGCAAATCCTCTGTCGCCTGTTGACTGCGGGTCTCCCGGCGGGAAGAATCCCGTCCCATGGATGACCCCAGGGACAATTCGCGGAGTGCCGTCAAGCACGCAAATCCGCGGGATACCGCGGCGCCCGACAATCCGCCGGATACCGCGGCGGGAAAACCCGCGCTCTCCCTCGACTGGTGGACGGTTGTGGCGGGCCTTGCGCTGGCAGCCCTCGTGCTCGCCGGTCTGCCCGCCATTCCGTGGTAAGGGCAACGCGATGAAAAAGTTCATCGACGCGGCTCTTCGACTCTTGCCGGGGCTCGTCCTGATCTTCGCCCTGGCCATCTGCGGGAAGTTCCTCTCCGACTGGCTCCAGGCGGTCATCGTGATCAACTGGGTGCGGTCCCTCGCCTCCAACGTGATCATCGCCATCATCGGGGGCATGATCATCGGCAACCTGGTGCCTCTCCCGAAGCTGCTCGTCCCCGGCATTGCCTCCTACGAGTTCTTCCTGAAGGTCGGCATCGTGCTCATGGGCGCGCGCTTCCTGGTCACCGACGTGGCGCGGCTGGGCGGCATCGGCCTGGCCATGGTCGTGGTGGAAATCCTCTTTTCCATTGCGTTCGTCACGCTTTTCGCCCGGTGGTTCCGCCTGCCGGAGAAGCTCGGCAGCCTGCTGTCGGTCGGAGTCGGGATCTGCGGAGTGTCTGCCATCATCGGCGCCGCCCCGAGCATCGAGGCGGAAAAGGAACAGACGGGATACGCGATCGCCGTCATCCTCGTCTTCGGCGCTGCTGCCCTCGTCGTCTACCCCCTGATCGGCAGGCTCCTTTCCATGTCCGACAAGCTCTTCGGCGTCTGGGCCGGCCTCGCGGTGGACAACACCGCCGAGGCGGTGGCCACGGGTGCCATCTACTCCAAGGCCGCCCTCGCCTACACCACACTTGCCAAGCTGTGCCGCAATGCCCTGATGGGATTCGTGATCCTCGGGTTCGCCGCCTCCTACGCGCGCCGCGGCATGGCCCGACAGGTGACGCACAAGGGCAGGTTCCTCTGGCAGAAGTTCCCCAAGTTCGTTCTCGGGTTCCTTGGACTTTCGGTGATCTTCAGCGTTCTGTTCGCCCTGTTCTCCGGCAAGGACGCTCACGCGTACCTGGCGGGGCGAGTGGGGGCGATGCGCAATCTTTCCGAGTGGGCCTTCCAGCTCACATTCGTGGGCGTGGGGCTTCGCACCAACTTCCGCGACATGGTGCGGACGGGCGTCAGGCCGCTTATCGTGGGAGTCGTTGCGGAAACCGCGGTGGCGGGGGTCACGCTGCTGATGGTATTCGCTGCCGCGGGGTTCCTGCCGAACCTGTAGCTACCGCGCGGCCACCGCTTCCCGGCTGCCCGTGGGCAGCGCGTTGTACCACCGCGGGTCGAACGTGTAGAACGATGCGAACTCGCCGTTCTCCCAGACCGGGTCCATGACTTCCTGGACCTCGCGGGCGCGCCGATCCAGCCCCTCCGCCAGCCCGGTCACCAGAGACTCGGCCCCCGGGTGGCTGGGCCGCGGCGCGTGTCTCTGCACGTGCGCCCGGAACACCTCGGGCCGGTCCACCATCATGCAGGGCCGCAGGATGTTGCCGTCGTAGGGAATGCCGCGGCGGATGTCGGTGAAGAACGGCGAGCGCAGCACGTCCAGGAGCGATTTGTCCCGGAGAGAGTCAAGCGCGAAATGGCAGAACACGCAGGGCTCCACCTCCGCCCGGTTCGTGATGTGAAGGTACTGCCGCCCGCCGGCCATGCAGCCGCCGATCAGGGCGCCGTCGTTCCAGAAATCGGTGATGAAGAAGGGCCGCGAGTTTCGCACCTTGTAGACGAACTGACCGAGCTCCTTCCTCTGGGCCCCGGAAAGCATCAGCTCCAGGCTGGGGTTGCGGCCCACGGGCATGTATTGGAACACCCAGCCGATCTTCGCTCCCTTCTCGATGAGGAAATCGTAAAAGCCCGGGTCCAGCATGGAGTCGAGGTTCCGGGAGGTGGCCGTGAGGGAAACCCCGAAGAGGACCCCCCGATCCTTCAGCAGCTCCATCGCGCGCACGACCGCCCTGAAGTTCCCTTTTCCCCTGATGGCGTCATTCGCCTCCTCGAACCCGTTGATGGAGAGAAGGGGGATGACGTTGCCCAGCTCCTGCAGCCGGTCGGCGAGCTGTTCCGTGATGAGGGTGCCGTTCGTATACACCTGGAACACCGCCTCCGGGTGCGCCGCCATGAGGTCGACGATGTCCCGGCGCATGAATGGCTCGCCGCCGGTGAAGGTGACGATGTTCGTCCTCATCTCGGCAAGCTCCCTTATCACTCTTTCCAGCAGCGAGTACGGAAGATCGTCTCTCTTGTCGTACTCAGCGGCCCAGCAGCCTTCGCAGGCGAGGTTGCACCGCTCCGTCACGCTGATGACCACGTTCGACAGGGGCGGCACGCCATGGGACGCCTCGTACTCACCCTGGCGGCGGTCGGCCACCATATTGTTGAGCACCGCGTTCTGGACGAAGCGCTGGAAGGCACGCGGATGAAGGTCCCGGCGCATCGCCTGCACCCATTGGAAAAAGGGATGGTCCCGCTCGATGAGCGCGGTCGCAAAGGCCGCGTTCTCCTTCCAGCCGGGGTTCAGCCGGCAGATCAGGTCGATCAATTTCAGCATGTCCTGTTTGCTCATCGTGCGAAGCGCCCGGGGGAGCCAGACGGCGAGGATGCCGTCCTTGATGTGGGTCATCAAGTTCATAGCACACCTCCTGAAGCACGGCTGTTTGAGGAAGGTTACATAGACAGTCTATGTAGAGAGTACTGTGGCTATTCGGCGATGTCAACACGCAGGCAGGCGCCGCAACGTGTCACCGCGGCCGCGGAGCGTCATTTCACCAGGATGTATTCCCCGTGGGCCGGAAGCGCCAGCTGCTGAAGAGAGCCATCAGGTGAGTGGAGACTTCCCCGGAACCAGCCGATCATCCGAAAAAGAACGGGCCTTTTTACGAAGATCGAGACTAGGGGACGGAGGAAGGGCGGGATGCTCCGAAAGACGTCCGTCGTATGGTACAGGCGCGTTGCCGTAAACTTTCCCTCAAGCTGATACCCCGATTTCGACGCGGACACCCAGTAGCTGCGAGGGTACGAAAAGGGGGGATCGTCCAGGGAAGCCCAGTCATCGGGGGCAAGGGCGAAATCCCGCGCCGTGAAGAGCCATACGCCGCCCTTCGCCGCGAGGAGCATGGTGAGGGGAACTGAGCCGTAGTGTTCGCTGGTGGTCGAGCTGAGCATGTCGATGAAAACCTGGTCGCTCGCCGGCACGCCGGGCTCACTGAACGCGCGGAAGACGTACGCCGGCGAGTTCGGATGTTCGAGGGGCTGCACGCTGTAATTGGTATCCACGAAACACTGCCCTTGTGTCTCCCCGGAGCCGCCGAACACTGTCACGGAGCCGGAGACCAAGGCCCAGGGAGCCGCAACGGCGTACCGGCTGAACGCCTTCTTCCCGGCGTCGTACCAGGCCCAGCCGTCTCCCGGCTTCCACGCGGCAAGAATATTCGTGATGTGCAGATCGCAGGAAAAGCCTTCCAGCTGGATGTGGACGTAGGTTCCCGATCCGGACATCTGAAAGACGTTGGTGCCCAGCTGGAGATCGAACCCGCTGGCCGTCATCTCGGCCCGGGTCAGGGGCAGGGAGCCGTTGAAGCTGAACAGGCGGCCGCCCGTGTCCGTGACGAGAACCGTCAGCCCCCAGGATCGAAACCCGGCGTATTGCCAGTAAAACGGGTTGAAGACGAAGAAGGTGCCGTTGTCCAGCCGGCCGACGAAAAAAAACGAGCGCGACATCCAGTCGGCCGTGTACGGCTCGGCCGCGAAAAGGTCCGCCGTGCTGACGCTCACCCGGTCCGGCGGGTCCCAGTCGGAGGGGTTGCCGAAAATTTGCGCGCCTTCTGCCCGGCCAGTCCAGGGAAGCAGCAGAATCAGGAGGAGGACCAGGAATGGCGCATTCTTTCCCGCGCGTGCCATGTTCGATCGGAAATGTAGACCGACGCGGCAGGGAGATCAATCCCGGAGGGCGCGGGCGTTCAGACGGCGAACCTCAGGCTGTACGTCGCCTGCGCCTCCGAGATCCCCTTCAACCTTTCGATTCTCTTCGCCAGCCCGGTGACGTGGCCCCGCATCCTTGCGATGGACGCCGGGTCGTGCCGGATCTCGGATGAAATCACGATGTCTCCGCCTCCCGCCGTGCCCTGGATCCGCGCCGCCATGTTGACGGCCTGTCCGAAATAGTCGAGGCGGTTGTTGAGGTTGACCATGATCGTGCTGCCCGCGTGCAAGCCGATCTTGACCAGGATCTCGTTGCGCAGCCCTTCGCGGCGATTGTATCCGGCGAACGCGGCCTGGATGGCGATGGCCGCGGCAACTCCGTCCACCGGGCGCTTGAAGGAGGCCATCACGGAGTCCCCGATGGTCTTGACGATGACCCCGTTGTTCTGCTCGACCCTTTGAAAAAGAATGTCGAAATGGTCGCGGATGAGACCGTATGCTGCAGAGTCGCCCAGCCGGTCGTACAGGGCGGTCGATCCCTTGATGTCGGTGAACATGATGCACACCTGGCCGACGCTCAGGCTCTCGCGCAGGGAGAGAGTTTCCGTCTCGAACAGCTCGCGAAAGAGAGGGACATGGAGGCAATCCATGCCGGACACGAACAGCGCGGGAAGCCGGATCCTCTTCTCCTTGTGGGCCTGCACCGTCAGCCTGGTCTGCTCTTCCACGAACTTCCGTTCCACCGTGTACAGCCGGGCGTTGGGCGTGAAGGTGACCTCCACGTTCTTGTCGAGGGTGTTGCGGAAATCGACGTTGCACAGGGGGCAGTGATTTCCCGCCGTCGCTTCGCCGAGGTGGCGGTGCGTGCCGGCGACAGCGTTGCACTGCGTGCAGTGGTAATCCCAGTTGAGATCCAGGACGCCTTCCTGCACGAGCCGGATGAACGTCGGAAGCAGCCGCGCACGGTCGACTGAAAGCTCGCCCGCCGCCTCGAAGACGTTGATCCTCCACAGATCCTTGTCCTTCGCGCGGAGAAACCAATCGACAAGGGCGGAACCCGGGAAGTGCGCTTCGGGATCAGCGCTGACCAGCCGCTGAACTTCCCGGGCAAGATTTCGCGTGTTCATGCGTCGCTCTCCTTGCGTTCAAAGTAAGAAAAGCGCGTCACGAATGTGTCACGAAAGAGAGAAGAATCGGTCGCTTCCTATGGCACGAGGATCGTGACGCACACCGGAGTGGGGACATCGACGATCGTGCCCGTTGCCGCGAGCCGTCCCGTCTTTCCGTCCATGCGATAGGTCACGAGGCTGTCGGAGCTTTGATTGGCCGCGATCAGAAAGGCCCCCGTGGGATCGATGGCAAAGCTCCGGGGGTTCTTTCCCCGTGTCGATTCGTGGGCGACATACGCGAGCCTTCCCGTGGCCGGGTCTATCCGGTAGATCACGATGCTGTCGTGCCCCCGATTCGAGCCGTACAGGAAGGTGCCGGCGGGCGTCACCTGCAGGCCGGCGCAGGAGCTTGCGCCGTGAAAATCACCGGGAAGCGCGGGAACGCTCTGCAGCTCCCGAAGCGCGCCGTATTCCGCGTCAAAGGAAAAGGCGACGATGGTGCTGTCCAGCTCGTTGATGAGATAGACGAACGCGCCGCCGGGATGAAAGACGAGATGGCGCGGTCCGGCGCCGGGTCTGGCCCGGGCCCACGGGCTGCTGTTCGCGCTCAGCTTCCCCCGATCCCGGTCGACTCGATATATCATGACCTTGTCCATGCCGAGGTCGGGTACCAGCGCAAACCTGCTTTCGGCGTCCAGCACCGTCGAATGGGCGTGTGGGCCCTCCTGACGTTTCGGGTCCACGCTCGACCCGTTGTGCTGGATGAAGTCGCTCGCCGCTTCGAGGCTCCCGTCGCCGGCGACGGGGAAGACGCTCACGCTCCCGCTCATGTAATTCGTCACGAAGACCAGGCGGCCGTCCTTTGACAGGACGACGTGGCAGGGATCGGTGCCCGAGGTCGGCCTCCTGTTGAGAAATGTCAGGGCACCGGTGGCGGCATCCACTGAAAAAGCGCTCACCGTTCCCGTGGGCGCATTCTCGAACGTCTTCAGCTCATTGACCGCGTACAGGTACCGCTGCGCCGGATCCAGCCCGAGATATGAAGGATTGGCCACTCCCGTCGTCGTGCCGCTCAGCCGCAACTGGCCGGTCACCGTGTCCAGGTCATAGCAATAGATCCCCTCGCCTTTGCCCTGGAAAATCTCGCCCGTGCCGAAGAGGATGGGATCCGTGTAGGTGCCCACGTACACCCGCATCTACAGCCCGTCCATCCTCTTCCAGAGAGACCTCGCCGCCGCCCGGGCCTCGGCGTAGATCGGAGCGACGTCCCATGGAAAGGTCCTGTTTTCCATCACGATCTTCCCGTTGACGATCACCGTGTTCACGTCCCTGCTGCCCATGCC
>JBKQPS010000038.1:0-4940 GCA_052144915.1 Spirochaetia bacterium | reverse complement strand
TCCTCCGACATGGACAGGCCGATGATCCGCGTGTCCGGAACCTCCGCGTGGATGGCGCGCGCCGCCTCGATCCCGTTCATGCCCGGCATGTTCACGTCCATCGTGACCACGTCCGGGCGCAGCGCGCGCACCAGGTCCAGCGCCATCGTACCGTCCGCTGCTTCCCCCACGATCTCGATGTCCGGCTGCTGGACGAGCTGAAGGGCAATGCCGTTCCGCACGACGGCGTGGTCGTCGACAAGAAGAACACGGATCTTCCCGGCCGAACCGCGGCGGGCGACGTGAGACCGAGAGGACTCTCGTGAATCCGGCGCACCGGCGATGGATTCATCGGGCGCCGCAGATGAAATGGCTGTTCTCCCAGGCCCCGTCGCCAGATCCGGCGCATGGGGACTGTCAGCGGGGATCCATACGGTGACCCGGCTCCCCCTTCCCGGGGCGCTTTCGATCTTCATCCCGCCGCCAATGACATCGAGCCGCTCGCGCACGCTGAACAATCCGAAGCCGCCCGAAATGAGTCCCATGGCACGGGCATTTTCCGGGTCAAAGCCGACTCCCGCGTCGCTCACCATCACCTGCACGGATCCGTCGGGCCCCCGCGAGAGCTCGACGGATGCCTCCTTGACTCCCGAATGCTTCACCACGTTGAAGAGAAGCTCCCGCACGGACTGCAGGAGCGTGACCCGGGTCTCCTCGACAGGAGCCGCTATCGGCTGCGCGCACTGAACCTTCACCTCGAGGCCGTGCTTCTCCTTCACCCACGCGCCGAGCCATCCGAGGGCGGTGTGCAGATCCGGTTCCGTGTACGAGGGGTGACTGAGCTCGGACATGAGGGAGCGGGACATGGAGATGCATTCCCGCACCAGGTCGCTGAGCTTCTTTGCGCTCTGCCGGTATTCGACCGTCGGCTTCTCCTCGAGAAGCCCTTCCAGGCCGTAGAGCGTGGCGACGAGCAGCTGCTGGATCTGATCGTGCAGGAGCTGGGCGATCCGCTGCCTCTCCCGCTGTTCTGTCCGGACGATCTCTCCGGCGAGAGCCTGCAACTGCGTCGCTTTCAGCTCGAGGGCCCTCTGTGCCTGGTCTCTCTCTCCGCGCGCCCGCAGCGAGGCGATACCAAATGCGAGGTCATCGGCGAGCTCCTTCAGCAGGGAGACCTGCCTCTGCTCGAAGCCGCTCACGCTGTTGGAAGAGATGACCAGGACGCCGAGCACGTTTTTCTGCAGGTCAAGAAGCGGAAATGCAGCCACCGCCTGGAAGCCGCACGAGAGCGTCATTTCCTTCCACACGGATTCCTCCGTGCTGCCCGCGACATCAAGACAGACGACGGGGGATTTCGTTCGAATCGCTCGTCCTGCAGGACCGCTCGAGAGCGCGGTGTCTCCCCCGGCCTTTTCCAGGCTTTCCAGGTATCCATTCCTGTCTCCCACCGACGAGACGCACCGGATGCTCTCTTGCGCGCGGCTTTCGGGCAGCCCTACCCAGACAAGGCCATACCCCCCCTCGTCCTGGATGATCTGGCAGATGACTCCCGTGAGCTCGCGTTCGTCGGAGATCTGCACGAGTGCCTGGTCGCAGGCGCTCACCATGAGCAGTGTCCTGTTCGCCGTCTGGAGGTCCGCTGTCCGGAGCTCGACCTTCTCCTCCAGGTCGTCGTGCGCGCGGCGCAGCTCCTCCTCGACACGCTTGCTGTCCGTGATGTCGCGGTCGATCTCCAGCACGCGCTCGCTGCCGTCCAGCCCGCGGCCGCGCAGCTGGCGGGAGGAGACGGTTACCACTCTGCCGTCCTTCGTGGTGTGCTCGATCTCGCCGAACCATTCACCGTGCGTGCGGATCGATTCTTCCACCTTCCGCCAGTAATCCGGACCGGGGGCATTCAGGAGCTCGTTGACTTTCCTCCCGCGCGCTTCCGGCTCGGAGTAGCCGTACAGTTCTTCGGCGCCCCTGTTCCAGCTCTCGATCCCTCCGCCGACCCTCCAGACGATGATCGCATCGAAAGACAGCTTCAAGAGTTCGGCCTGCTGGCGGAGCGCTTCCTGCGCCTGTCTCTGCGCCTGCTCCTTGTCGTACGCGGCGGCCTTCTGCCTGCTGCGGCGGTACAATTCGGCCACACCGGTCAGAAAACCGCAGACGACCATGAAGAGTGCCAACCCGACGAAGTTGGAGGTTCCGATGTGGAAAAGAGGCTCGCGCCCGGGGATCAGCCAGAAGACGAAGATCATGATCGCCGCCGTCATCATGGCCAGCAGTCCCGGCCAGAGGCCCGCAAGGAGGGCCACGATCATGACCGTCGGGTAGAACAGAACGTATTCCGGAAAGTCAGGGCCGACCGCCGAGGTCAGGGCCTCACGGAGGAGGAAAGCGAGAACCACAGCCCCGACGCCCGAAATGTAGCGAAAGAGGGGCTGACCCAGAGCAGTCCTGATCTTCTCCCGCATGTGGTCCTCCGTGGAGCCGAGTGTATCCCCGCACGGCTCTCTCGGCCAGCGGTCCGGCGAGACGCGTTCAGTGGCACATGCCGGAAAAAAAGGCGGCCCCCGGCGGCAACGCCGCTAAGGACAGCCAGGAGTAAGGAGGTAGCTATGAAGAGCTCCTACTGTCTTTCCAGGAACAGGGCCACCCGCCTGTTCTGCCAGCGGTCCTTGTAGTCGCTGTCGGGAACCAGCTGGTCCGAGGCCCCAACCCCGTCCGTCGTGAAGCGACCCGCATCCAGCTCCCGATCCGCCAGGGCCGCCTTCACCGCTTCGGCCCGCGACTTGGAAAGCGGGATCAGGATCGCCTGCTGCTCCTCACGCCCCCGTGCCGGGTTGTCCCAGAAGATGCTCACCGCGTGCCCGATCATCCTGATCTTGTAGTCGGGAAACTTCTTCAGCTTCGCCGCAAGGGCATCCAGCCGCTCCGTGTTCTGCTGCGCAAGCTCGGGGGCCACGTCCTTGTAGTCAGCCGTGAACGCCTTGAAGAAAATCCGCGATGCCAGGATCCGATACCCCGTGGCCGTCTTCTCCACCAGGATGTCGACAGGCACCGTCACCTTGGCCATCCCGATATTGCCGAACTGGTCGCGAATCTTCGCCACCACCGGGTAGTCCTCCGCTGACTGCACCAGGTCGCCCTTCGTCCCCTTGCCGTCCCACACCGCCGTGTCCGACGGCCATTTCGCTGCAAAGCTCTTGAACACGTTCCCGCCCGGATCGTAGATGTCCATCGTCCAGCTGTCGATCCCGGCCAGCTTCGAGACCGCCGCAAGCTTCAGCGAGATCGTCGGTGAGGACTCGATGGGCGAGAACAGCGCCGAGGACAGCGTGATCGTCCCCGTCGGCGGACTCACGTCCAGCACGAAGCTCTTGCTGCTCGCACTGCCCGCCGAGAACGCCGTGCCGTAGTCCACCGCCAGCCCCGCCGTGTACACCCCTTCGGGGGCCATCCCCCCGCTGTCGCTCTTGCCGTCCCAGCTGATGCTCGCCGGCAGGTTCGTCCCGTCTCCCGTGTACGTCTTCTGCGTCCCCGCCTCCGAGGAGGAGATCGTCACATTCCACTTCACCACCGCCGTGGGCTGCCCGTATCCCAGCAGAAAGCTCATCGTGTCGTCCACCTTGTCCCCGTTGGGCGAGAAGCCTGCACTCTGCGCCACGATCGCCAGCTCTCCCGGCTTCGGCGGAGGCGGAGGAGGGGTCACCGGGGCGCTTTGCGGAAGGGCCGCCACGGCAATATCGGCTTTCAACTGCGCCGTGTTGCCGTATTCGTCCCGCACCGTCGCCGTGGCCTGGTAGCTGCTCGACGGGGCGACATACCCCCCGTTCATCGACGAGCCGTCCCAGCTGGCGCTGGCGTTCGGCCACTGCCCGCTCCAGTTCTTCACCAGCCCCCCCGCCGCATCCACCACGTCAAGCGACCAGGAGTCCATGTGCGCCAGCTTCGAGCTGGCGTTGATCGTCAGCGTCATCGGTCCCTGCACCCCGTTGTCCGTCGGGGTAAACTGAGCCGGGTCCATGCTGATGCTGCCCGTCGGGGGCGTGATGTCCAGCACGAAGCTCTTGCTCTGCTCGGTCACCGACTGGTACTTCGCCGCATAGTCGATGGAAAGCTTCGCCGTGTAGGTGCCCTCGGGAGACATCGTGCCGGCGTCGTTCTTCCCGTCCCAGCTCAGGCTGGCCGGAAGATACTTCGCGTCTCCGCTCCAGCTCTTCTGCACCGGACCACCGCTCGCCAGCTCCACCTTCCAGCTCTTGATCGCATCCCCGTTGCCGAACAACAGCGAGATATCGATGCTGTTCTGCCCCGCGGCCCCCGCCGGGGAGAACCCCGATTTCTCCACCTGGACCGCGCTCTCCGCCGGGGCCACCAGCGCGGGTTTTGTCTGGCAGCCCAGCAGCGCCACCAGCAGCACCAGTGCTGCCCCGCTTCCCAGAACGTATGCCTTCATTTTTCACCCTCCTCACCGTGCCTGTCACGGTGTTGGTATTCACTGGACAAAGCATAGGGCCCGGGAGAAAGACGGGGTATCAAAGAATCGCGCAATCGCGTGTCGAAAATCCATGACACCCCGTCATCGCATGAATGACGGGCGCCGAAGACGCCCGGCACTATACTAGGGCCATGAGGAACCCGTGGCTCGGCATGATCATTGTGCTGCTTGCTGCCACGGCAGCGTCGCCTGCAGGCGCGGAGCCAAGCGTCGGTCGGTCAGTACACCGGCTCTGGCTGGAGGATCCGCTGACCGATCACGTGAACTATCTCCTCTACGTTCCCCTGTCGTATGCGAGCGGTCCCGCCTCTGACTGGCCTCTCATCCTTTTCCTCCATGGCAGCGAACAAAGGGGAGACGATCCGGCGCTCCTGGACGACATGGCACTCCTCGCATTTGCGAGGGAAGATGGAGATTTTCCGTTCGTTGCCGTTATTCCCCAATGTCCCCGAAACACGTATTGGCCGCCGCGGATCGT
>JBKQPS010000037.1:0-10463 GCA_052144915.1 Spirochaetia bacterium | reverse complement strand
TGCCGACAATTTACAATGTCAAGCAACCGGCGGGGACCGCGGCGGCCGGCCGCGAGCGCGGCCGTCCTTTTCAATTGACTGCGCAAAGGTGCCTGTGTAGTATCTGATTTTCGACAGGAGGTGACAGTGGTCTTTCTTGTGGTCGAGAGCTCGCTCACCGTGCGCGAGTCGCTCTGCTACGTCCTGCTCGCCTTCGGCGTCCGGGGCTTGCCGGTTGCAAACAGGAAAGCGGCCGCCGAAGCCCTCGCCAAGGGCGCCGCCGTCGACGGCGCCATCGTCGACATCGACAGCAAGGACGCTGACGGCATGCAGTTGATCACGGACCTGAAGCAATCTGAGGCCACCCGCGGGATCTCGGTGATCGTGCACACCATCCAGACGAAGAAGGACTTCGTGCTGCGCATGGTGGACCTGGGAGTCGTCGGGTACCTCCTGAAGCCGTTCAACCCGGACACGACAAAAGCGAAGCTTGCCGCCGTGTTCTCCAAGCTCGCCACGCACAACAGCCAGCGGCGGCACATCCGCGTCAAGCCGAGCCCCGACGAGCTGGCGAGGGTGAGCTTCCGCCTCGGCCGCTCGAAGCAGATCATTTCCGGAAGGATCGTGGACATTTCCCTCGGAGGCATGGCGGCGGAGCTTTTCAACCCGCCGGACGCCGAGCCTGTTTCGCCGGGCGCCTCGCTGTCCCGCATGGAAATTGCCATCGCCGGCAAGGTGCTCACGCCTTCGGCGAGCATCGTCGTGTACAAGTCCAAGGTGCTCGCCGTTCGTTTCGACATTCTCAACCCTTCCGACAAGAAGACCCTGGAGCGCTATATTTTCAAAAGCATTTCGTCGTGATACCCTCTCCAGACTTGGAGGTGGAAATGCGAATGTCGAACGCTCTCTCCGCGCGCGCGCGGGCCGCGCTTCCTGCTCTCTTCCTGTTCTTCGCCGGCCTGGCTTTCCCTGCGAATATCGTGGTTCCGACGATGGACCTCATCACGCGCGGCGCCATGAACGGCGGTGCATTCACCCTGCAGACATATGGAGACATCACCCTTGCGGTGCAGGGCGGGTACAAGTTCGGAGGTGCGCTGGCGTTCAATATCCAGAACATCAACCTGGAAAATCTCTCTCCCACTCCCTCCTCCGCTATCCCGCTGGGATTCCTTTCGGCGAGCATCACCATCCGTGACCTTTTTTCCGCCCCCCTGTCCCTGACATATTTCGTGGGCCAGAACGACACGTTCTGCTCGGGTGACGGATTTGCGATTTTCGGGGCCCAGTCCATCGCGACCAGCTACCGCGGTTATATGTATTTTCCGACGGGTCCGCTTTTTGACGGGATCTACCAGATCGAGGGAACCGGTGCGCGGCTGGAGCTCGTTCCAAAGGTCGAAACCCTGAGCTTCGACTACTACCTCTACGAGGACACCCGCTCCCAGTACCAGGGCATCACGTCGCCGATCATCACGTCCGCGGGCACGTACGCCACCGATTTGCGGGTTCTCCTGAACTACTCGGCGATCAAGCTCGAGGGTTTCATGGGCGCCGACCTCACGCCGACTTCGCTGGACTACTTCTTCCGCGGGGGCGTGCTCTTCTACGCGTCTGACCGCAACGCGGAGTTTCTCGCGCAGGTCGGCATCCCGAAGTGGGACCCCTCGGTAGACAGCTATCCGAACCTCGATCTCTTCTACTTCCTCATCGAGCCCCGGCTCCACCTGGGCCCCGTTTCCTTTATCCCGACGTTCTTCTGGCACCCGTCGTACTACATGCAGGCAGGACCCATCCCGGGCGAAGCGGGCACCTTCGACGTGAACCTGAATCTGTTCTACGGGCCCGCATCCAAGGACTCCCCCCAGGTGGGCCTGGAGAACAATTTCAACTTCCAGTCGTCGGGTGGGCAGGTTGCTTACAAGCTCTCCCCGTGGTTCGGCATCAACACTCCCGGTGTGCTCTGGAAGGTGAAAGTGGACGCCAAGCTCTATCCGATCGATTTTTCGGACCTCGTCGAGGTGTTCGTCGGAGCCCAGGCCCAGTTCTAAAGGCGGCCCCCCCGTTCTCCCCGGCGCGGCACCGCCGCGCTCCCCGCAGTGTGCGCACACCAAAAAAGGCTCCCCTTGTCGGGGAGCCTCTTTGTGTCGTCCTGTGTCCGGAGCTGATTACTGCGTGGGCTTCGTCGCGTCCATCTTCTGCTGCTCGAGGAACCGGAGAACCTGGATGTCTCCGAGCCGCTTGAGCTCGGCCAGCCGCCGCGCCTCGGCGCGCTGCTGCAGGATCCCCCAGATCGCCTCGTCGTTGATGTCGCGCTGGGTCTCGATGATCGCCTTGTCGTAGGTGATCGTGATGTCCTTGATATAGGTCACGAAGTCCCCGCCCTCCTGCGCCGCATCGCGGTATACGACGATGCCGATCAGCTTAAGGAAAGGCTCGCCCTTCGGGTAGAGCGGGAACTTCCGCAGCTCGCGGTTGCGCACGTCGAGGATGTAGTTCGGGTTGTTCCAGGTGAGCGTGCGCCAGCCGTCGAATTGCAGATAGTCCATGAACATCGTCTGCTCGTTCCCGTCCTGATCTGCCACGACAACCCCGAGCCCGTTGGGGAAGTTCGCGCCGTAGACGGTGATGGAAAGACTTTTCAGGACCCCGACGTTCTTCACGACGCCGTAGGTGTTGAACTTCTCTCCCTTTCCCTTGTCCGCGTCCGCGACGACGAGCTTCGTGCCCTGGAGGGCGTCCTTGTCCGCGTACGCGGGGATGTCGAACGGGGGCGCGATGATCGCCCAGGAGTTGTACGGCTCGATCGGGAAATGGATCCGCACACCGAGGATCTTCTTGCTCGCCATGTCCTCGCCGTTGAACTGCTTCGCGTTCGCGTTCGTTGTCGCTTCCCGCGTCATGGTCACGCTCTGGTTGGCGATTGACCGGGCGGAAGAGGCGAGCGTCACCTGCCAGTTGCCGAGGGCAAGGGACGATTTCATCGCCGCCTTTTCCTCGTCACTGAAGGATGCGCCGGCCACGGCGCTGTAGTCGATGAGCGTCGCCCCGTTTTCAGTCGGCGTCTTGTTCGTCCCCGTGGTTTGATCGGCGCCAAGCTTGGTGAAATCGATCAGCACGGATTGGTCGGCAAAGAGCGCTGTTCCGCCGAGGAGAAGCCCGACGACAACAAATATGAACAGCCTTTTCATGCAATGCTCCTTTCGCTGCTGGAACCTTCCGGAGTTCAGTGACAATTATAGCAACGGGGTGTGCTTTGTCAAATCTTTTTCTTTTCCTCGAAGCGCGGCGCCTGCCCGTCGATGAAATACACCACCTGCGCAAATCGGGGGAAGTTCAGCCTCAGGGACCGCGTGAGTGCCGCGAGCGCGTCCTGGCCCTTCAGCGGGACTTCTGAGTCGTCGACAAGCACCTGCGAGGTAAGGTCGAGGTACAACGTTCTGCCGCTTACCATGACCGCGGTCACTCGCGCTCCCCGCGCGAAAAGTCTCAGCGCGTCGTGTCGCGTGGGGCCGAGGAGAACATTGTCCGCTGCTTCCTGGATGTTTTCCTCCAGGGTCCGGTGCCGCGGAACCAGGCGCATTTCGGCGACGATACGGCCCGGCGGCTGCGAGGGGAAGAAGAGAATTCGCCCGACTCTCGCGTTGCCGAACACGAGAAACAAGAGGAGGGACACCACCAGCGTTGCCGCGAACGCGGTCCCGATTGCCGCCGGGCTCCCCCGGAGACGCATGCGAAGGAGAAAATCGAATCTATCGAGCACCGCCGCTCCCACTCCGTTCGAATCCCTGGATGAACGCGTTCACCCCATTGTACATGCCTTTCGCCACGTCGTTCAAGTACGCGGGGTCTGCCAGCCGCGGGGCCTCTTCCGAATTGCTCACGAAACCCACCTCCGTGAGGACGGCGGGCATGCGCGCGTTGCGCACGACGTACCAGTCGTTCTGGCGGAGGCCGCGGTCCGCGCTCCTCTTCCCGATGGTCGCATCGAGTCCGGCCAGGATGCTCTGCGCCAGGACAGTGCTCTCCAGGGAAATCTCCTCCTCGCGCATGCTGTTCAGGATGGGCAGGATATCGAGGTTTTCCTTTCCCGTGGCCTTCTCATCGACGAGAGTCCTTTCGTAGGACGGGGGCAGGCACCACACCTCGAATCCGGAGGCTGTCTTGTTGAAGGGCGACGTGTTTGCGTGAATGGAGACATAGAGGACCGTGTCTTTCGTCTTCTCGAGGAGACCATTGGCGATGACCACGCGGTCCTCCAGGGAGACGAAGGTGTCGTCGTTGCGCGTGAGCAGGACCTCCTTGTCGGGAAACCCTTCCCGCAGGAGCGCCGCGAGCGCCCGCCCGACCGTCAGGGTGATGTCCTTTTCCATCAGGGTGACCTGCCTCTTTCCCTCCGCTACGCTGCCCACCGCTCCGCTGTCTTTGCCGCCGTGACCGGGATCGAGCAGGATGTACTGCACCCGCAGGTGCTCCCCGGCATGCGCCAGGCGGTCCCGCTGCACCGCGTCCCCGATCGCACCGACCGCCGCCGTGGTGAGCCACACCCCGCCGTCTTTTCGAACAGGAGCGTCGATCTGGACCTTGACGCGGTAGTTGATGAGGGCGCTGTCCGCGCCGACAGCGAGGGCGATCCGGTCGTCCCCGAACGAAATGATTCCCGTATCGCGCAGGGGATCCCACTCGAGCACGGCTCCCAGGTCACCGGCGAGGGAGAGAATGTTCTTGTCCTGCGCGCCGATCGAGGCGCCGATCACGAGCAGCCCGCACAGAATGACGGCGATCTTCGGCAGCCTCATGGCGCAGCCAGGAACCTCCTCAGCTCCCCGCGCCGTGCTGCTTCACGCACGCTGTCCATCATGTACACCGCCCCCTGGTGTCCCCCTCGTGCCAGGGCCCGCCAGAATATCCCTGCAAGCTGGAACCCGCCCGCAGCGGGCTCGCGCAACGAGCCGCTGCCCCGCTCGCACGCCAGTCGCACGGAGTCCGCAAACCCCATGCCGTGCCAGTCTTTCGTGGCGAGGCGTTCCCAGCCCGCAAGAATCCCGATGTCGAGGGGTCCTGCGAAGTCGATTTCGAACGTGTCACCGCGGAATGCCGGCATCGACGCGATTTCCCTCTCGACCTCCGCCGGCAGGCCGGCAAAGCAACGGTGCGCGCCTTCCCGAAGCAGATGCCCGGTGGTGACCGGCACGAGGGGACTGAGGCGGATCTGGATGCGTCCCAGCGCGCAACTGGCAGCGAGATCAGCCTCCGCCAGGGTCGTGCCCACCGCCAGCACATTCCCGCACTTCTGCACGTTGTTCGAAGGAAACACGACCGTGTCTCCGGCAGCCGTCCGGAGAAAAACTTCCGCGATTCCCGCAACCGCCCGAGCGTCTTCTGCGCCCGTCACCTCCGCGACGATGCCGGGGAGGGAGATCAGCGCGCGCTCGGCGCATACCTGCCTCTGCCGGGGCGCGAGATCGCCCGGCGGCAGTCCCACCGCGATGTTCAGCGCGGCTTCCGTCACCTCGACGCCGGTGGCCAACGGAAAGGTCCATCCCGACATGAATCCACCGGACAGGCGCGCCGCGATCTCGCCGACCATCGGCCCCTTCTCCGTGAGCTTGATGTCACCCTTGGCCGCGCCGTTGTCGATGCCGAGCGCCCGGATTCCCGCGAGGAACACGGACTCCACCGCGCGCACGGTTTCCGGCGCGACCCCGGTGGGCATCGTGTGACCCATCTCGACGAAGGACGGGGGAAACCTGATCAGCCTGTCCGCCACGCCGCACACGGTGACGTTTCCCTGGTACACGATCGCGTCCAGGCTGAACTCGGGGCCCTCCATGTACTCTTCGACAATGACGCGCGAGGTTCGCGAAAGGGCACGCGCGGCCGCGCACGCCTCCTCCAGTTGTCGCACGTCATCGACCCTGCGGACGCCCCGGGCGCCCATGTTGTCAACCGGTTTCACGACCAGCGGGAACGCCATGCCGGGAGGAATGCACGATTGCGGGGCCCCGCTGCCGACCCAGCAGAAGAACAGGGGGCTGGGCACGCCGCCCGTGGCGAAGGCCTCCCGCATGAGACACTTGTCCGTCGCGCGCATCGCGGTGGCGTACGAAATGCCGGGGAGCCTCAGCTTTTCCGCGACCCAGGCCACCGAGGATGAAAAATCCGTTCCCGCCGTAAAAACGCCGTCGAGGCCCGATTCCTCCCGGATCGCGCGCGCAAAGGCGAGGAGCGCATTCTTGTCCTTCAGGTCGATGGCCTCGAACACGTCCGCCTTGTCCCGCGCGACCGCGTGCGGATTGCCGTCGGCGAGGATCACGCGCCAACCCCGGCGCCGGGCGATGCGAATTCCCGGTTCCTGCATGATTCCAGCGCCGAGAATGAGGATCGTCGTCACTCCTTCCCCTTTACCGCATACGCCTCGAACGTGTCCCCCAGACGCGCCAGCACGCTCACCGTGTGCAGCGCCCGCGCGGCGACCGCCCACCTGGCTGCCGCTGCGCCGAGGATGCCGGGAAACCGCTCCGGGTGATGCCCCGTGACCCTCACGCGCCGGAGCACGAGGCCGTAGCGCGCCAGCAGTATTCGAAGATTCCGAGGAGAGAAGACCGTGAAATGGTCTCCCGGGCTGTTGAACAGGAATCGGCGGAGATCCTGCCGTGCCGAGATGCCGCGCCCGTTGGGAGTGGAGAACGCCAGGACACCACCATTCGGCAGGAGAGCGGAAGCCCTTCCGAAAACTCCGCCGGCGTCCGGAAAATGCTCGAGGACGTACCAGAGCGTGAGTGCGGCAATCCTTCGGGGAAGCCTTTTCCTTTCGACTTCCTCGAACC
Organism: Spirochaetia bacterium; assembly: GCA_052144915.1. Lineage (GTDB taxonomy): Bacteria > Spirochaetota > Spirochaetia > SZUA-6 > Fen-1364 > Fen-1364. The sequence goes on along the minus strand of JBKQPS010000037.1, from coordinate 3,654 downwards.
CCGCGCAGAGCGCGGGCGCCCGGAGAGTCTTCCTCACGTACGAAATGGCTTCGGGCGAGACGTCGAGCCCGAAGACAGGGAGACCGGTTTCGGCGACCGCGGCGAGGAATGGACCAAACGCGCACCCGACATCCAGGACGACCCCATCCGGCTGCGGGCCAAGCAGCCGGCGGACAGCCGCGACCCGCGGCCGCGACGCTGCCTTGATCGAATCGAAGTCCTCCAGGTACGTGCGTCCGTATTGCGCCCGGTATTCGGAAGAAAAGTACGCGGCGTCGTATTTCCTGCGGCCGCCGGCGAAGCTTTCCATGAATATGACACCGCACGCCGCGCAGCGGCGATAGGTGCGGTCAGGAAACCGGGCGATGACGGCGTTGCCCGTCCGGCGGCACACGGAACAGTGCGGGCTGCCGATCCCGGCGAGCGAGCGCAGGACCCGCGCCAGCTTCTTCCCCCGCTCCGTGCCGATCGCAGCGTTGAAACGCTCGACGCTCGATTGCAGCTGCGCGGGGTGCTCCAGGAGCTTCTTCAGAGCCGCCAAGCGCGGCCTCCCGATCCCGATCATGGGAAACCCGGCGGCCGCCCCCAGCCGGGCATGGTAGCGGGAGGGATTGAAAAGGATCGCGGGAACCCCGACGGCGAGCGCTTCGAAGGCCGCCATCCCGAAGTGCGTGATGACGAGGTCGTGCCCCGCGAGGATTCGCTGCAGGCCGGGCTGACCCCGCATCACGTGCACGCCCTCGGGCCATTCACCGGCGCCCGCAAGCGGGCCTTCCACCACGGTGAGCTGTCCGGGCCGAAAGAGGCCCGTCCTCAGGAGGGAGACAGCGAGCCGCTCACCGAGGTGCTGTGCGTCCTCACCCCCGAAGCTGAGCAGGACCTTCGTCGACACGGCCCGTGCATCAGTCCCCGCCCTTCGCGGCGCCTTGCGCAGCCTGCGCGGGAGAAAGAGGAACCCGGGATCGGAGAGGTTCGCGCCAGACCTGCCGGGAGGTCCCGGCAGCGCGTCCACCGTGAAAGAGGCCAGGTCACGCGCCTCGCCGCCCTCGTCGAGGCACGCCACCAGCCCGTGCTCCATCATTTCCCCCAGCTCCTGCCCCGTTGTCCTCCGGTCGTCCACGACGATCAGGTCCCACCGCTTCGACGGCAGAAGGGCGGGAATCGTGCCCGGCTTCGGGCGTCCCGGGTGCCGGGAAATCCCTTCGGCCAGGAGTTTCTTCGCGGCCCGGTCGAGATGTGACGTGAGAAACGAGACACGCGGCCCCAGCTGCGCCGAGAGCTTCAGGCACCTGACAAGGTGCCCCATTCCCTCCCCTGCCCCGCCGGCCGGAACGAGCAGGAATGAACGCGCTGCGTCAACTGCCGCCATTGCCGGTCCCCTTCACGGCGCTGGCGCACGCAGGCGGATGATTCTTCAGCCACGCGATGATCCGGTCGATCTCGATCGGCGTTCCAAGGTACAGGTCCTCGAAGAGCCGGCGCATTGCTTCCATGTCCTCTGCCGTGTCGACGGTCACCCGTCCTTCCGCATACGCGGCATAGGGCGGCGCGGGCGCCTCGAGAATCCTGAACCTGCCGGGATGACGGTAGTGGAAGGTCGTGATGTGCTCCCGCTCGTCCTGCCGCGTCGCGTCGCGCTCGGCCGCGTACAGTGCCTCCGCGGTCACGACTTCGATTCCTGATCCCCAGGGGACCCCGACGAAATGGCTGAGATCCGCATGCGCTTCCTCGTGCTCGCGGATGATGTCGCGCGCCAGCCGGGCGGAGGCGAGGGGGTTGTCGCCGGTGGCGCGAATGACCCGTTCGATCCTGTACAGACGGCTCGCCATGCAATAGCGGCCGAGCACGTCTTCATCGGGCCCCGCGAAGACCTGGAAACCTTCGGCCTCGGCGAGCGGGCGCAGCGCCGGGAGGCTGTGGCCGTCCGTCAGGAGAGCCCGAACGTCCGCCGGCACGGCCGCGAGGCACCGCATGACGTGCTGGATGAGGCACCCGCCGGGAAGGGGAATAAGCGCCTTCGACGGAAGCCGCGTGGAGCGGAGGCGCACCTGCACGAAGATGCCGGTCGACACGTCAGGAACGCTCCCAGCCGTCGACGAGGTCGCGCGGATCGCGGCGGAACCGGAAGCGGTGCGTGCGAACCCACCGCCGGGCGGACCGGAACTCCTTCAAGGCGGAAAGCGGATCGGTGTCGGAATGGAACACGTAGTCCAGCGCCCGCCACCTCGGGAGCACCCCCATCTCCCGGCGCATGCGCACCGCCATGTTCTTCAGCCAGACCTTCTTGTAACCTCCGTCCGGCGTGGTGTCTTCTTCCGGGGGTGCGCCGGTATAGACCAGGCCCATTCTCAGCGTGCCAAGGAGACGCTCCCCCCAGAGAAAGCAGCGCAGGCCGAAGTCCAGCTTCTGCCAGTAGGGATTGGAGATGAGCGGATCATAGCCGCCGGTCTGCGCGAACTTGAGCCGGTTGTACAGCCCGCAGTAATCGAACGGGAAAAGCAGTCTCTCTCCCTCCACGCGGGGGGCGTGGTAGGCCATCGAAAAGCGGCGCTTCTTCCACAACGGCGCCTGCCACGTCGGAATGGGTTCTCCGCGGATCGTCCGCGCGGCCGGCATCGTGCAAAGGACGCCGGATTTCTCCATGACGGGCAGGAGCTCTGAGGGAAAATCCACGAGCCTCGTGTCGCTCCAGGAGACCATGACCATCGGCGCGCGCGCCTCGTCGATGCCGATATTCACCCTGTCACCCGACGAACTGCGGTCCGTGATGAGGAGAAACCGTACCTGGGGAAAGTCCCGCGCGAGCGGTTCCACGTCGGTCGATGACTCGGTCCCTTCGACCCAGAGGATCTCTCCGAGAGCGCGGGCCAGGAGCTCCCTGAGCATTTCAGACTTGAACAACCGGTCGCCCCTGCCCAGCACGAGGAGAGTGAGGGGAAAAGGATGGCGCCGGATGCGGTCCCACCGCGGTCCGCCCACCACGGTGTACGGGATGCGGGGCACGGACTCAGAAATTGTACGTGTAGTATTCATCACAGGCGGCGCAGATCCCCGGGTACTCGCGGGACAGGTGCGAACGATATATTCCGCGCGCCGATTCCCAGACCGCCGAGAGATCGTCCTCCAGTGCGTTTCCCAGTATCACGCTTGCGCGAAGGTCCTCCTTGCACAGCGGGACCGTGCCGTCGAGAAGGATCGCCATGTCGCGCTTCAGGTGCCAGCACGGGAAGCGCTTCAGCGGAGAGAGGTCGGCCACCTTCCGGTCCGGCAGCGCGCCGCTGAAGGCGTCGTATTTCTGGACGATGACGTTGTCCGTCCGCGCCTTCCATGCGCGGAAGAAGGCCTCCAGGTCTTCCTCGTTCTCCTTCATGCGAACCGCCTGGACCCAGGTGCGTCCGGGGAACACCCCGAGCAGCTCATCTGCCGTCCTGGATGCCGCCGCAAAACCCTCGCCGCGGAGCTTCCGATACGAGGATTCATTCGACGCGTCCAGGGAAACGATCCAGCGCGGCTGCTTCTCCCGCGCCGACCTGATCCGCGGGAAGATCCCTGGTTCCCATCCGAGCCCCGATGTCTCGATCACCAGCTCGATGCCCGGCGCATCCAGGGCGGCAACGATGATTTCAAAGATGCGGGGATGGAGCGAAGGTTCGC
>JBKQPS010000036.1:0-13360 GCA_052144915.1 Spirochaetia bacterium | reverse complement strand
GCACGGGCGCGGTCTTCTCGATTGCCGTGAGCCCGGAGCCGTAGCCGGGGAGAGCCCTTAGGATGAAGGTCTGAAACTGACGGTCCCAGCCAAGGCCGATGGCCACGCCGATGACGATCATCAGGGCGCCGAACACCTTCTGGATGTTGCCCGCGTTCCTCGTGAGGGCGGGCACCTTGTTGAGAAGGGCGCGGCCCCCCAGCATCACGCCGAGCATCGGGATGGAGGTCCCCAGCGTATAGGCGAGGGTGATGGAGACCGAGCCGCCGTCCACGTGCTGGGTCAGGGCCAGGCTGATCACGGACGCCATGATCGGGCCCACACAGGGGGTCCAGATGAGCCCGAGGCTCAAGCCGACCACGACGCCGCTCCAGAAGCCGTTCCGCTTCTGCGTACCGGGCGCCGTGCCGGACCGGTGCGCAAACCGCGAGGTAAGCATTTCGAACCGGTTCCGAAGCCACGGCACGAGCATCACGACGCCGAAGATGATGATCAGCACCACCTCCACGATGCGCAGGGCGTCCACGGGGATGCCCAGCGCCTGCACGATTGCGGAGAGCGCGAGGGTGAATGCAGTGAAGCTCACCACGAAGCCCGTTAGGACCCCGAAGGGCCGGGCCTTGCCGCCGCCGACTCCGCCGGAAAGGACGATCGGCAGGACTGGCAGGATGCAGGGGGAGAGAATCGTGATGACCCCGGAGAAAAAGGCAAACGCAAGAAGAACGATCATGACTTTCCCCCTACCCGCGCTTCACGCGCGAAAGAATTCCATCCACCCCGCCGCCGTTCCAGGCGACAAGGCGGGCGCCGGTGGAGTCGATCTGCACGAACGTGTCCTGGACGGTCACTCCGTATGTCTTCTCCAGCTCTCGTTCCTTGTCATAATCCACGACGACGATCGTGACGTCTCCGAGCCGCGAACCATTCGCGTTGATGTCCTTGAGGTCCGCCTGGCAGTACGGGCACCAGTCCGCGGCGAAGAACAGGATTGTCGGCCCCTTGGCGGCCAGCTTCTCCGCAGCCTCGATGTCGGTGAAGATCACCTTGTGCCCGGTGCTCGTCGCGAATCGCAGCTCGCTGCCGACTTTCGGGTCGTTGCTCATCGCATTGGATGACATCATCGAGCCCGTGCCCCCCGACGAGCCGGCGGCGCTCCTCATCATGCTCTGGCCGAAGGCCAGCGTGGAGATCGAAAGGACCGCTGCGGCCAGAAGAATCGATTTCATCGTCACACCTCTTTTCTGTTTCAGGTTTGAATATAGAAAGGGGGCATCACGAAAGTGTCACGGAAGGCGCACATATGGGTCACGGTTCGCCGGGGGCGTGCGCGGGCAGGAGGAAGGAGAATCGGGCGCCTTCGCCGGGCCGGCTCTGCACGTCGAGGGAGCTGCCGTGCAGCTCCACGATCTGCCGGGCGATGGCGAGGCCCAGGCCGGCGCCTCCACGGGCACGGTCCCGGCTCTTGTCCGCCCGGTAGAACCTTTCGAAGATGTGCGGCAGGTCTTCCGGAGTGATGCCCGTCCCCGTGTCCGACACCGTCACCCGCACGCCCTGCGGCGCGGCGTCCAGGGTGGCGCACACGGAGCCGCCCGACGGGGTGAACCGCAGGGCGTTCTCGATCAGGTTCGTGAGCACGCGCTCGATCATCGCAACGTCCGCACGGACCAGCGGCAGGTCGCCGGCGGGCTCGACGGAGAGCGAGACCCCGGCGCCCTGCGCCTCGGGTGCGAGCTTCAGCGCCACGTCCTGCGCGAGCTCGGCGATCTGCAGCGGCTCCGGGCGAAGCTGCACCTGCTTCGCGTCCAGCTTTGCCAGCTCCAGCAGCTCCTCGACGAGGCGCTGGAGGTGTGCCGTGTTCCGCAGGCTCACTTGGAGGAAGGTCCGCCTCTCCTCGGGGGAGAGCTGCGGGTCCTTCAACACCATGGTCTCCAGGTACCCCTGGACGGAGGCGAGCGGGCTGCGAAGGTCGTGGGAGATGTTGCCGATCAGGTCCCGCCGCACCCTCTCCGAGAGGCGGATCTTCTCCACGTCCGCCTCGATCGTGGATGCCATCTCGTTGAAGCTGCGGCCCAGGGCGCCGAGCTCGTCGCGGCCCTGCACGGTCACGCGGCGCGCGAGGTCCCCTTTTTCGAAGCCGCGCACCGCGTCGCTCAGGGTCTTCAGCCGCCGGGTCAGCAGAAAGAACAGGGAAAGCCCGACGATGGCCGTGGCCGCGAGGGCGAGGAAAAAGGCCACGATGCCGGCGCGCAGGTAGTAGCTGTCCCGGATCATGCGCAGGGAGGCGTCGTAGCGCTCGCCGCCGAGGATGATGTACACGTAGCCCTGGTCGGCGCCCATCTGCAGAGGCGCGGCGGAAAAGGGGCGGGATCGGGTGGCGCTGCGCGGATCCTCGCCCAGTGCAAGCCGCCGCCCGGCGCTCCGAACGAACTCCTGCAGCGGAGCGATGTCCACCGTAGTTCGCGCGATCCTTTCCGCGGGATTGAGGAAGTACGCGAGGATCTTCCCCGAGGCGTCCAGCAGGTAGATCTCCACCATCGGGTTCAGCACCATCATGTAGTGGATGGCTCCCTTCACGCGGTCCTCGGAAAAGCCCTGCGCCACCAGGGGGCGCAGCTCGTCGGCGATGCTGCGCGCGTACTCACGGTTCAGCAGCTGCTCGACGTCGTCGAACAGGTGCTGGGAGGATCGGAAGGCGATCGCGACGCACCCGGCGCCGAGCAGCAGGATGAGGAGGAGAAAAATCGTGGAAAGGCGCGCGTAAAAGGAAGAGAACAGTCCGCTCATTCCGAAAGTTCCGCCGCTTCTGCGAACCGGTAGCCCACGCCCCAGACCGTGCGCAGGTACCGGGGGTGCCCGGGATCCGCTTCGATCTTGGCGCGGAGCCGGTTGATGTGGGAGTTCACGGTGTGTTCGTAGCCTTCGAACTGGTAGCCCCAGACGAGGTTCAGGAGGTCCGTGCGGCTGTACGTCCGCCCCGGCGTGCGGGCGAAAAGCGCCAGCAGGTCGAACTCCTTGACGGTGAGGTCGATCGTGGCGCCCTCCCGGGTGACCTTCCTCTTCTCGAAGTCCAGCACGAGAGCGCCGATCTCGATCCTGCCCTTCTGTGTCCCGACTGCGGCGGCATCCTTGTCCGCCTGCACCCGGCGCAGGAGCGCCTTGATGCGCGCCACCAGCTCCCGGACGCTGAACGGCTTGGTGACGTACTCGTCGGCACCGATCTCCAGTCCCAGCACCCTGTCGATCTCCTCCGATTTCGCCGTCAGCATGAGGATGGGCATGGCGGGATTCTTCTCGCGGATGCGGGCGCAGACGGCAAGGCCGTCCATCCTGGGGAGCATAAGGTCGAGGATGACCAGGGCGTAGCGGTTCTCCAGCGCCTTCTGAAGCCCGGTCCGTCCGTCTGATGCGCGCTCTGTCTCCAGGCCAAGATCCTTCAGGTGGAGAGACACGACGTCCGCGATGTCCTTGTCGTCTTCAATGATGAGCGCCTTGTCCGGTCCCGACATTTCTATTTCTCTCCCTTGATGAATATACGACTGCCGGATGGCGGCGGGAACCGGACGCGCCTAACCCGGAGAGGCTTTCTCCAGCTCGGCCTGCTCACCCGACGTGAGCCGCCAGCCCATCGCCCCGGCGTTTTCCCGGGCCTGCGCGGGGTTCTTCGCCCCGGGGATGGGCAGCGCGCCCTTGCAGAGGAGCCAGTTGATCGCGGCCTGGGAAGGCGTCTTCCCGCGGCTGTCTCCGATCCGGAGCAGGACCGGGAGAACCGGCTGCATCTTCGCCAAGGACGACTTCCCGTACACCAGCGCGCGCGCGCCGCGCGGTGGGTTCTCGGGAGTGTACTTGCCGGAGAGCACGCCGAGCGCGAGCGGCCGATAGGCGATGAGCGTGACCCCGAGCTCCGCGCAGGCCGCAACGAGGCCCGCGCGCTCAGGTCCCCGGTTCAGCAGGCTGTACTCCACCTCGTTGCAGGCAAGGGGAATGCCGCGGGAGGCAAGCGCGGCGTGCGCGCGCCGGGTCTGCGCCGGGCCGCAGTTGGAAACGCCCACTGCGCGCATGAGGCCTGCCTCCACCGCGTCTGCCAGGCCGTCGGCCCATGTCTCCACCGAAATCGGCGGGAAAGGAAAGTGGAGGAGGTAGATGTCCGCCGCGGGCACCTGGAGACGGGCGAGGCTTTTCTGCAGTGCCGTTCTCATCGCCTGCTTCGTCCAGCGCCACGGAAAAGGGAAAAACTTGGTCAGCACTGTCGGGGTCCTTCCCGAGTCACGGATGCACCGGCCGATCGTTTTCTCCGAGGAGCCCCCGGTGTAGATCTCCGCGGTGTCGAAGAGCGTCACCCCGGCATCCAGGAGAGCCTCGAATGTCTGGCGCTTCCCCGGGTCCGCCTCTCCCCGTGCCCCCCAGGAGTTGGTGCCGACGCCCACGGCGCTGACCTTCCGGTTCGTCGAACCCAGCCCGATCGTCTCCGCCGCGTCACTTCGCATTGTCTCATCTCCTCCTGTTCGCTATATTCTACCCCGCCCGGCAGGCCCCCGCACAATGGCATCGAAAAACACCTCGCAGACACGCCGTCCCGGCGATTTCATCACCATCGAAGGGGCCCGGCAGAACAACCTCAGGAACCTCAGCCTGAAGATCCCGCTCCGAAAGCTCATTGTCATCACCGGGGTGAGCGGCTCGGGCAAATCGTCGCTCGCCTTCGACACGCTGTACTCCGAGGGGCAGCGGCGGTACGTGGAGACATTCTCCTCCTACACGCGGCAGTTCCTGGACAGGATGGACAAGCCCCGGGTGGACAGGATCGACGGCATCCCGCCGGCGATCGCGATCGACCAGACCAATCCCGTGCGGACCTCGCGGTCCACGGTTGGCACCATGACGGAGCTCAACGACCACCTGAAGCTCCTCTTCGCGCGCGCTTCGCGCCTGTTCTGCGGCAGCTGCGGGCGGGAGGTCCGCCGCGACAGCCCGGAAAGCATCGCCGATCAGCTCCCCGCGGGAAAGAAGCTGCTCATCACCTTCCCCGTCACCATCCCTGACAACTTCACGGAAGAGGAAGTCCAGGATCTTCTGTCGAAGCAGGGCTACACCCGCATTTACGGGAAGGAAGGGAAAAAGCTCGAAGTCCTGCAGGACAGGCTCACCGCGGGCCCGGAGAACAGGGCGCGGATCGTGGAGGATCTCGAAGCAGCGCTGAAATACGGGCAGGGGCGCGTCAGCGCCCACGTCATCGACACGGCGGGGGAACCCGTCGAGCAGCTGCGGTTCTCCTCCGACTTGCATTGCGCGTTCTGCGACATCCATTACGAGGATCCCACGCAGAACCTGTTCTCGTTCAATTCGCCCGTGGGCGCCTGTCCCTCGTGCCGCGGATTCGGGCGCACCATCGGCATCGACTGGAATCTCGTCGTGCCCGATGACAGCAGGAGCCTCGCGTCCGGGGCGGTGAAGCCGTGGCAGACGGAGAGCTTCCGCGAGGTGAAGGAAGAGCTCCTGAAGTTCGCCCGAAAGCGCGGCGTGCCCGCAGACGTGCCGTGGGCCCGTCTCACCGCGGAGCAGCGCGCATGGGTGATCGAGGGCGAAGGCGAGTGGGATGACGGCGTCTGGTTCGGGGCAAAGCGCTTCTTCAAGTGGCTGGAGTCCAAGAGCTACCGCATGCACATCCGCGTCCTTCTCTCGCGATACCGGGCATATACACCATGCCCGGATTGCGGGGGGGCCCGGCTGAAGCCCGACGCGCTGCGCTGGAAGCTCGGCCTCGAAAAGCTGTCCATCCATGATGTCATGCTCCTGCCCATCGATGCGTGCCTCGCGCTCTTCCAGGGCATCACCCTGCCGGCGCCGATGGACGAGGCGACCGGGCTCCTCCTCTCCGAGATCAGGACCCGCCTGCGCTACCTGGTGGACGTGGGCCTGGGCTACCTCACGCTGGACCGCCAGTCCCGGAGCCTGAGCGGCGGGGAAGTGCAGCGGATCAACCTCACCACGGCGCTGGGCACCTCCCTGGTGAACGCGCTGTTCGTCCTTGACGAGCCGAGCGTCGGCCTCCATCCCCGCGACATCGGCAGGCTGATCGGCGTCCTGCAGCGGCTGCGGGACGCGGGCAACACGATCGTCGTCGTGGAGCACGATCCCGACGTGATCCGGGCCGCGGATCTCGTGCTGGACATGGGTCCTGGCGCCGGCGAACGCGGCGGGCAGATCGTCTTTTTCGGCGGCCTCGCCCAGCTGCTGGAAACCGGGCGGTCGCTCACCGCCCAGTACCTCACCGGGCGAAAGAAGGTGGAGGCGCGGGTGCCGCCCGCCGGCGACGCTCGCCGGGCGCGGCCCGCTGTCCGGGTGTCCGCACGAGACCGCCTCCGCATCCTCGGCGCGGCGGAGCACAACCTGAAGGGCATCGACGTGGACATCCCCCTGCACCGGCTGGTGTGCGTCACAGGGGTGAGCGGTTCGGGGAAATCCACCCTCGTGCAGGACGTCCTGTACAATGCCCTTTCCGCGCTGAAGCATGCGCCCGTCGATCCGCCGGGGAAGCACCGGGCAATAGCCGGGCACGAGATGGTAAAGGGCGTCGTGCTGGTGGACCAGTCGCCGATCGGGCGCACGGCCCGGTCGAATCCGGTGAGCTACGTCGGGGCGTTCGACGGCATCCGCAGGCTCTTCGCCCTGGAACCCCTGTCGAAAGAGAGAGGGTACACGCCGGGAACGTTCAGCTTCAACTCGGGCAACGGCCGCTGCCCCACGTGCAGCGGCAGCGGCTTCGAGCACATCGAAATGCAGTTCCTGAGCGACGTCTACCTGCGCTGCCCGGACTGCGACGGCAGGCGTTTCCGGCAGGAAGTACTCGACGTGCGCCTCTTCCCGTCCGGCGCATCCGCGGCCGGTGCCTCCCCGTCCCGCGCGGCCCAGGCCGCGAAGTCCGTTGCCGACGTCCTGGACATGACGGTCTCCGAGGCGTGCGATTTCTTCTCCGATTCACCCGAGATCCTTTCTGCCCTCGCCCCTCTTGCCGCCGTAGGCCTGGGCTACGTGAGCCTCGGGCAACCGGTACCGACCCTGAGCGGGGGAGAAGCACAGCGGCTGAAGCTCGCGGGATTCCTCGGAGACGCGGGGTCAGGCCGCAGCGGCGCGGGGTCGGGCCGCGGCGGCACGGGGAACCTGTTCCTCTTCGACGAGCCGACCACCGGCCTGCACTTCGATGACATCGCCACGCTTCTCGGGGCCTTCCGGCAGCTGGTCGACGCCGGTCACTCGGTGCTCGTCATCGAACACAATCTCGACGTCATCCGCGCCTCTGACTGGATCATCGACCTGGGACCCGAGGGCGGCGACGCGGGCGGACGGGTAGTCTGCGCGGGAACGCCCGCTGAGGTCGCGAAATGCCGGGAGAGCAGGACCGGTGTCGCCCTGCGCACCTCCGGCCTTGCCGCTTTCAGGCCGGGCGCGCCCACCGCCCTGCGCAAGCCTTCCCGACCCACCGGCGCCCGGGGAAAGGTTTCCGAGCCCCTCCCCGGAGTGGCGGACAACGCCATCGTGATACGGCACGCCCGGGAGCACAATCTCAAGAACATCGACCTGTCCCTTCCCCGGGACGCCTTCAGCGTGATCACCGGCGTGAGCGGCAGCGGCAAGAGCACGATCGCCTTCGACATCGTCTTCGCGGAGGGCCAGAGGCGGTACCTCGAGTCGTTGAACGCGTATGCGCGCCAGTTCGTGCAGCCGGCCCGGCGCCCGGACGTTGATGGCGTGTACGGCGTGCCGCCCACCGTTGCCATCGAGCAGCGCACCAGCCGGGGCGGGAGGAAGAGCACGGTTGCCACGCTCACGGAGGTGTACCCCTTCCTCCGCCTCCTCTTCGTGAAGCTCGGCGTCCAGCACTGTCCCGACTGCGGGATCCCCATCCAGCCCCAGACCCCGGATGCCATCGCCGCCCGGCTGCTGCGCGAGTACAAGGGAAAGCGCGTCTCGGTGCTCGCCCCCCTGGTCACCGCGCGCAAGGGCTACTACACGGACCTGGCCGCCTGGGCCGCGGGAAAGGGCTTCGCGCACCTTCGGGTGGACGGCGCGCTGCTTTCCACGGCGGCCTGGCCGCGGCTGGACCGGTTCAAGGAGCACACGATCGAGCTTCCCATGGGGACGGAGGTCGTCTCCGCGGAGAGGGAGCGCGCCCTGCGGGAGCTGCTCGCGCGCGGGCTCTCGTTCGGGAAGGGCGTGATCCGGGTCATCGCCGCTGCGCGCGCGGGGACGGCTCGCCCCGGGACGGCAGCAGGGGCGGGGGTCGCCGGGGAGACCGGCGCCGGGACCGTGTTCTCCACCCGCCGGGCCTGTCCGCGCTGCGGGCGGAGCTTCGAGGAGCTGGACCCGCGCCTGTTCTCCTACAACTCCAAGCAGGGCTGGTGCCCTTCCTGCTTCGGCACCGGCGTGCAGCTTTCGGGGTTCGACGCCGAGCAGACCGGCGAGGAGATCTGGTGGAACGACTGGTGGGGCGGCCCCGAGAAGACGTGCCCCGCCTGCGGCGGTGAGCGCCTGAGGCCCGAGGCCCTTGCCGTGAGATTCCGGGACAAGAGCATCGCCGACTATGCGCGGCTGCCGGTCGCCGAGGTGGCGCGTGAAATGAGCGGCCTTCGGCTCACCCGCAGGGAAACGGAGATCGGGCGCGACCTCATCGCCGAGATCCTCTCCCGGCTCGCCTTCCTGCAGAGGGTAGGCCTGTCCTACCTCGCTCTGGACCGCTCCGCGCCCACCCTGAGCGGCGGGGAAGCGCAGCGGATCCGGCTCGCCTCCCAGCTCGGCTCCAACCTGCGCGGGGTGTGCTACATCCTGGACGAGCCGACCATCGGCCTGCACGCGCGGGACAACCTCGTGCTCCTGGACACGCTTCACGCCCTGCGCGCGAAGGGGAACACCGTGATCGTCGTGGAGCACGACGAGGAAACCATCCGCCGTGCCGAGCACATCGTGGACCTCGGCCCGGGAGGCGGAGTGAACGGCGGGCATGTCGTGGCGGAAGGGACCCTCGGGGCGATCATGCGAAGCCGCACTTCCCTCACGGGCAGGCTTCTGAAGACCCCCGTGCAGCACACGATGAACGGCAGGCCGCCGGCCGCGGAAGGCGGGAAGATCATCCGGGTCAGGAACGCCCGGCTGCACAATCTGAAGGGCATCGACGTCGGCGTGCCCCTGGGCCGGGTCACCTGCGTCACGGGCGTGAGCGGCAGCGGGAAAAGCACCCTCGTGCGGGACGTGCTGTACGCGAACCTCCATCACCTCCTGTCAGGAACACGGCGCCGCGCATCTGCCGCGAAGTCGCGCGCGGCATTGGGCGCGGCAGCCGGGCAGCTGCTCGGCTGCGACTCGATCGAGGGATGGGAGGGCATCCAGCGGGTCCTCGAGGTGGACCAGACCCCCATTGGCAAGACTCCCCGGTCGTGCCCGGCGACGTACGTCGGAATCTGGGACGACATCCGCCGGCTTTTCGCCGGCTCGCCCGAGGCCCGGATGCGCGGGTACACGTCGAGTCGATTCTCCTTCAACGTCAGCGGCGGCCGGTGCCCCGAATGCGAGGGCCAGGGGATGAAGAAAATCGAGATGAGCTTCCTCCCGGACGTGACGGTGGCCTGCGACGGCTGCCAGGGAGCGAGGTTCAACGCGGAGACGCTCTCGGTGCGTTTCCGCCAGAGAAGCATCGCCGAGGTGCTGGCGATGAGCGTGGACGAAGCGGCGGAGTACTTCGAGTTTCACCCGGGCATCCGCCACGCGCTCCAGCTCCTCCAGCAGGTCGGCCTCGGATACCTCTCGCTGGGCCAGCAGAGCCCGTCCTTGAGCGGCGGTGAGGCCCAGCGCATCAAGCTCGTCACGGAGCTGGCCAAGGCGCGCGTCCCCGCGAACGGGGCGCTGATCGTGGAGGCTCCGGACGAGGCGCCGCCTGCCGGCCTCCCGGCGGGAGACGCCCGGCGCCGGGGGATCGTCCGCACGTTGTATCTCCTGGACGAGCCAACGATCGGGCTGCACATGGCGGACGTGGAAAAGCTCGTGCGCGTGCTGCATCGCCTCGTGGACGCCGGGAATACCGTGGTGATCATCGAGCACAACATGGACGTGATCGCCGAAGCCGACTGGGTGCTGGACCTGGGCCCCGAGGGCGGCGACGGCGGAGGGACGATCGTGGCGGAGGGAACCCCGGCCCGGCTCGCGCAGGGCGCGTCGGGTTCGCACACGGCCCGGTTCCTCGCCAGGTTCGTGAAAGAGAGGCGGGGCGACGGTGCGCGCCGCGCGAGATCTACGAGCGCCCCGGCGAAGCGGCCGGGAAGGGTTCCTTCCTCATCCGCCAGATGACCAGCAGCGGGGCGATGATCCAAGAGATGTTCGCCCCCACAACCGAGGCGAGGTGCGGCGTGGCCAGGGGCCCCCAGATCTCCTCGCTCAGGATGATCGTCACGTTGGTGAGCATCACCGATGCGTACACGATGCTGGGAACCCGGATCCAGTTGCGTCCCTTGATGAACGCGTAGATGGCAAAGACATAGTAGGGCCCGAAGAAGATCGCATCGATCCAGATCGTCGCGCGCCACCACACGGGCCGCGCGTTCAGCAGCGGGTCGAATGTCCGCCCCCACCAGTGGCCGAGATCGACAATGGCCCGCGGCGGCCACGGCGGATACGTGAAGCTCGCCGTGTTGGTGATGATGATCTGCTCGATATCGAAGAGATAGCTGATCGCCGCCAGGTTGAAGATGAAGTAGATCAGGAGAAGGACGTCGAGGGGGCGCTTTCGGAGCGGGAGGGTGTTCACCATGCGCGCAATCATAGCACGCCCGGATATTGGCGAAAACCGGCACGGGGTGCCATCGATCTCCCATGCGCTTGAAAGTGCTCGTTGGCGCCGGCAGCCGTGGTCGGCCTGGCGAGTGTCAATTTCTCGGAAGAGCCTGAGAGGGAGTTCGACGGGTTCTGGGGCGCAACCTCTACATATGGTTCCTTCTCATACCTGGTGTACGGTCCCATGCGGCTTTTCAGCCAACTTGCCCAGGATTGCCGGCTCAAAGTCGGCAAGGCGATTTACATTGCAAGCCACTCGGGCCCCGAGACTGCGGAGGATTGTCGCACACACTTCGGTATCTTCTCACCCAGAGTCACTCAGCTATTCCCGTACGGACAAGGAAGAACTGTTCGCGTTTTACGACTTTCCTGCCGCGCACTGGGTGCATATCAGGACGACCAACCTGATCGAGTCCACCTGTGCGACGGTGAGGCTGCGCACGAAGAAGACCAAGGGATGCGGATCGCGAGTGGCCACGTTGACGATGGTGTTCAAGTTGGCACGAGAAGCGGAGAAAAACTGGCGGCGGTTAATGGGCCACGAGCAGATCCCGCTGGTCATCGCGGGGGAAAGGTTCATCGACGGAGAAATCGAGGCGGCGGCCTGAAGGTGAGAAAAGCAAGGCTCGACACACCCGAAGGAATCATGGTTATGTATTGACATTAGGCACACAAACCGATTCCTTCATTCATGATCTTCGACTGGAGCGAGGAGAAAAACGAATGGCTACGGAGAGACAGAGGCATTTCATTTGAGCAAATCATTGTCGCTATAGAAGGGGAAGGAATACTCGACATTCTCGAGCGTCCGAATCCTTCAAGGTACGAAGGCCAACGTCTCTACGTTGTCTCAATTGAGGGTGTCCTGCAACCCGCCGCAGGCGAACCCGCCGACGGAGCGTAGCGCAGGTCGATTTTTCATTGATTGGCAGCACCCTCCATGTTATCGTTCGCGCGGGAGGGGACGATGCCGGCATTCAGAGAGTACGATCAGGGCCAAGGCGTTTTCCGCAGCATCAGGCCCAACGAGCTTCTTGAGCCAGACCATCCAGCCCGCGTGATCGACAAAGTGGTGGAGATGCTGGACCTGAGCGAGGTCTACGCTGAGTATGCCGAGGAAGGAAGCCCCCCGTATCACCCTCAGATGATGCTGAAGGTGGTGTTCTACGCGTACTACAGCGGACTGATGAGCAGCCGCAAGATCTGGGACGGGCTGAAGGAGCGAGCCGACTTCATCTTTCTGTCGGGGGATCAGGTTCCGGACTTTCGCACGATCAACGACTTCCGCACGCGGCACATGAAGGTGCTGCCGAAGCTGTTCGCCCAGATTGTGATGATTTGTGTGCGGCTGGACATGCTGGACTTCCAGAACCTGGCCGTTGACGGGGAGAAGATCAAGGCGAACGCGAACTACAGGCGCAGCAAAAATCGAAAGCGCACGCAGCAGTCCTACGAGCGGGTGAAGGAAGCCATTGCAGGCGTAGTGGCGAAGCCGGTGAACGAGGATTTCACCGAGGCAAAAAAGGCCGCCCGGTTGGAGAGGCTTCAGGGGCAGAAGACGGACCTTCTGGCGCTCAAGGCGATGCTGGAGGACATGGAGGATGAAGGGGCCACGGTGAACATGACCGATCCGGAGGCCCAGGTAATGAAGCATAAAGATGGAAGAAGCCTGCCGAGCTATAACCACCAAAGCGCCGTGGATGGCAAGCTGGGGGTGGTAGTGGCGGTTTCCACCACGGATGAGTCGGACAAGCCGGCAGATCTGTTTGCTCTGGTTGACCGAGCCAAGGACAACGCCGAGCAGGGGCACGAAAATGTATTGGCAGATCCCGGCTTTTGCGACTATGAGACCTTGAAGAAGGCAGAGTGCGAGCGCGAAGAGGAGTACTACCTGCCGGACAGGCGCTTTGCGGTAACGGAAGACGGGGCTACGAGCCGGGGAAAGTACGACGGCAGCAATTTCGAAAAGAAAGACGGCAAAGTGTTTTGCCCCGAAGGAAAGCCGATGGAGCTGAAAACCGTGACCAGCCTTGGTGAGGGCAACACGCTGAGCATCTACGAAGGCCAGGAGTGCCAGAGCTGTCCGCGGCGGCAGAAGTGCACCAAGGGCAACAAGAGAACGATCGCTGTTGACAGCCGGGAACCGTTTCGTGAACACATGAGAGAGAAGCTTCGCAGTGATCACGGTCGGGAAACCTACATGAAGCGTCAGGGGATCGTCGAGCCGGTGCACGGTGACGACCAAAAGAACAAGGGCTGGACGCAGCACCACTTGCGCGGGAAGACGAAGGCGGCCCTGGAGTTTATGCTGGTGCGGATTGCCACCAACCTGGGAAAAATCGTGAGGTATCGGGCGATGCGATTGATGGCGGTTCCCACGTGAGCGTGGACGGGGACAAAGCGGTCATGAATCACGGCACGCAGGGCTATCGGATCATCCGCGATCCCACGCGGATCAGCCGAGTCGGTCCGCGCTGACCTCGGCGCGCGAAATGGGGGACGCCGGGAGACGCCCACACGAGTTATCAGACAACCTCAATTG
>JBKQPS010000035.1:0-11614 GCA_052144915.1 Spirochaetia bacterium | reverse complement strand
CTGCCCATCACCGCACGGCCGAGCTTCATGAGAAACTCCAACAGATTTCGTTCCACCAGAAACAGGTCGGCGTTGTCGGTGATCTTCAGCCCGTAAGTGGTCTTGAAGTTTTCCACGATCTGCGGTACCAGAGAATCCATTGCCTTTCCCTCCCAGCTTTGAGAATGTTGGTAGTGGTAGTTTACCACGGGCTGGGAGGGCCTTTTCTAGCCAGAAACCACCAACTTCGGCAATGCGCACCCCGCGGGGCCGGGGCAGTTGTAAAAATCTCTGTCCTGTAGTATACTGCCTTCCAGTATTCGTTCTCGATTGAGAAAGTTGTTTCATGAATCGATGGATCGACCTCCTCCTTTTCGCACTCTTCGCAGTTCCGATCACCCTGATCGACGTCCGGGAATATCGAATTCCCGACGTGCTGACGCTGGGCGGAACGGCCGCCTTCGTCGTCCTGAGGCTTCTCACGGGAAATCAATCGCTCCTTGAACTGGCGGGGGAACTCGGCGTGGGCTTTGGCGTGTTCTGGCTGATCTGGAGATCGACAGGGGGCAAGATCGGTCTGGGAGACGCCAAGTTTTCCGGTTTCATCGCCGTGGCGACGGGCTTCCCCGGGTGGTTTGCCTCACTCTTCCTTGCCTCCCTCCTGGGGTTCCTCAGCGCCGTTGTGCTCGTCGCCATTTGCAGGGTGGATCGCAAGGTCGCGATCCCCTTTGCCCCCTTCCTCGCGGCCGGAGCACTGATCGATCTTCTTTTCGGGAGTTTTCTCGGCATGATGCCGGAATTCGAAATGTGAGGCTCGAGATGAAGCGCCTTGGAATCGTTGCATTCACCGCATTCGCGCTCGCGTCTGTCCTGGGGGCCCAGCAGGTCAGGGAAATGGAGTTCAAAAATCAGGCCATCGTCGACATCCTCCTTGCCCTCGCGCAGGCGTCGGGCAGGTCCATCGTCCCGGATGAGACGGTGAGCGGCAACGCCTCCTACTACTTCAACGAAACGGACTTCGAGACCGCGCTCGAGATCTTCCTCACCACCTACCGGATGTACTGCTGGAAGAAGGGAAACATCTCCTACGTCTCGCGGGTGCGCGCCACGTGGAACGAGGACACCGGCACCGCGACGCTCGACGCGGAAGACGTGGAGCCCCGCCTCATCGTCGGCGCGCTCTCGCGCAGCATGGGAAAGACGATCTTGAGCGATCCGCTTCCCCGGGAGAGCATCACGCTTCACGTGGAGGACGCACAACCGGTGCGAATCCTCGAAATGGTGGCGAAACGGTTTCCGGACTACCGGGTAGACGCTGCCGAAGACTTCTACTATCTTCGGCGGCTGGACACGGCGAGAAGGCCCGACACGCGGTCCGAAACACCTGTCTCGTTGTTGGTGCAGCGCGATGGCCTGTTCACCCTCAGCGCGGACAAGGCTCGATTGCGCGACCTGCTCACCGAGCTGTTCCGGAAGGCAGGGTTGGAGTTTTCCCTTTTTCTCCGCAGCGATGCCATCCTGGAAAACCTCCATTTCGCGGACAAGAAGCTCGAGGACATGCTGAGACTGGTCCTTGACCAGGCGAACGCCGACTACTCGATCGAGAACGGCATCTACTACGTCTACGAGATCCAGAGGGCGGACGTGATGAAAAAACTCAAGACCGTCCGTTCGATGCCGCTCTCGTACATTTCCGTCCAGGACCTGCCGAGCCTCCTGCCGCAGGATTTCGCGTCGGGGAACCTTCTCCGCCTGGACAAGAACACCAACACGGTGATCCTTTCGGGCAGCGACCAGGAAATCGGTCCGGTGGAAGAGTTCATCCGGGCACTGGACCGCCCGCTCGCGCAGAAGAAATACTACCGCTTCGACCTGCGCTATCTGAAAGTGAACGATTTCCTCAGCCTCCTCCCGCCGCAGTTCAGCGCCGTCAAGCCCCTGGCCCTTCCGCAAGGCAGCGCCTTCGTGATGCTCCTCGACCCGGAGAACAAGAGGGCGCTCGACGACTACATCAGGCTCGTGGACACGCGGCAGGGCGGAATACCCATCCATCTGAAATACATCCAGTCGGACTACTTGCTGAAGAATCTCCCCCCGTCCGCGTCGAAAGACGATGTGCAGGCAACCGGTGATTCGACGCTCGTGTTCTTCAATGGGTCCGAGGAAAAGCTGCGGCAATTCACCCGGGAGCTGGACGCGCTGGACCGGCCGGCTCCCCAGATCCGCTACGAGCTGCTCGTGATCGAATACCAGGACGGAGAGAGCCTGGACTGGAGCGTGTCCGCCTCCAATGGCGCCCTCACCGATTCTGCCGATTCCACGGCCTACTACGGGACGATCGGCAACCTGCTCCAGCTCAATTTCAACATTGTCTCCACTTTCGGCACGCTGTTCGCGGTCAATCTCAACCTCGCCCTGGCAACGAACAAGGCACGGGTCCTCGCGGATACGACCGTCAACGGGCTTTCCGGCCAGGAGATCAAGTTTCAAAATACCCTGACCACTCGGTACCGTGACCTGGAGTTGAACACCACCACCCAGCAGCTGCAGTCCACCGGTGTCACGCGCGAGGTGACGTCGGGCCTGCTCATCACGATGAACGGATGGGTGTCCGGAGACGGCATGATCACCATGAAGGTTTCTTCGACAGTCTCCAAGCAGGGCACCGACATGTCCGCGACGGCGGCCGGCAACCCCCCTTCCACCTCGGAGAAGATCGTGAGCACGAACGTGCGGACGGGCACGGGCAAGCCGGTAGTCATCGGGGGGCTGATCCAGCAGGAAAAGAGCATCATCGTGGAGAAGACTCCCATCCTGGGAGACATCCCTCTCCTGGGGCTGCTTTTCCAGAGCAGGAGCGAAACCGTCTCGAACGACGAGTTTGTGATCTACATCGTTCCCCACGTGGAGTATCCCGAGCAGGGGGCAACGGACGAGGGTGTGCGGATGGAAGCCCTGTACCAGAAGTTCGTCCGGGAGCCGTAGCGATGGGGGTGCTGCTCCGCCCCGTCACCCTTGCCCAGTTCATGCCCCTGCCGGAGGGGGACGACCAGTATCCGCTCGAATACATCGAGTCCCACGCCGTGATCAAGCTGCGCGAGGACGCGCAGCAGGTCGTCGTCGGCGCCTGCGACCCGGAAGACGAGTCGCTCTTCCTTTCCCTCAGGAGATTTCACGGCACAACGGTGGAGTTCCTCCGAATCGATCACGCCGAGCTCGCCAGCTATCTCGGGAAGCGTCTTTCGATTCTCGAGACGGAAACGCCCCGGAAGGCGACGGCCGACGACGAGCGCATCCTCCTGGACAAGCTGGCAAACGACGCCCCCATCGTGAATCTCGTCAACAGCCTCATGATCGAAGCAATCAGGAAGGGCGCATCTGACATTCACATCGAAGCCAGTGCGGACGAGGCGCGGCTCCGATACCGCATCGACGGCGCGCTCCAGACCGTCGGGCGCATCGCGAAGGACAAGTTCCCCGCGGTGGCCTCCCGGATCAAGATCATGTCGAACCTCAACATCATGGAACGCAGGCTGCCCCAGGATGGGAGGATCTCCGTTCATCTCGGCGGGGGAACATTCGATGTTCGCGTGTCCATCGTCCCTATCGCCTCGGGCGAGTCCATCGTCCTGCGGCTTTTCGACACACGCGGCTCTCCACGGGGGCTCGAGGAGCTCGGCATGGATCCCGGGATTCTAGCGCAGATCCGGCGCCTTGCGGCCGTCCCCCACGGCCTGGTGCTGGCCACGGGTCCGACGGGGAGCGGAAAGACGACGACCCTGAACGCGATGCTCCGGGAGCTTGCCGTCGAGAGCGTAAAGGCCATCACCCTCGAAGACCCCGTGGAGTACCTCATCCCCGGGGTGAGCCAGATCCAGACGCACGAGCACATCGGCCTCACCTTCGAATCACTCCTGCGCCGCGTGCTCCGGCAGGATCCGAACATCATCATGGTCGGAGAGATCCGCGACTCGTCCACGGCGGAGCTTTCCGTGCGGGCCGCTCTCACCGGCCACCTCGTGCTCTCGACGCTGCACACGAATGACTCGGTGTCCGTGATCGCCCGTCTCCGCAACATGGGTGTGCAGCCCTATCTCCTGGCCGCCGTGCTCCGCGGCGCCATTGCGCAGCGCCTCGTGCGGAAAGTCTGCGCGGGCTGTGCAAAGACAGTCAGGCCGAACCGGGAGGAGCAGGCGCTCCTGGAGCGGCACGGCGTCTCGGCGCCGCGGCTCAGGCGGGGCGAAGGGTGCGACGCGTGCGGTGGCACTGGCTTTCGGGGACGAACGGCCGTCGTCGAGGCCTTCGCCTCGGATGCGACGGTGGAAGAGATGATCCTCAGGGGAGAGCGAGCCTCCGCCATCACCGACTACCTGGAGACGAGGGGCTTCTCCACGCTCCTGCGCAGCGGCCTGGCAAAGGTGGCACGGGGAGAGACGACCCTCGGAGAGCTGGAAAGCGCGGTGATGAGCTGATGCCGGTGTATGCGTGCCGTGTCGCGGATGAATCGGGAAAGATGCGGGAGTTCTTCCGGGAAGCCGCATCGGAGGAACCGCTCCTCCGCGAGCTCTCGACGGGACGGCAGTTCATCCTTTCCGTGCGGGAAGTGACGGGGGGAGAGCGCCCAGTCGTGCCACGCCGAGGCTTTTCGCAGAGGGTCGTGGGAGAGCTCACCGACCTGCTGACCCTCATGACCGGTTCGGGCCTGTCCCTCAAGGATTCTCTCGAGGTCGCCCAGACGGTCTTCGGCGAAGGACCAGGCTACCGGCTGGTGACGCTTCTCCTGGAAAGAATCGGGAAAGGCGCCCCCTTCGCGGCGGCGCTGGAGGCGGCGGGGAGCTTCCCGCCGGTGTATCGCGGGATGGTGAGGATCGGGGAACGCATCGGATCGCTGGACCGGGTGTTCGCCCGCCTGTCCGCTTGGCTGGCGGACCAGAAGAAGCTGCGCGACCGCGTTGCCGCCGCGCTGCTCTACCCCGCCATCGTCCTGGGCGTGTCGTTCGTCGGCGCGCTCTTCCTGGTGGCCGTCCTCTTTCCGCGGCTGCGGGAGATCTTCGCCCAGCTCGGTCCGCAGATGGAATCCCGCGTCGAATCCCTCACGAGCTCACTCGCCGTCACCTCCGCGATCTTTGGCGGTGCACTCGCCGCGGCGGCGTGTTGTGCGCTTGCGGCGGTTCGCGCGGAAAGGCGGGGCGGCCCCGGCGCCCGCCGCATGGACTCACTCGCGCTCCGCCTCCCCCTGCTGCGCACGTTTCTCATGCAGCGGGAGCTCCTGAACTTCGCGTTTGCCATGGAAGCCCTCACGGCAGCAGGCGTGAGCGTCGAAGAGGCCCTCCGCGAGAGCGCGAGCGCAGTGAAGAACACCGCGCTCAGCAGGGAGATCTTCGATGTGCGCGAGAAAGTCATGAAGGGCGAGCACCTGTCCGCGGCGTTCGCGCGGAGCGCGCTCTTTCCCGCCCGCGTGGGACGGTGGGTGAGAGTCGGGGAGCGAATGGGTCACGTGGAAAAGGTATTCATGCAGCTTCGCGTCTATTACCAGCAGGAGGTCGAGAAATGGGTTCACCGTCTCATGACGCTGATCGAGCCCGCGCTCATCGTCGCGCTGGGGATCGCCGTCATTCTCTTCATCGTGCTTTTCATCGTCCCCGTTCTGTCCCTCTCCGGCGCGCTCCTGTAGCGGGCGGCGAGGCCGGATGGACGCTCGTGGAGACGCTGATCGTGATCGCCATCATCCTGATCCTCACCAGCGCCGTCGGATTCGTGGGGTTTCGCGCCGTCGATAAGGCGCGACAGGTGTCGGCGAGGAGCCAGATCGAGACCCTCTCCCTGGCGCTGAACGCCTATGCCCTCGACTGCGACCAGTATCCCTCGAAGGAGCAGGGGCTGGAGGGGTTGTGGACCAGGCCGGTCGTCGCGCCGCTGCCGGCGGGATGGAATGGCCCGTACGTGAACCGGAAAATCATCGTCGACCCGTGGGGACACCCGTACGAGTACGCCGTTCCCGGACCCCACGGACTCCCGTTCTCGATCCGCTCCTTCGGGGCAGACGGGCAGGAAGGCGGAGAAGGCAGCGACAGGGACACCGCCTCATGGGAAGACTGAGGACTTCGAATGCGGAAGCCGGCTCCATCCTCCTGGATGTCCTTGTCGGGGTTTTCATCGTCATGGTCGGCTATCCCGCGATCCTCGGCGGCATGAGCGCGGCCTTGTCACTGGCGATGAGGCAGGACGCGCGGGTGGAGAGAATGATCGAGCAGAGGAACGAAGATGCGAAGAATCACCAGGTGCTTTTCCAGAAGGAATGAGGGCGGCTCGACGATCCTGGAGCTGCTCGTCGCTCTGCTGGTCATCTCCGCGCTCGGGGTCGGGGCCTGGCATGCCGCGGGCGTCTCCCTGAGAATGGCACACCGCCTGCGCCATTCGCTGACGGCCGGCGCGCGCCTGCTCCAGCTCGATGATGCCCTGCGCGATCTCGCCGCAAGTGTCATTCCTCCCTACTGGGCGCCGGAACAGCTCGTCGAAGCGTCGGACACCGGGCTGACGGTGCCCTACCTCGACGGGTGCGCGGACAGGTCCCTCGTCATGCGCTTCGAGAACGGCGTGCTCCATCTCGGAGACGGGCAGCACTGGATTCAGTACTCCGGGCTGCAGAGCGTGACATTCTCCGCGGCCACCGAGGGGCAGCTGCACTACGGGGTGACTGTCCGCCTGGAGTGGACGGGCGGCAGGTCCGCGGTGATGACGGCGCGATTCGGCGGCACCCCTGCGGGAAGCGCAGGTTCTCCATGAGGGCAGGTCGAAATCGCGGCTCCGCGTCCATCGTCGCCCTCGCGATTCTCCTCGGCATCGGGTCCCTTGCCGCGGGAGGCGCCCTGGTTCTCCAGGCCGCCCTCACCTCCATCTCCGGCAGCTCCGAACGTGAGCGATTCCGGCGTCTTCTACACGAGGAAGGAGAACGCATCGTCGCGCTCCTGGCCGCGGACCCGACGCCAGGGTCGGATTCGCTTCTCGATCCGGTCTGGGCGTCGCTCACGAGCCCTCGCACGCCCGGCCTCCACGCGGCCCTGGAGGACGTCTCCAGCCGGCTGAACGCCAACTGGGTCCAGAAGTCCCTCATGCAAAGGAAGGATTTCGGCGATTTCCTGCAGCGGGGCCGCACCGCGGAAGAGCTCCAGCAGCGCCGGCAGGACAGGGGCATCTCTCCCGACATCCACACCGAGTACGCCGATCTCATCACAGCGGACGCGCTTGACCGCTATTTTTCCGGCTACGGCTACGCGAACCTCAACACGACCGATGAGTTCGCCCTGCGCGCCCTCTATGCGATCCGCATGGCGGACACCGCCAGCGCCGAAGCATTCCGTTCCCACTGGCAGCAGACGATGATCCGGGAGAAATCCGTGAAGCGCGGCGATCTCCGGGAGTTCCTGGGGCTCGACTACGCGAAGCTTTTTCCGGTGATGAACGTGGAACCCACGTTCAACGTGCACTTCATCGAGCCGCTGCTGCTCACGCGGCTGCTCTCGGTCTCCGACTGGAAGATTCCCCGGCCTGCGGAGGCCGCGCGGCTCATCCTGGACGGCCGCGATCGCGGTGAAATCACCCCCGAAGGGCTCCGCGGAATGATCGGTGCGCCCGATGACAGCATGATCTTCCAGTACCTCGGGGTGACGACGTGGTTCTGGAAGATCTCCGTGTCGCTCCGCGCGATGGGCCTCCAGGTGATCGTTGCCCGCATCCCCTCGGAGAGGGGCAGCAACGCGCGATTCCTCGTCGTGGAAGAAAGGTTCCTTCCGTGATCGCGGCAGGTGGGGAATCGTCGAACGGTCGCCGCGCCGGCGCGTTTCTGCTCTCCCGTCCCGATTTCGAGGTGCGGATCCTGGACATCCCCCGCATTCCCGAGAAGGAGCTCGAGGGCCTCGTCCGCTACCGCCTGAGATGCCTCTATCCGGGGAATCCCCGGGAAACCGTCTTTGACTATCGCATCGAGTCGGACGGCCGCCGCCGGCAGGCGGTTGTGTTCATCACCCGCCAGGCGGTCCTGCAGGAATGCAGGATCTCGGCGGGCGGCGCGCCTCTTCTCCTGCCGTATTCGCTGATTCGGAAGACGGGAAGGGCGGAGAAGGACTGCAGGATATGGTTTTGCCAGCCCGAGTGGGCGGAGCTTTCGATTTTCCGGGCGGGACTCCTCGTTTCCTGCATGGTTCGTTCGTGGGCAAGGGGCGCGTCGTTCGACTTCCACCAGGCCGAGGAGCAGGTGCCGCCCGAAGGGAGGGGTCTCGCGGTGCTCGTGATCGCCCCCGCCGAGGATCTTCTCCGCATCACGGCCGCGGAAACTTCCGCGGAAGACCGGGATGTGCGCTTCCTCGACCTCGACCGCCTCGCCGCAGTGCACCGACGGGTGGACGGGCTGTTCGGCGAGCGGAAGCGGTCCCGGTCGGTCCTTTCACCGGCGGCCCGCCTCATCGGGCTGTCGATGATCGTCTGCCTCCTCGCCGTGCTGCTCCTTTTCAAGCAGGTCCGGCAGCTGGAGAGCGAGAACGCAATTCTGCGAAGGACCCATTCCCTGCTGGAGGCGAAGAGCCGCGCCGCCCTCGCCATGAGGAAGAGCGTCGACGAGCTCTCCGCGGTGATTTCCAGGATCGAGGAGAAAAGGCCGCGGGACAGCTACCGACTCCTCTCCGCGCTCGCCCGCGTTCTCGGAAGGGGCGTGCAGATTCAAAACCTGCAGATCCAGGGGGACACCTTCCGGATCGAAGCGGCGGGCTTCAACGCGCTTCGAATGATGGATGGATTCCGGGACAATCCCTGGTTCGGTGACGTAAGGCTCTCCGCGGTTGTTCCCGACGGACGATCCGGCAGGGAGCGCTTCTCGCTTTCGGGGGTTTCCCATGTTCGCTAGGCGGGAGGCACGGCTGCTTTTCGCTCTCGCGGTCCTCCTGGGAGCCGCCGCATTGGCTGCCGCCGTCAGCCTCGGCGCCGAGCGGCTGCGGGACGCACGCGAAAAGAATGGGGTGTACCGGGCGCAGATAGTCCGCCTCCAGCAGTCCCTTCAATCGCTGGCCGAGCTCTCCGCGCTCCAGGAGCATCTGAAAGCCCGTCTCGAGAGCGAGAAAGCCCGTTTCTATTCTCCGCGGGAGATCGATCCCTACTCGTTCGGAGTGTTGATACGGAAGATGCTCGGCGCGCGCGGAATGGAGGTGGTGCGCTACCAGGTGACAGCGCTCGAGGGGCGGAGCAGCCTGGAGTTTGTCGTATCCGGGTCAATCCGGTCCCTGGTGCTCTTTCTGCAGGAGATCTCGGACTCCCGCAAGTACTGGGGGATCTCCTCGCTGTCGCTCACGATGCGTGAGAGCTCCGCCATGGTGGATGCGGTATTTCGGATCGGTTATGAAGAAATGGATCACTAGACTGGCGCAGGGCTTCCTCGCCTTCTCGGCCGTGTCCCTGCTCGGCGCACTCGCGCTCCCCTGGAGGGGCCTGTCTCCTCCGCCCCCACCACCTGCTCCGTCCGGCGGGCCACCGATCGATTTCCGCGGTCAGCGAACGGCGGCCGAACGTGTCTCACCCGACGAGGTTCTTTCCCTGTTTGGAATGGGACGTGATCCCGCGCCCACGCGCGCCGTCCCCTCCCGGCAGCCCGACGCGCCGGTCGATGCCCCATGGCTTCTCTATCTCGGCTTCTACAACTCCGTGTCGGGGGGGCCATCGTACCTGCTCAAAGACACCCGCTCCGGACGCCTGATCACCGCGGGGTCGCGTGACTCGCCGCGGGGATGGTCGATCGTCTCGGTCGAGAAGGAGCGGCTCATCGTTCGAAACGATTCCGTCGCATTCATCGTCCGGAAGAGGTAGCCATGCGGAAACCTGTGCGCGTTGTCCTGCTCGCGGCCCTGTGCATCACCTCGTGTGCAACCGGCAACGGC
This sequence comes from Spirochaetia bacterium, assembly GCA_052144915.1. GTDB lineage: Bacteria > Spirochaetota > Spirochaetia > SZUA-6 > Fen-1364 > Fen-1364. The sequence goes on along the minus strand of JBKQPS010000035.1, from coordinate 1,712 downwards.
GTGGTGGACGAGAAAGCCGCCCTGTTCGGCATGATCTACGACGAGGACAACCAGCCCTGTGCCGGCGTCGCGTTGAGCCTCGACGGCGCGGCTGTCAACGACGAGACAGGGCCTGTCACCGACATCCGCGGCAGGTTCGTGCTGCCCGACGTCAGCCGCGGGGAACACATGCTTCTCGCGCGGAAGGAAGGCTACGAGGACCTCTCGTTGAAAGTCACGATCATGAACAGGACTGACGCGCTTTTCCTCCGGATGATCTCCCTCGGTCAACTCCTTTCGAAAGCGGAGAAATCGGTGGAAGAGCGGAAATGGGCGGATGCCGAGGCGCTCCTCGGCAGGGCCGCAAGGCTCGATACCGCCGATTCGGTGCTCCTGTACCTTCGCGCGGTGAAGGCGTATAGGACGGCGCGCTACGCGGAAGCGGCAGGGTGGCTGAACGACATTCTGGGCAAGGGGGTCCGCGAACCTTCGGTCTATCTCTTCCTCGCGGACATCTTCGAGAAAAAATTGAACGACCCGGAGAACGCCATCAGGAACCTGAAAACTTCCCTGGAACTGCGCGCCGACTCCGACGTCGAAAAACGGCTGGCCCGCCTGCAGGCAGCGCGGGAATAGACGGGACGGGGCGCATTCCGTAACGCGGACTGACTCTACGCGAAGAGATCGACCTTGTTCCCCATTCCCTGGGGGTTGATCTGCTGCGGGGCAGGCGCGTTCCTGGCGGCGACCTTCACCGCATCATCGGCGTCCCCATCCTGCTCCCGTTCTCCCGCCACTTCCCTCTGCGGCTGAATGGCCATCTCGGTAATCCTCTGTGCCGGGGGCATTGCTGCATCTATGCGCATTGTGTTCCTTTCTCTATATATAGCATATTCAATATTCCCGGGAATGCAAGGATGGGACGCCGCTTTCGGGAGAATCCCCGCCCCTCGCGGCACTGTGATAACATGGAGGGACATGAAGGTCCGCATGCACGCTCGGGAACCGGCGTGGCCGCGTTTTCTGCTCGACTTCACGCTCTGGCACTCCTGGCACGCGGACCACGGAACCATTCCCGACGCGTGGAAGGGGAAGGACGTGCGGCAGATATGCCGCAGCCTCGGCGTTCCGACCTGGGACACGGTGAAACCGTGGCACGTGCAGCTTCCCGGGGTCACGATCCATGACACGCGCGGCGCATCCGAGAGAACGCTGGTGTGGGACACGGAAGACGGCACGCTGACCTCCCGCTGGACCCTCGGGCCGGACGGAGACTGGTGGCGGACCGAGTACCCGGTCAAGGAGGCCGCAGACTTGAAGGCCGCCCTCGCGGTGGCACGGGCGCGGCGCTACGTCCTGGCGCCCGGGGTGACCGAACGCGCCTCCGACGAGGAGCCCCCTGCGCTCGAGCTGCCGCTGCGGCCGTGGTCGGAGCTGTTCCATGCATTCCTGGGATGGTCGGAAGGCCTCATGCTCCTCATGGAGGAGCCTCGGGCGGTGCACGAGATCGTCCACGCACTGGAGCTTGCGTTCGCGGGTCTCGTGCAGGAAGTCTCGACGCTGCCGGGGCGGATTGTTTTCTCTCCCGATAATCTCGACGGTCAGTTCGTCACCCCCGTCGCTTTCGCGGAAAGCCTCGCAGAGAGCTATCGCCTCACCGCGGAGGCGGCGCATGCGCAGGGAAAGCTCCTCGTCGTGCACGCGGGCGGCCCTGTCAGGGGGCTGCTTCCTGG
>JBKQPS010000034.1:0-6467 GCA_052144915.1 Spirochaetia bacterium | reverse complement strand
GCTCGGGAGGGACAGGGAAGGGCGGATCATGGAGAACCCGCCCATCCTCGAGCGGATCGCGGAGGATCCCGTCCTGAGAGACACCAAGATCATTGCCGAGGCGTGGGACGCGGCCGGCGCCTACCAGGTGGGCTCATTCCCCGGGGGCCGCTGGGCGGAGTGGAACGACAAGTTCCGCGACGACGTGCGGAGGTTCTGGCGGGGCGATGAGGGCGCGGTGCCGCACCTGGCCACCCGGCTCTCGGGAAGCGCGGACCTGTACCTCCGGGACGGGCGCAAGCCATTCCACAGCGTCAACTTCATCTGCTCGCACGACGGTTTCACCCTCAATGACCTCGTGACGTACACGCGGAAGCACAACGAGGAGAACGGGGAGCGGAACGCGGACGGCGCCACCCCGGACCAGTCCGCGAACTACGGCGTGGAAGGCCCGACCGCGGATCCGGCGATCGAAGCGGTGAGAAATCGCCAGGTGAAAAACCTCATGGCGACCCTCATCCTCTCGCTGGGCACGCCGATGATCCTGGGGGGGGACGAGTTTCGCCGCACGCAGAGGGGGAACAACAACCCCTGGTGCCAGAACAACGAGATCTCGTGGTACGACTGGCGTCTGCTCGAAAAACACGCCGACGTCCACAGGTTCACCCGAGAGCTGCTCGCTTTCCGGATGCGCCACCCCGCCTTCCTGAGGCCCGAGTTCTACAGCGGGCGCAACTCGCGGCACGACACGATCCCCGACATCACGTGGCTCACTGAGGCCGCGGAGCCTGCCGACTGGACTCCCGAAGCCCTCACACTCGCGCTGCTGATCGACGGCAACAAGGCGGACATCGACGCGGACAGGGACGACAACGACATCCTCATCATGCTGAACGCCTCGGATGCACCCGTGCTCTTCACCCTGGCGCCCGTGCCCCCGGGCAAGGAGGCGTGGTATACGGCGATCGATACCGCGCTCCCGGCTCCCCGGGACATCGTCGCTGCCGGCGCCGAAGAAAGGGTCGCGCAGGAGACGCGGCGCCTGGCGGCACGCTCCACGGTCGTGATGCTGTCTCGCTAGGCACTGTCGCGGCAGGCATTGACCGGCGCATTGCGCCGGTGTAGGCTTCGACTCGAACCATGCGCAGGCGTATCCTCCTTGCCATAGGCGGCACGCTCCTCGTGATGCTCATCATCATCTCGCTGTCATCCAGCGCGCTTCTTCGCGACAGCTACGTAAGGCTCGAACGACGGTACATGGACCACGACGTCCAGCGCATCACCGGTGACATCGCGCGACAGCAAACCGTCCTCGGAAGGACGGTGGAGGACTACGCCACCCTGGACGGACTGTACCAGTTCGTCACCCGCCCGGCGTCCGGCTTCGCGAGCAGGGCCTTTACGCCGGAGGGCGCCGCCAACCTCCGCATCGATGTCGTCGCCATCCTGAATCACGCTGGTGCGCTCGTCTACCGGCGTTCTTTCGGGACGCCCACTGTCGAAGGGGGGCTCGCCGAAAGCCTCTCCGCGTGGCTCGCCGCACACGCCGGGCGGATCGGCAGCGCGAATCAGAACGGCAGCGCGGACGGGATCGTCGGGCTTCCGCAGGGAATTCTCATTCTCGTCTCGCGCCCCATCGTGGACGATCTCCGTTCGAAACCCGTGGCCGGGACTCTCGTCATGGGTCGGCTCCTCGACGCGGAAGAGGTGCGCCAGATGGGAATCCGGCTCCTGGTGACCCTGTCGATATACTCGCTTCGTGCGGCCATTCCCGACGCGGTTCTCCGCGCGCAGAAGAATCTCTCGGTCGAGAATCCCCTGTACATCGACACCAGCCAGGACAGGGTGGCGTCCGTGTACGCGCAGCTGCGGGATATCGACGGAGCCCCCGTCGCGATCGTCCAGGTAGATTCGCCCCGGGACATCCGTCTGCAGGGAGAACGGACGGTGCGGTTCTTCTACATCTGGCTGTACTTCGTCGGCGCCGGATTCTTCGTGGTGGTGATCCTCACGATCGAGCGCACGGTCCTGTCGCGGCTGATGCACCTCGGCAGGAGCGTGCTGGCCATCGGCACGGGGGGAGACCCGACGAAGCGCATCGCCATCGCCGGCAAGGACCAGATCGCCTACCTCGGCGCCGCGATCAACGGCATGCTGGACGCCCAGGCGAAGGCCACCGAGGAGCTGCGCGCCAGCGAGCGGCGGACCGAGGCCTTCCTCGATGCCGTCCCGGATGCGATCTTCCGCGTCACCCGGGACGGCACGATCCTCGACGCGCGCTCCCCCCGGCAGCTCCCGCTCCTGGAGGCCGCAAACAACCTGGTGGGCAAGGACGCCGAGATGATCCTGTCCCTGTACTCGTTCCTTTCCCCCGAGCTCTACGACAAGTCCATGACCGCCACCGCGGCGGCGCTGGATACCGGCCTCCCCCAGATGCTCGCGTTCCACGTGGACACGCAGTCCGGGCGGCGCTGGTACGAGGAGCGGTTCGTCGCCAGCAGCGAGACGGAAGTGATCGTGCTGGTGCGGGAGGTGACGGACCTCAAGCAGGCGGAGGAGGCGCGGCGGAAGGAAATCCTCCTGAAGGAAATCCACCACCGCGTGAAGAACAACCTGCAGGTCATCTCGAGCCTCCTCGCCCTGCAGGCGGGCGCCGCGAAGGACACCCACACCCGGGACCTCCTCCACGAGAGCCGCAACCGGGTGCACTCAATGGCGCTGATCCACGAGAAGCTCTACCAGTCCTCCGACGAACGCGGCGTCAGCTTCAACTCCTACGTGAAGGACCTCGCGGCGCACCTGCGGCACTCGTACGCGGGCAATTCCGAGGCCGTGACGATGGAGATCGACGTGGAGGAGATCACCCTGGACATGGACATCCTGGTCCCCTGCGGTCTCATCATCAACGAGCTTCTCTCCAATGCGCTGAAATACGCGTTTCCCGAAGGCCGGACCGGGACCATCCGCGCCGCAATGCGCCAGGATGCCGCGGAGACAAGCGCCGAAGGCTCCCGCACGCTGGTTCTCACGGTAAGTGACGACGGCGTCGGCCTGCCCGCGGACGTGGACGTGAGCGCCCCCCGCACCCTCGGCCTGCGCATCGTGAACACCCTCGTGAGCCAGCTTCACGGAACGCTCGTCACGGGCAACGGGCCCGGGGCCTCCTTCACGCTCCGCTTTCCGCAGGGCTGAAGTCCCGCCTCACTCCTTTTCCAGCGCGAAGAGCGAGACGTCGTCGTTGAACACCTCCGACCCCCGCCACTTCACGATCGCCTCCCGCAGCTCCCCGACGACCTCTGCCAGGGGTTTTGCCCGGCCGGCCTTGATGGCATCCTCGAGCCGCCGCGCACCGAAGCTCACCCCGGTGGGATTCGCGCAGTCCATGAGGCCGTCGGAATACAGGAAGAGCCGGTCCCCGGCCTGGAGCTCCTGTTCCTCGGAAATGATGTCCGCGCTCGGGAAAAGACCGACGGCGTACCCGTCGACTCTCAACTGCCGCATCGTTCCGTCGGCCTTCTGTAATAAGGGAAAGGGATGGCCGGCCCGCACGAGCTTCAGCTTCCCGGTGGCGAGCTCGATCGTGGCGTAGGTCATCGTGAAGTACGGGTTGGCATCGTCGCGGAGGTAGAAGCGCGTGTTCAGCTTCTTCACCACCTCGGCGGGCGGGAGCACACGCATGCTCCCCGGCTCCCGACCCTTTTCCACGAGGATGCCGCCGGCATCCGGGTGCGGGGAAAGGAACATGTGGAGAACGAGGGAAAAGAGGGAAGGAATGATTCCCTGGCCGACCACGTCCAGCGCGTAGAACGCCGCATGGGTGTCGTTGAGCCGGAAACAGCCCAGGGCATCGCCTCCGCCCAGGGCCGTGGGCAGGAAGAGCCAGTCGAAGCGGATGCCGCCGATCGACGTGTCGCGCGACGGCAGGAGGCGCTTCTGCACCAGGGCGAGCTCTTCCAGCTGGCGCAGGACGACGTTCTGGATCCTCTCCCGCTCGCTGGTCTCCCGGAACACGTACAGGATTCCGAAAAGCGTGCCCTCGGGGCTGCGAAGCGGCGAAGAGCTGAACTCCACCGGGATCTCCCGGTCCTCCCCGAGCACCAGGCGGCAGTTCGCGCGCAGGGTGCTCTTTCCTTCCAGGAAAGGCTCGGTGACGGGGAACTGCACGGGCGCCCGGCTCTCGGCGTCCACGAGCTGCACGCTCTCCGACATGCGTGTTTCCAGGACGTCCCGGTTCTTCTTGCCCAGGAGAGCTTCCGCCGCGGGGTTGGCGAACTTCACGTACCCCTTGGGGTCGCAGATGACGATCGCTTCCATCATGCTCGCCGCGACGGCGGACATCCACCAGCCGTTCTCCCGCATGCCGCGCGTGCGGCGGTGCTTCATGAGGGACATCTGGAGGATCGCATGGAGGCTCTTCTCCTCGAAGGGCTTCAGCACGTACCCGTAGGGCTCGGTGAGCTGCGCCTGTTCCAGGGTTTCTGAATCGGAGAACGCGGTGAGGTAGACGATGGGGACGTCGAGCCTCTGGCGGATGCGGTGCGCCGCCTCGATCCCGCTCACCCCGCCCCGGAGGTGGATGTCCATGAGCACGAGGTCCGGCTCGGTCTCCAGCAGCTTCGCCACCGCCTCCTCGCCGGTCATGGCGATGACGGGCACCTCGTAGCCGAGCCCCTTCAGGGTCTCCGCCACCTGCATGGCCACCACGCCCTCGTCCTCGACAACCATGATTCTCGCTTTTGCCATGCCTGCCCTCTCTATCGCCCGCAAAGCTCGAGCGCCAGCCCGGCCATTGTGACGATGCCCGGTTCCAGAGACCGGTCGTTGAAGTCGAAGACCGCCGCGTGCAGCGGCGGCCACTCCTCGCCGAGACCGAGGCGCAGGTACGCCCCGGGCACGCGCTCCAGGTAGAAGGCGAAATCCTCGGCCGTCATCGAACGGGGGTGCGCGGAGATCCAGCTCGCGGAGCCCAGGCACGAGGTCACGACGCTTCGCGCCAGGTCGACGCCGGACTGGTGGTTGACCAGCGGCACGTAGCCTTCCTCGTAGGCCAGCTCCGCGGTGCACCCCGCCGCCGCGCAGGTGCCCTCCACGGTGCGCCGGATGCGGTCGCGGAGCGTCCCCTGCAGCGATCGGTCGAAATACCGCGTCGTCCCCTCGAGCGCCACCTCGTCGGGAATGACGTTGCTCGCCTTCCCTCCCTCGATGCGGCAGATCGAAAGCACCACGGAATCCTGCGGATCCATTGAGCGCGACACCACGGATTGCAGGGCGGTGACGACCCGGGCAGCCGCCAGGACCGGGTCATTCGCCTGGTGCGGGAGGCCGGCGTGCCCGCCTTTGCCGCGCACGGTGATGAGGAACGTGTCGGCCTCCGCCATTGCCGGGCCGGCAGCCGAGCTCAGGCAGCCCACCGGCAGCCCGGGCCAGCCGTGCAGGGCAAAAACGGCGGCGGGACGAGGGGCGATTTCCAGGAGGCCCTTGTCGATGAGCACTTTTCCGCCGGCCGCCTCCTCCTCGGCGGGCTGGAACACGAAACGCACGCTCCCCGCAAGCTCGCGGGAAAAAGTATCCAGCAGGCAGGCGGCGCCCGCGAGGATCGCCATGTGCCCGTCGTGGCCGCAGGAATGCGCGCGGCCGGGCCGCTCGGAGCTCCACGCCGCCCCGGAGCGCTCCTGCACGGGTAGCGCATCCATGTCGGCGCGCAGAAGGATGCACGGGCCGTCGGTGCCGCCCCGGAGAAGCCCGATCGTATCGGTCTCCAGCAGCGGCGGGAGGATCTCCAGGGAGGTTCCTGCGAGGAACGCCCGGATCGCCGCGGCAGTCTCCCGTTCCTGGAAATGCATCTCCGGGATTCGATGGAGGGCGTGGCGAAGCTCCACGATCTTCGGCAGAACGCGGGCGGCGCGCTTTCGCAGTTCCTCGGCCGGGATCATCTTATCAATGTATCAGACAAAACCACCGGAGTCATGGCAAAGACGAGCCGGAGCCCTCTGGGCAGGCGCCGGCTCAATAAGCGCAGAAGAGGTGTGAGGCGGTCTACATTTTGGGCGGGAACTTCTCAGGATCGATCACGAACCAGACCTTTCCCATGTTCTGACCCGTTACATCTCCACGCATCTTGTCCTTCGCCCAGTAGTACAGGGGGTATCCCTTGAACGTGACCTGCACGGCGCCATCGGAACGGCTGATCGTCCCGAAGTCCGACGCGTTCAGCGCGGAAGGAACGACAACCGAGTCGGAGGTGAAAGCGGGCCACGCCTGGATGCATCCACCCGTGCAGGCGCTCATGTTGACCTTGTCCTTGGTGAACCAGTACAGGGTGTTGCCGGTGCCGTCCACGAGGTAGTTTCCGAGCTTGTTGGTCGCGATCATGACGGTGTACGCGGGCACCTTGAGAATGTACCAGACCTTGTGCACGCCCTCGCCGGTCATGTCTCCCGGGGCCTTGTCCTGTGCCCAGTAGTACAGCGGCCATCCCTTGTAGGTCG
>JBKQPS010000033.1:0-3300 GCA_052144915.1 Spirochaetia bacterium | reverse complement strand
ATCCTCTCCCATACGCTGGTGAAGGTGCTTTCGCTGGAGCTCGTGTCGAATCCCTCCACCCCCTCACGGGTCGCCCCGTACATCACGAGCCCCACGCCCGTCGAGAACATCGGATCGTGGTACTCCTCCACCAGGCCGCCCAGCTTCGTCGGGTACCCGACCCGGGCCGGAAGGCCGAAAATCTCGGAGGCGAGCTCGCCGGCACCCGAGAGCAGGGAGCCCCCGCCCGTGAGCACCACCCCGCCTCCCAGGAGGTGCAGGTATCCCTTCTTCTCGATCTGCTCCTTCACCATCCCGAGGATCTCCGCCATTCGCGGCTGGATGATCTCGGCCATGCCGCGCCTCCCGATCTTCCGCGGAGGGCGCCCGCCCACCCCCGGGATCACTACCTCGTCGTCCTCCAGCACGGCGGGCACATAGCAGCACCCGTGTTCCTTCTTGATCTTTTCCGCGACCTCCAGGGGAGTCTTGAGCATGATCGAAACGTCGCTCGTGACCTGCTCTCCCCCGATGGAAAGCACTTCCGTATGGTACGGTGCCCCTTCCAGGTGCACCAAGACGTCGGTGGTCCCTCCCCCGAGGTCGATGAGCAGGACGCCCAACTCCCGTTCGTCCGCCGTGAGAACCGCCTTCGAGGAAGCCAGGGGCTCGAGCACGATGTCGTTCACCTTGAAGCCGGCGCGGTTCACGCATTTCACGATATTCTGCGCAGAGGTGACCGCGCCAGTGATGATGTGCGCTTCCGCCTCCAGCCGCACCCCGACCATGCCCACCGGGTTCTTGATCCCGCCCTGCTGGTCGACGATGAACTCCTGGGGAATGACGTGCAGCACCTCGCGATCCATGGGGATGACGATGGCCTTGGCCGCGTCGATCACCCGGTCCACGTCCTCCTTGGTGATCTCCCGGTCCTTGCCGGTCACGGCCACCACGCCGCGAGAATTGATCCCCTCGATATGACCGCCTGCAACTCCGGTGTACACGCCATGAACTTCCCGCCCGGACATGAGCTCGGCGGACTCGACCGCGTTCTGGATGGACTTCACGGTGGATTCGATGTTGATCACCACGCCGCGGCGCAGCCCGCGCGACGGGGTGGTGCCCACGCCGATGATCTCCAGCTGTCCTGTCTCGTTGAACTCGCCGATGATGGCGCAGACCTTCGTCGTGCCGATGTCCAACCCTACAATCAGTTCTGTGGGAGCAGCCACCGACCTATCCCCCCTTTACCCCGGCGACCGCATCGCGGTACTCCGCGGATTTTGCATCGCGGTACTCCGCGGATTTTGTCCCGAGCGCGTTTTTTCCCGCGAGCCTGTACACGACATCTTCGCCGCGGAAATCGAGTTCCTGAATATCCTTCAGAACGCCCTGACGCGACAAGAGGTCGGTCGCCACGAGCGCGTATTTCACCAGGCTTTCATCGAGGGTTCCCCGGGCCCGGATGGGCACCGGTGATGAGGTGAGATACACGAGGAGCTCCAGGTCCTGGGGAGAAGAATCGGTCGAGCCCCCGCCGACCACCCGCACCTCGGAGACCGCTGCGCACAAGCCGGGCGCCTTTTCGCGCATGGCTCGCAGGTCGGAGAACAGCGCGCGGTATGGTTGCGGCAACTGGGCGCCGAGAGCCATGTCACCCGCGGTAAGCCCGGAAACCACGGGGAGATCGAGGTCGGCGCTGCTGGTTCCCACCTTGAATATGACGCCGTCCTCGTCGACCAGGACGGGAAAGCTGCGTCCCTCCGCGGTGGCAAGCATCAAGGCCGCGGGCTGCCGTCCCCAGAGTGTCAGGAGAATCGTGTCGGGGAAGATTTTCGTCACCACCGCCCGCCGGACGAGCGGGCTCGCTTCCAGCCTCCGCTGGATCGAGGACAGCGACACGTTGTACCAGTGTTCGCCCCCCTGGATGCCCGAGAGCAGGAGCACCTGGTCGTCAGTGAGAGGCACGTCGCTGTGTACGCTGACGTGGCGTATCGTCGTCAGCGGCTCCGCGACGAACCGGGCGAAAAGAACCAGGCCGCAGAGAGTCGTGATGACGATCAGCAGGGGCCGCGCCCAGCGCGCCGCCGTAGGCGGATTGCGCGCCGCCGTAGGATTGCGCCCAGTGCCCCGCCCGGGCTTTCCGTTCAATATCGATGCGCCGCCGTAGGCGGATTCGGCGCCGCCGTAGGCGGATTCGGCATTAGACATCGGTGACCCTCCGTGAAAGATTCACGAGCAGGCCGCACATGACGAGCGTGGTGAACAGAGAAGAGCCTCCCGCGGAAAAGAAGGGAAGCGTGACACCCGTCGTCGGGACCAGACCGGACGCGACCGCCATGTTCAGGAGAGCCTGCAGGCACAGCGCGGAGGTGAGCCCGAAAGCGACGGAGGCCGAGAAGCGGTCTTTCGACAAGAGGGCGATCCGGTATCCCCTCCAGGCGAGAAGCCCGAAGAGCCCGAGCACGAACAGCGCTCCGAGAAGTCCCGTCTCCTCTCCCACGATCGTGTAGATGAAGTCCGAGTAGGACATTGGCAGGGGACCGAGCTTCGCGGCGCTGTGGCCCAGCCCCTTGCCGAAGAGACCGCCGCTCACGAGCGCGGCCTTCGCGGTGACGATCTGGTAGCCGGTCCCCGCGCTGTGGGAGGAAAGGTCGAAGAATGCAAGGAGGCGCTGGACCCTGTGCTCCCGGGTGAAAAGGAGAAGAAAGCCAAGGGGAACCGTGAACAGGGACACGAGGAAGAAATGCAGGAGCCGCACCTGCGCGATATACATCATCGCAAGACCGGTGACCAGGACGAAGATCGCCGTGGAGTAGTCGTTCTGCAGGAGGATGATGCCGGCGAACACGCTCGTGACCACGAACGGGGGAATGAGCGCGTTCATCGTGATCTTCTCTCCTTCCTCCCGCCGGGAGAAATACGATGCGAGGTAAAGGATCAGGGTCAGCTTCACGAGCTCCGAAGGCTGGAAGGAGAATCCCAGGAGAGATATCCACCTCCGGGAGCCGAGCACGGACGTTCCCAGTGCCGGAAGGAACGGAAGGAGAACCGCGGCAAGGGTGGCGAGCAGGATCAGGGGCATCCATCGGCGGAACGCCTCGAGGGGCGTCAGGGAAACGATGAACGCGGCCGCGCTGCCGAGGCCGGCCCAGATCAACTGCCGCTTCAAGAGAAAGAGCGGGTCATTGTACGTCCGTTCGGAGAACGGCCAGGAACTGGAAAAAAGGACCGCCATTCCCACGCCGAGGATCACGACCAGGAGCATGACCAGGAACATGTCGCCGCGCTGTTTTTCAACCCGCTCCATTCTATCCCGCC
>JBKQPS010000032.1:0-8377 GCA_052144915.1 Spirochaetia bacterium | reverse complement strand
GAAGCGGTTCGGGGGAGTGGTCGCCCTGTCCAACGGGAACCTCTCCTGCAACGCGGGCCGCATCACCGGTCTGCTCGCCGCCAATGGCTCGGGCAAGAGCACGATCTACAAGATCATCGCCGGCGTCTATCATGCCGACGCGGGCCAGATCCGCTACAACGACCGGGTGGTGCGCTACCGCACCCCGAGCGAGGCGAGGCAGAACGGCGTCGCCATGGTCTTCCAGAACCTGAGCCTGGTCCCCGACCTCACCGTCTGGCAGAACATCGTGCTCGGCGGCGAGCAGGGCAGGGGCCCGTTCCTCGACGACGCGCGCGCCCGGAAGACCGCGCGGGAAATCCTCGACAATCTCATGCCCGGGCTCGACCTGAGCCGGATTGTTTCTGAGCTCAGCCCCGGGGAGATGCAGATCGTCGAGATCGCGAAGGCAATCGCCGCCCGACCGAAGCTCCTCATCCTCGACGAGCCGACAGCGGCATTGGAAAAAGCGCAGGTGGGGAGCCTGTTCACCTTCCTCCGCGGACTGGTGGAGGAGAAGGTGGCGGTCGTGTTCACCTCCCCCCGTCTCTGGGAGGTGATGGAGATCTGCGACGAGGTGACGATTTTCCGAAACGGGGAGAACGTCGCGCAGATCGACTTCGCGAAGGACGGCAAGGACCCCGAGCTGATCGTGAGCCACATCACGGGCGAAGCCCGCACGGAAACCCGGCGCGAGGAACGCGGCCGGGACCAGGGCGGGCTTCTCCTGTCGGTGAAGAACCTGAGTGACGGCAGGACACTGAAGGACGTCTCCTTCGACCTGCGCAGGGGAGAAATCCTGGGCGTGGGCGGTCTCTCGGGACAGGGGCAGCACGAGCTGATGCTCGCCTTGGCGGGGGCGTACCCGGGGAGCACGTGCACGGCGGAGATCGACGGCAGGAGGATCCGGCTCAATCGGCCCGCGACGGCGATCCGCAACGGCATGCTTCTGGTGCCGGGGGACCGGCAGCTCGAAGGCCTGTTCCTGAAGCATTCCCTTCTCACCAACATCGTCTTCCCCAAGCTCGGCCTCGCGCGCCAGCCCCTGTTCACTCCCCGTGTGCAGAGCCGGGAAGAGTGTGCGCGCGCCATCGAGGTTCTCTCCATAAAGATACCGAGCGTGGACACGCCGGTCCGCACGCTGTCCGGCGGCAACCAGCAGAAGGTCGTCGTCGGCAAGTGGCTGTCCTTCGACGCGTCGGTCCTCCTCCTCTCGGACCCGGCCAAGGGAGTGGACGTGGGGGCCAAGCGGGACCTGTACGAGTTCATCCTTGGCCAGGTCCGGGAAAATGGGACGAGCGTCATCCTCTACGCGAGCGACAACGAGGAGCTCATCCAGTACTGCGACCGGCTCATGATCATGTACGAGGGGCAGGTCGTTTCCATCCTGGAGGGTGCGGAAATCACTGATGACGCCATCGTCGCCACCTCCATGCGTGTCAGGTAGGAGGGAGTCGACCGTGATGCGGGCAGAGGGCACGGGGGCGCGCGGAGGCGTGCGGAGATTTGTCTCCAAGCCGGAGTTCTCCACGCTTCTCATCCTCGTCATCATGTTCTCTGTCACGGCGATTCTCCAGCAGAACTTCTTCGAGACCAGGTCCATCGTGCGGAACATCAACGCGTTCGCTCCCCTCATCCTGATGACGATGGGGCAGGCGGCGGTCATTCTCGCCGGCGGAATCGACTTGTCGTCCGGTACCGCCCTCTCCCTGTTCACGTGCGTGCTCAGCACCGTCATGAAGAAGGCGGATCCCTGGTCTGGAGCCTACGCGCTGGCTGCCGTGTTCGCCGTGGCCATGGCCGTCGGTGTGATCAACGGGATCGGGATCGGGTACCTGCGCATCCCGCCGGTCATCTCGACGTTCGCCACGTCTTTCATCTGGCTCGGCGCGGCCCTGTTCCTGAGGCCGACACCCGGCGGTGAGGCCGTGGAATGGTTCAAGGCTTTTTACAACATCGGCGACATCGCAGGGGTGTCGAGCTCTCTCCATCGGTTCTCCGACGTGATCCCGCCCGCCCTGATCCTCGTGATCATCGGGTGCCTGTTCTGGGCATTCGTCTCCAAGACCCGGACGGGCAGGTACATCTATGCGGTGGGAAGCAGCAATGACGGAGCCTACGAGAGCGGGATCGACACGGCACGGGTCCAGCTGAAGGCCTGCCTCGTCAATTCGACCTTCATCGTCCTTGCCGCCCTGTTTTTCGTGGGCCAGAACCAGTCGGGAGACGCGCGCATGGGGGATCCCTTCACGCTGCGGGCAATCGCGGCGGCGGTGGTCGGGGGGGTCGCGCTCACCGGTGGGCGAGGGAGCCTCTACTTCGCGCTCGTCGGCGCGCTCATCCTCAGCTTCGTGAACAAGATCATCTTTTTTGCCAACATCTCTTCCGCCTACCAGACTCTGGTCGGGGGAGCGATCGTGATTCTCGCCATCGCGGCGTCGCAAGCGTACACCTTCTCCAGCAGGAGGGCCATGCGCGCGGAGGGAAGGCTGAAGTGAACGTCGGAAGCACCCTGCGCGGCAGTGCCGCCTATTTCTTCTACGAGCGGTTCAAGAAGCTGATCGTGGCTCTCCTCCTCATCGTATTCCTCTTCGTGCTCGGCCAGCTGGTTGTCTCCAACTTCCTGAGCCTCAACCAGGTCCTGCTCACCGTCAAGCTCGCCACGTTCATCTCGCTGTTCGGCCTGTGCCAGATGATCGTGATTGCGGGAGGGGGGAGCGGGCTCGACCTGTCGGTGGGATACGCCGCGACGATGACGGCGGTGATCACGGCGGCGATCATGGACGGGAAGAACGAGAAACTGTGGCTGGCCATCCTCGTGGCGCTCGGCATCGGGCTCGTCGTGGGCGTCGCCAACGGAGCCCTGGCCGCATACGTGAAGCTCCCGCCCCTCGTGGTCACCCTCGCCATGTCCAGCATCCTGCAGGGAGTCATCAACGTGTACACTGCCGGCCACAACATCACCGGCAGGCCCTCCCCGGTACTGCAGATCATCGCCGCCAAGTCAATCGGAATTTTCCCGAACATTCTCTTCATCCTGCTCATCCTCGCGCCGGTCGTCATGATCCTGCTCTACCGGACCCGCTGGGGCCTGAAGCTGTTCGGGGCGGGGACCAACGAGACCGCGGCCTACCTGAGCGGCGTGAACGTTCGGCGGGTGCGCTTCGTGTCGTTCCTCATCAGCGGGGTCCTCGCCAGCCTCATCGGCCTGCTCCTCCTGGGCAACATGGGAATCGCGTTCAAGGACATGGGATCCAATTACGTGATGCCGAGCATCGCCGCGGCGGTTGTCGGCGGGGTGTCACTGACCGGTGGGGATGGAAACTACGTCGGGGTGATCCTCGGCGCGATATTTCTCCAGACCCTCTCCAACCTGCTCGTCGCCCTGGGATGGGGGGACGCGGGGAAATGGCTGGGCTTCGGAGTCGTGCTTTTCATTCTCCTTATCGTCTACGTGAGCAATCGCCGCAGCCGGTAAGGGCGGCGGCCACAAATGTCACGGCATACCGTGACCGCGGCGGCCTCCCTCAGATCGTGATCGAAGAGAATCCGCCGTCGATCGGGATCACGTCCCCGCTCACGAACCGGGATGCGTCAGACAGAAGCCACACGACTGTTCCAATGAGCTCCTCGGGTTCACCGTACCTGCCCATCGGCGTGTGTGCGATGACCTTCTTCGCCCGTGGGGTGTACTCTCCGGTGGCAGCGTCGATATGCAGATATCGCAGCTGCTCGGTCATGAAGAAGCCGGGCGCGAGCGCGTTCACCCGGACACCGGCCTGCGCGTAGTGCACTGCCAGCCACTTCGTGAAGTTCGCCACGGAAGCCTTGGCCGCTGAGTACGCGGGGATCTTCGTGAGCGGGACGAACGCGCTCATTGACGAGATATTCACGATCGACCCCGCGCCCCGGGCCACCATGCTGCGCGAGAACACTTTCGTGGGGATCACGGTGCCCATGAAGTTGAGGCGCATCGCCCGCTCGAAGCCGGCCATGTCCAGGTTCAGGAAATTGGGTCCGCTCTTCCAGGCGGGGTCCGCCCGGTCGACGAACTCAACCTCGGTGCTTGCCTTCGGATCGTTGCCGCCGGCCCCGTTGATGAGGCAGTCGATCCGCCCCCATCGGTCTTCTATCCGCGCGTTGACGCCGCTGAGCTCGGCTTCGTCAAGCACGCTGCACCCGAATGCCACCGCCTCTCCCCCCGCGTCATTCACCGCGCGCGCCGTGGCCTGGGCGCTTTCCTCGCGCAAATCGAGCACCGCCACGCGCATGCCGACGCCCCCCAGGGCGCGTGCGAGCGTTCCGCAAAGGCCACCGCCTCCGCCGGTGATGATGACGGACTTTCCCGCCAGCCGGAAGGAATCTATTGCGCTGGTATCACTCATGTCTTTCCATCCTTTCGTAGACGCTGGGCACGGCATCATTCCTTTCGGGATCTTTCAGCAAGTCAGCCTGCGCCGGACAAGCAAGATCATATATTATATATTGTTGTGATCATGACTGTCAGGATAGGCCACTTTACACGCCGGCCCTTTTTCGCTATCCTTTTTTGCGATCAACTCGAGAAATCAAGGCAGGAAATAAATGGCGCGCAAGTGTGAAATATGCGGTAAGGGTACGGTCACCGGGAACAAGGTGAGTCACGCGAAGAACAGGACCCGCCGGGTCTGGAAGCCCAATCTCCTCAAAATCCAGACGATGGTCGGTAAAACCGTGACAACGATGAAGATCTGCACGCGCTGCCTGCGCAGCGGCAAGGTCGTGAAAGTCGTCTGAGGCCGGTCACGGTACTCCGTGGCATTTGCCGGTCACGGAGTACCGTGACCGGTCATCGCTGTTGAGGCGGCCGCATCCACGTCAACTCCGCGGCCGCCCCAGCGCTTTCGCCGCCTGTCGCGATCACCCAAGGTTCGCCGCGACCTGCTCCCAGGAAACAACGTTCCAAAAAGCCGCGATGTAGTCGGGACGCCTGTTCTGATACTTCAGGTAGTAGGCGTGCTCCCAGACGTCCAGGCCGAGCAGGGGCTTCAGGCCTTGTGAAACAGGGCTGTCCTGGTTCGGCAGGGCAGTGATCACGAGCTTGCCCGCCGCATCCGCGCACAGCCACGCCCATCCGCTTCCGAACAGGTTGGCCGCCGCGTTTCCGAACTGCTCCTTGAAAGCGTCGAAACTGCCGAAATTCGTATCCAGGGTCGTTGCCAGCTTTCCCGATGGCTTCCCGCCTCCCTTGGGCGAAAGCATCTTCCAGAAAAGGCTGTGATTGAGATGACCGCCGCCGTGATTGCGCACCGCCGTGCGGATGTCGGCAGGAACCGATTCCAGTGTTTTCAATATCTCCTCGATCGGACGTCCCTGAAATGACGGGGCCTTTTCCAAGGCGGCGTTCAGCCTGGCGACATACGTGGCGTGGTGCTTTCCATGGTGGATCTCCATGGTTTTTGCGTCGATGTGTGGTTCCAGGGCATTGAATGCAAACGGAAGGGCAGGCAGACTGAAAGGCATGAATTACCTCCTATTAGAATTCTGATTAAATATTAGTATTTTAGTCATATATAGGCAAAGGTTTTAGGCGCAATCGCGTTTGCGGGAGGACGATGGAATGGCAGCACGGCTCAAGGAGAAAGTGCTTGCAGAGAAGATGGACTCCGTTCGCAAGGCGAAGAATATCTCACCGAAAGTCATGGAGAAGCTGGAGGCTCTCATCCGGGAGGGTGACGACTACTCGCTCTTTCGAATCAACCCCGTGCGATTCGCGGCCGACAACGGTGTGGTCGAGCACGAAGCCATCGACGCTTTTCTCCACGGGGCCAAGGTCGGCATGTTCCAGATGGAATGGAACCTGGTGTGCCCGACCTGCGGCGATTCCGTGGACAGCTTCCGATCCCTGAACAAGCTGAACGCTCACTTCCATTGCACGGTGTGCGACCTGAACTCGGAGGCGACCCTCGACGACTTCATCCAGGTCACCTTCACCATTTCCCCGGAAATACGGGAGATCGCGTACCATCGCCCCGAGGCCCTTTCCATCGAGGACTATCACCTGAAGTATCATTTCAACCAGAGCGCGACCATCCCCGGCGGTCCGAAATTCATCGACGCCGTGCCTTCCCTCGTGAAGGGGCTCTCCTACGTCGGCCCGGGCCAGAAGAAGCGCTTCGAGCTGGAAACGACCGGCGGTTCCCTCACCCTGAACGACCTCATGCATCATGCGAGCGCGGCAGTCGCGGTGAATGGCAATCCGACGGACACGCCGCAGCCGCTGGCCGTGCGGATGGAATCCGGCAAGCTCGTGCCCGAGCGTGCCGAGGTCGCCCCCGGGAAGGTGGTCGTCGCGGTGGACAACCGCACGGCGGCAAAGTCCTCGATGCTGATCCTGAACTTCCCCCCGGATTTCGAAAAGAAACGGCTGGTTTTCGAGCCTTTTCTCTCGGGCAAGAAGCTCATCACGGTCCAGACTTTCCATGACCTCTTCAGGTCGTCCGAAGTCATCAAGGGCACTGAAGGGATCGGCGTGAGGGATATCACCATCCTCTTCACCGACTTGAAGGGTTCCACGGCGCTGTACGAGCGAATCGGGGACCTTCAGGCCTTTTCCCGGGTGAACCAGCATTTCGACCGATTGGGAAGCGTCATCAATGAGAACTCCGGGGCCTTCGTGAAGACCATAGGCGATGCGGTAATGGCCTCCTTCCTGAACCCGCTGGACGCGGTGAAGGCGGCCCTGGAAATGAACCGCGAGATCACGCGGTTCAACCGGGCGTTCACCCGGCGGGACGTGATCCTGAAGATCGGGATCCACAAGGGACCGTGCATCGCCGTGACGCTGAACGACCGGCTGGACTACTTCGGACAGACGGTGAACACGGCGGCCAGGGTGCAGGGGCTCGCGGGCGCGGAGGAGGTCTATATCACCGACGACGTGCTGGCCTTCCCCGGCGTCAAAAGGCTCCTGAAAGGTTACAGGGTCTTCGGCGGAAGGGTGCGGCTCAAGGGTATCCAGGAGGAGATGCAGGTCTACAAGATCGTGGCGCCGGATTTCGGCGGTACGGGAACCGGCGCAGGCGGCGCGCACACGCCGGCGGGAAAGCGCGAAATACCTGCCTCGAGGCTCACGACATCGCCAGGAGCAGCGGCCGCGAGACGGGCGCCATGAGCTGAATGTCTACCATGTCGATGAGAAAAGGGCAGCGCCGGGAAATCTGAGATGCGCAGAAGGAATTCCCTTCCCAACATTCGCCGCCCACTGTAAGATCCGGCATGCCCGGATTTCGCACGACCCTGGCGGCCCTCGGGGCTGTCCTTCGGCATCCCCGGATCCTGAAGGCACCGCGAAAGGTCAACATGTTCATGTTCCGCTACCTTCGAAAGTTCAGGGTCCGAAGAGTCGGCAGAAACCTCATCGTTCATTCGCATCTTCCTCCCCGCCTGGCTGCGGGAATCGAAGACTGCGCCGGGATCTTCGAGGAAGCAGGCGTTGCCAGGAGCAGCCTCTTTTTCGGCATGACGAACGCGGGCCATCCCGGCGGCATGCTCCCTCTTGGCCCGCGCGAGGCAAAGTCGCTGCACTCCCCGCTGCTTCCCGACAACGTCTATGTCGCCGACGCTACCCTTTTTCCCGAGTCGCTGGGCAATCCGCCGATCCTCACGATCCTCGCCCTTGCGAAGCGCGTGAGCAGGCTCTGCCGGGAAGGCTTCGCCGCCGCGTAGCGCCGCGGAGACAGGGAGCGGAAAGCCCATGAGCGCTGGCTACACCGTTCTCGCCGATCTCATCGTCGTGCTTCATTTTCTCTACGTGTCCTTCACCGTCGGAGGTGAGCTGCTCATTGTCCTCGGCGCCGTGCTCCGGTGGGCCGCGGTCCGCAACCTGCCGTTTCGGGTCGTTCACCTCGCGTCCGTGCTGCTCGTGGCGGTGGAGGCCCTGGCAGGAGCCGCCTGTCCGCTGACCGTGTGGGAATACCGTCTGCGGATGCTCGGGGGTCAGCGCGTGGAAGCGCAGATCTCGTTCGTCGCCCGGATCGTTCGGAGCATCATCTTCTACAATTTTCCCGCCTGGGTATTCCTGGCCGCGTATGTTGCGTTCGCCGCCGCGGTGGTCCTGACGTTCATCCTGCTGCCGCCGGCGGTTCCTCGGTCAGCTGCTCCCAGAGGCTCCTCAGCACCTCGAGGAACAGGTCGCTCTGCTGAGCGCCGGACACCGCATAGGCCCGATTGAAGACATAAAAAGGCACCCCGTCGGCGCCAAGGCGGTGCGCCTCCCGGACGTCGGCTCGAACCGCGTCGGCATACCGAACGGTGCCCAGGACGGAGAGCGCTTCCTCCCGGTCGAGCCCTTCCCGCGCCGCGAGATCGGCGAGAATCG
>JBKQPS010000031.1:0-8873 GCA_052144915.1 Spirochaetia bacterium | reverse complement strand
CGGGGATGGAGCGAAGGTTCGCCCCACAGGGAGATATCGACGACGGCATCCCCCGCGAAATCGACGATCTTCCCCATGAGCAGGGAGAAGCTTTCCAGCGGCATCGAGCCGGTTTTCTCCAGGATCTTCCCGCCGAACTGCGGGTACGGGCAGTACGTGCACTCCTGGGGGCAGCGTTCCACGATCTGGATGGGAAAAAAGGCCGGCAGCGTCCGGTGGGCTTCCTGGTTCTCCCGGAGAAAAAGGCACGCCGCCTGCGCGTCCCGGACGCCGTTCGCCGCCAGCCGCGAGAGCAGGAGAAAGTTGCGCTCCGAGTCCGCGGCCAGGGAGAGGCGCATGAGACGCATGTCGTGGGGGGAGATTTCCGTCTCGATGTCGAATGAGTTGATGTCTTTTCTCAGGACCGTAAACAGGGAGTCGCGGCGAACATCACCCGCCCCATCGGCCATCCCCTGCAGCCGGCCCAGGGTTTGGCGCGAGAATATCTCGGGCGTGATTCCGTACGGGTACCCGTCGGCAAATGTGTAGTCCGCCCAGTATCGAACGTGGTTCGCGTGCATGCGCGCGGTCAGCCCCGGGTCGAGGAAGGGGCAGTCCGCGAAAAAGTAGAAGACCGCATCGCAGCCTTCCGCGGCTTTCACCATTTCCGAAAGAAGCTCCGCGACGGTCCACGAAGGGCGGGTGATCGATCGCGCGCCCGCGGGCACCGCGGCAGGCTGCGAGAGGAAAACAACAGTGTCGGAAACCCCGGGAAGCGCGCGGCCGAACTCCAGCGCGCGGCTGAACGAGGACTCTCCCTCCAGGAGCGGCCGAAATGCCTGCGGGCGCAGATCGAATCCGTTGATGATCGCGATGTTCTTCATGTCCCTTGCTGATAATATCGACAGATTCCCGCGAAGTTCAAGAAATGCCCCTTCGTCGGGACGCCCCGGGGCCGAAGAAAGCCGCGCATTGCCAATCCTTCCGCGCCGGTATAACCTGCCGCATATGCCCGTCCGCGCCGCGGAACGAATCTACACAGTGACGGAGATCACCCAGCTGATCAAAGGGACCCTCGAGGAGGGGTTTGCCTGGGTGACCGTCGAGGGCGAGATCTCGAATTTCCGGCCTTCCAGCGCCGGCCATTGGTATTTCAGCCTGAAAGACGCGGATGCGCTCATCTCGGTGGTCATGTTTCGGGGGAGGCTGGACAGCGTGCGGTTTGCTCCCTCGGACGGGATGCTCGTAAAGGCCGCCGGGAGCATATCTGTCTATGCCCGGAGGGGAAACTACCAGCTCATCTGCGAATCGCTCATCAAGTCCGGCGAAGGCGACCTGCTCGCCCGGTTGGAAGAGCTGAAGCGCCGGCTCGCGGCGGAAGGGCTCTTCGACGTGGACCGCAAGAAGCCGCTCCCGCTGTACCCCTCCCGCGTCGCCGTGGTGACCTCCCCGACGGGCGCGGCGGTCCGCGACATCCTCCGGGTCCTGCGGCGCCGCAGCGCGGGAGTCGACGTCGTGATCGTTCCCACGCCGGTCCAGGGCGAGGGCGCGGACCAGCACATTGCCCGCGCCATCCAGATCGCCGACCGCCGCAGGCTCGGCGAGGTCATCATCGTGGCGCGGGGCGGAGGTTCCCTGGAAGATCTGCTGCCGTTCTCATCCGAGATCGTGGCGCGAGCCATCGCCTCGGCGAAAACGCCGGTCATTTCCGCGGTCGGCCACGAGACGGACGTCACCCTCGCGGACCTCGCCGCCGACGTGCGAGCCCCGACCCCGTCGGCGGCGGCGGAGATGGTCGCCGCCTCGCGCGCGGACCTGCTCTCCCGGGTCCGGGGAATGCAGGACTCGATGGCCGCCGCCATGAGCCAGCGAACGGAGCGGGTACGGCTCCTGATGAGCCCGTTCGCATCGGCAAATCTCGAACGCAGCGTCCGGCTCTTCATCCAGCCGTTTTCGCAGAGAACCGACGACGCGCGGGAAGAGCTCCTGCGGGGATTTCGGGAGATGGTGACGGCGCGCCGGCACCGGTGCGCGCTGGCCTCGCGGGAGCTCGTTTCGTACTCGCCGCTGGAAATCCTCGCCCGTGGATATGCCGTTGTCACCCACGAGCCGACGGGGAAAGTTCTGCTTTCCCCGGACCCGGTGCATCGCGGCGAACGGCTTTCCATCAGGCTCTCGCGCGGCGCCATCCGCGCAACCGTGGAGGACACCCATGCCGGGGAAAAGCAGTGATTCGAAGAAGACTCCCGTTGGCTTCGAGCAGCGGCTGGAGCGGCTCGAGCAGCTCGCCGAAAAGCTGCGCGACGGAAAGATTCCCCTCGAGGATGCCGTGTCTCTTTTCGAGGAAGGAATGAAGCTCTCCAAGTCACTGGAAAAGGACCTTTCACGGGTAGAGAGACGCGTGGAAATCCTCACGCAGGAACCGGTGAACGAAGACGAGGACCCCGGGCTCGCTCTCTTCCCCGAGCTCGAGGAGGAGGAGACGGAGTGACCTGCCCACCGCGGTACTCCGCGGATTTCCCGCCGCGCTGCGTCAGGGGAAGTGTTCCGGGAACGTGAACACGTCTCCCTCGGCGATACCGAGCGCGGAAAAGGCTCCCTTTCTCATTTCCAGGGCGTAGCGGGCTGACAGGCGGGAACGCACGATGCTTTCGGAAAATGGCTCCATGTCCTCGATCTGCAGGACCTTGCCCTCGGCAGAGAGGAAGGCGATGGAGAGCGGCGTGGGGGTGTTCTTCATCCAGAATGTCAGATGGTCGTCCTTCTCGAACACGAAGATCATGCCGTCTCGAGGTCCGAGGTTCGTCCTCTCCATGAGTCCGCGCGCGCGGTCGGCTTCAGTGCGCGCCACCTCCACCGTCAGCGTCTGACCGCCGCTGCGAATCGTCACCTTCTCGGGCGCGGCCTGGCACGAACAGAGGGATGCGGCGATAAGCGCGAGCGGCACGAGCTTATTCCACATGTACCATCCACCCTTTCAGGTATTCGCCTTCGGGATGCGAAGGGGCAAACGGGTGATCGACATCGGCATGCAGCTCCCTGAGCAGGCGCACTGTCCTGCCCGACCGCAGCGCGGCTTCCGCGACGACCTGCTGGAACATCGGCCGGTCCACCGCGCCTGAGCACGAGAAGAGAAACGCCAGGCCCCCGGGCGAAAGGATACGCAGGCACTGCTGGTAGAGGCTGAGGTAACCCTTCAGCGCGCCTTCGCGCTCGACCCGCCGTCGGGCAAACGGCGGGGGATCCGCCACGAGGACGTCGCACTCCGGCGGCGACTCCAGGTAGGAAAAGACATCTGCCGGCACCCATTCGAACTGCCCGCCGCGCAGCCCGGGGTTGAGGCCCACGCTCGCCTCGCCGAGCTCCAGGGCGCTGCGGGAGCTGTCCACCGAAATGACCCGCAGCGCTCCTGCCGCAGCCGCTCGGAGCGCGACGGCGCCCGTGTAAGAGAAGAGATTGAGCACGGTCCGCCCCCCGCAGCAGCGGGATATCAGTGTCCGGTTGGCGCGTTGATCAAGATAGTACCCGGTTTTCTGCCCGTGAGCGAAATCGACCTTCAACCGCACGCTTCCCTCGCGGATGACGGTTGAGCCCTCACCCTCTCCGCGCACGTATCCGGAAGCGACGCGCAGCCTCTCGACCCGGGCAAAATGCTCGTCCCGGCGGATGAACACACGGAGGTCCGACCGGATGCCCCGCAGGCACTCCGCGATCCTCTCCAGACCGGCTTCGACGCTCCGCGTGTGCGGGCACACGACCGCGGTGTCCCCGTAGAGGTCGATGACCAGCCCGGGGAGGAAATCTCCTTCCGCGTTGACGACGCGAAAGGAGTCGGTGTCCAGGCCAAGGGCTGCCCGCAGGTTCCAGGCGGCCCGGACGCGCTGCTCGACCCAGTCCTCCGCCGGCTTTTCCGCTGTGTACGACACCATGCGCACCGCGATCAGGCTCTCCGGCGAATACTGACCCCACCCGATCACCGACCCGTCCGCGGCACGCACCGCGACGAGCCCGCCGGCGGGAGCTGAATCGTCAGCCTCCGCGATGGCCTGGCTGTAGATCCACGGATGGTGGCGTCGACGGACAGGTCCCTCCCGTCCTTCCTTGAGGAGGATTTCCGGCGCACTTTCACCCCGCACGGGGGCGTTAGAACTGCTCAAGAAACTTCTCTCGGGAGATCTGGTCCAGGTCCTTTTGTGCACCGCTCTTTGCGAGGATCGCGGCGAAAGTCCTGTTGTCGATGTACTTCACCGTCAGCGGGCGTTCGAGGGAGAACCGCACGGGTTCCGACTGCCAGACGCTCTCCTCCGGGCTGAGGCTGGTGGGCTGGCCGTACTTGGCGGCCAGCGTGCTGAAAAGGGAATAGTGGTCCAGCTTCTGTGCATCGAGAACGAGGATCATAATGAAAAGCCTGCTGTCGGCGAACTGGAAGTACGCGCGGCGCAGGTAGGTGGTGCCCTCGCACTCGATGAGGTACTGGCTTGTCTGGGGCAGGAAGCTCACGTCAGGGTCGCCGCGGTAGCGGAAGAGAGGGTCCGCCTTCAGGGCAGCTTTCACCTCGTCCAGCCCCATGCCGAGAGACACCTTTCGGAAGCTCATTGGTATCGCCTGGGGGGCCGCGGTCGCGCCGGGAGCGCCCTGCGCGCATACGCCCTGCAGGCAGAGGAAGATCGTGAAAACGACGATGGGAGCGAGCCTGCGTCCGGCCATGAATGTACTGATTCATATATCGGCGAAACACGCAACTGGTCAAAGCGGCCCGACCCCGAGACCGCCGCCGGGAGGTGACGGTCGTTCCGCCTTGCGCGGGAAGCCGGGCGAGAGGTACTATCGGCGCATGAAGAACCGGGCAGGCGTGCGAGTGCTGGGCGCGGCGATCTGCGCGGGGTCGGTGCTTCTCGCCGCCTCCTGCGCCACCTCGAAAGGGTCCACGCTCGGCAAGGTCATCTCGACGCAGAACGCCTCCGCCCCTTCCCAGGCGTCGACCCGAAACGCGCCTCAGGAGCCGGCACAAAATCCTCCGGGGAGCAGCCAGGGACTCCAGGTCCTCACGGATCCCACGTACGCAGAGGTGTGGATCGACGGGGACTACATGGGCCTCTCGCCATACGTGATGCCGGACATCTCGGTGGGCTGGCACCGAATCATTGTGAAGAAGACCGGATATTATGACAGTTCCTCGTGGGTCGAGTTCAACGGCTCCCCTCTACTCTACCAGACGGCACTCACCCAGATAGTCGGGTTCCTGCAGATCTCCGCGACGCCCGCCGGCGCCATCATGACCGTGGACGGCCAGCTCATTTCCCCCGGCAGCCAGCAGATCCCGGTCGGGACGCACGAGGTGGTGGTGAAGGCGTTCGGGTTCACCCCTTCCACGGACTCCGTGGTGATTACAGAAAAGGCCGTGACGGCACTGACGGTCGCCCTCGAGCCTGCCCCTTTCGACGTCACCGGGCTCTCCATCCCCAAACCACTGGTCAATCCCGCGAATCCCGGGCTGGTCGGTTCCATCACGGTGAGCTTCTCCGTGACCGGACCGGGGAAAGGCGAGGTTCACGTGGTGGACGCGGCCGGCGGTGAAGTCTTCACGCATGTCCTCCCGGATTTCACCACCTGGGATCAGTCCTTCTCGTGGGACGTCCACACCGTGACAGGGCAGGCGCTCGGTGACGGCGTGTACACGATGCGCCTGATCGCGACGGGCGCGGGAGGCAACACCCCGGTGACCAGGGAGACGCAGTTCACCGTCGACAGTTCCCTGAAGATCGCCCCGCGCAGCATATGGAGCGGCAGCGCCGGGCTACTCTACGCGCCGGTGACGGAAGTCCTGCCGCAGGGTGATTTCCAGCTCGCGGTGCTTGCCGCGGGAATCGCGCCCCCCGATATCTCCAGCATCCAGGCCCCGTTGATGCTCGGGGTGCGTTTCGGCGCCGCCACGGCAATGGAGATCGATGCGTCGGCGGGCCTGATCGCGACCTCCTCGGTCCTTCCGTTCATGGCGAGCGTCGCGGCGCGCTGGAACCTTCTGACGCCGAAGGACGGAAACGGCCCTTCCGCGGCCGTGCAGGTGAAGCTCTCGGGCCAGCTTTCCGCCAACCTGGACAGCGTCGGTCCGCTCATGACAGACACGTTTGCGAATTTCACCGGGATCAGCGTGGAGCTGCCCCTCGCGGTGACGGAAGGTGCGTTCAGCGGCCTGCTCTCATTCGGGCTTGCCGGTTCCCTGTGGTATCCCTACCTGTTCCAGTCCGACGGCGTCACCCCGCAATTCGGACCCGTCACCTGGCTCTACCTCCGCGCGGGGGTCCTCCTCGATCTGGGAGCCGTGAGCGCGGGCATTTCCGTGAGCACCCGGACCGAGCAGCTTCCCGGAGGCGTCGCGTTCCTGGGCTCGCCAATTCCCTTCGAGACGGGCGCGGAAATCCACTGGCTCCTCCCCGGGACGAGCGCCGTGCTCTCCGGCATCCTCGCGGGCGAGTACCAGAATTCGAACAATTACTACTTCATGGGCGGCGGCGGGCTGGGATTCCTCTATTGAGGATGCGTGAGGCTCAGGCCTTCAGGACGAGAAGAAGCAGGAGACCCAGGATGAGCGCTCCAAGCACGACAACGGCGGCGCGGTAGAAAACCGGCGGCAGGTGCAGTCTCGCCCGGCCGGCGGCCGGCCCGGCGCGAAGCGCTTCCATCGATTTCGTCCGGTAGCCGCATACCGGACACCCGGACCGGAACTCCGATGCCCGTCCCTCGTGCCCGCACTCCGGGCAGCGCACCGCGGTGAATACGCTGCCGCAGGTGGGGCAGCTCGACGCCCGGCCGCTGACCTCGGTTCCGCAGGATTCGCAGTAATATCTCGCGCTCACCCGTGGTTTCACGTGCCGCGCCATTGCCTCCCTGGACTGAGCTGTTTATACTGCCGGCGGACGCCCGCAATCAAGGAGAGTGAATGGAAACCGCGATTATCGGCCTGGCTCGTTCCGGGAAGACCACGATCTACAACGCGCTGACGGGCCAGGCCGCCCTTACGGGAGACGCGGCCGGCGGCCGAAAGCAGGCTGCGCTTTTAGAGGTGAAAGTCCCCGACGACAGGCTGGACAAGCTGGCCCGCCTGTACGAGCCGAAGAAGCTCACCCATGCCAGCGTTCTCTTCAAGGACCTTCCGCTCGACCACGACGAAGAAGGGGGCATCACGCCGGCGAGCCTCGCGGAGGTGCGGCGGGCGGACGCTCTGGCGGTCGTGATCCGGGCGTTCTCGAATGATTCGGTGATGCCCGCCCTGAAAGATTCGAGTCCCCGCCGGGATCTGCGCAAGGTGATCGACTCCCTGGTGTTCGGCGACTACGAAATCGCTGAAAAGAGGCTGGAGCGCCTCGACAAGGAGGCCAAGCGGGACAGCCGCGAGTACCACCTCCTGCGCCAGATCGTCGACCGCCTCGGCACGGGGAAGCCACTCGGAGCCGGATTCTTCGCACCGGAAGACGCCCGCATCTTCTCCGGGTTCGGATTTCTCACGGTGCGGCCACTCTTTGTCATCATCAACACCGGAGAGACGTCACTGCCGCACGACGACCTGCTGCGCGAGTGCGCGGAAGCGAAGGTGGACACTTTCCCCATCCGGGGCGAGCTCGAGATGGAAATCGCCCAACTTCCCGCCTCGGACCAGAAGGATTTTCTCGCCGACATGGGGCTGGAGGAGCCGGCCAAGAACCGGTTCCTCCGGCACGTCTACTCCACTCTCCACCTCGTGAGCTTTTTCACCGTGGGGGAAGACGAATGCAAGGCGTGGAGCATCCGCGAAGGCACCACCGCGGTCGGCGCCGCGGGGGAGATACACTCCGACCTGGCCAAGGGATTCATCCGGGCGGAGGTCTCGCAGTGGCAGGATGTCCTGGACAGCGGCGACTTCGCCGCCACGAAGAAATCGAACAAGCTCCGGCTGGAAGGCAAGGAGTACGTGGTCCGGGACGGCGACGTTCTCCTCATCCGATTCAACGTGTAGCGTCCGTCACGGAGGCGGGAAACGTGGTGTAGTAGAACTCTTCCCACGTCCTCTGCGCGCCATCGTACGAGCCGGCGGTAAGGTCCACGGTCGGTGCGCTGCCTGCTGCCGCGAGCACTCCCTTCGCGAGGTCCTCGTTGTCCGCGTCCAGCTCCACGGCGGTCGAGGAGGTCTTCACGGTCCCGAAGAGCCGGGGATCCGAACCTTTCTGCCACAGGATGCAGGCCCCCTTCGCTCCTCGTGCCATCGGCTCGATCTCCAGCGTAAGGGAATTCTCCCTGCCGGCGTCCCGCGCATCGAAAACGTACAGAAAATACGAAACCGAAGGTGAGAAGCCCCCGGGGACATTCAGCACGAGCTTCAGGCCCTGCGAGTCCAGCGTGCCCTGCACCGATGCGATCCGCGTGGCCGCTTGTGTCCACGCGTGCGACTCGGCGATCGGCAGCACCTTGAAGCCATCACTGCTTTCGCGGCTGAACACCGCGGGGTCGTACGTGGGAGAAAATGCGGCGAGCGTGGGAAGCGCCGTGGCACCTGTCGCCGCCTGGTCAGTGGCCGCCGGGACCGGCGCGCCCGCGGCCTGGTCAGCCGTCGCGGGGACCGGCGCGGCCGCCGTCTGGTCAGCCGATCCGGTAACTGCTGTGCCCGCGGCCTGGTCAGTCGGCGCGGCAACGGCCGTGGAGCTCGACGCGACTGCCGTGCCCGGGACCGCGCCCGACCGCGCGAACTGGGCAAGCTTCCCCACTCCGCGGCGCACACTCAGCTGGGCGGGGCTCGCGAAGACCGCATAAAATCGCTCCCCGACGCTGCTGTCTGCCTGCAGGGCGATGACCCGCACGGGAAAATCGTCAGCTTCCTGCTGTTCGAAGAAGCCGACGAGCAGGTGTGACCCAACCGTCAG
>JBKQPS010000030.1:0-10340 GCA_052144915.1 Spirochaetia bacterium | reverse complement strand
GCTTTTTCGGGACGTGCCCGGATTTCCGGTCTTCCTGGCGGTGATCACAAGCATCCTCATCGGTCTCGCCCTCGGCTCGCTGAACGGCGCGATAATCTCCAGGGCTCATGTCCCCGGCGTAATCGTTACCCTTGGGGGGCTGTCAGCGTACAGGGGCGTCACGTTTCTCATCACCCGAGGGAGCCAGATCGACGGCAACTACATCCCCAAGAGCGTGATACGGTGGTCGCAAACGGGACCGTTCGGGGTACGGGAGGTGCCGTGGATCGTGGTGATCGTGCTGGTGATAGCCCTGATCACCTGGGTCATCTTCCGCTACACGCGGCTGGGGCGTGACATGTACGCGCTCGGAAGCAACCCGGAAGCGGCGCGGCTCAGGGGAGTGGCCGTCCCGCGGGTGACGTTCTTTGCGTACGCCTTCACCGGTGCCCTGGCGGGCCTCGCGGGGATTCTGTACTCCTCGCGCTTCGGTTTCCTTAATCCCGGGCAGACCGGCGTCGGCATGGAACTGACCGTGATCGCGGCGGTAGTGATTGGCGGAGTCAGCCCCTTTGGAGGTTCAGGATCGGTCCTCGGCGTCCTCCTGGGATGCCTGCTGCTGGGGGCGGTCAACGTCGCGCTGGCCGTCCTGGGCATCGCCGGCTCCTGGCAGCTTGCGGTCTATGGCGCCGTGATCCTGCTGGCGGTAGGTTCCGACGCGATATTCCAGGTCGGGCTGCATCGGGCCGACCGCAGCGAGTGAGTCCGCGATGAGCAGGAAAAAACGCGTTGCAGGCAGGCGTGACGAACCCGCCGTCGAGGGCGGATCGGGAAACGAGGCGGTCCGGGTGGTGATGAGGCGGGTCCGGCCCGTCGGCCCGGAGATGGTCGTCACCTTGCTGCTGATAGCCGGTTTCGGCGTAAGCAGCGCACTGTCGCCGTTCTTTCTGAACGCAGATTTCCTCTTCCGCCAGGCACTGCTTTACATGGAAATTGGCATCATCGCACTTGGCGAGACGTTCGTCATGATCAGCGGTAACCTTGACCTGTCGATAGCGGGCAACCTCGCGATGGTGGCGTGCGTCAGCGCTTTCCTCCATGGCCAGGTTGGCATACCAATGGAATATTGCATTGCCATTGGTCTTGCACTCGGGACCGTCGCAGGCGCGCTGAATGGCTTCTTTGTGGCAACGCTGGGGCTTCCGTCGCTGACGGTCACGATCGCGACCATGGCGCTCTACCGCGGTGTCGCGCAGATCCTGCTCGGGGACCATTCGATCCAGAAGTTCCCGCCGTGGTTCCTCGGCATTGACCGCAGGGTCATCCCAGGCACCCCGATACCGGCGCCCTTCCTGATCTTTCTATTGATCGCGGTGGTTCTAGGTCTCGTGCTCCACTTCACCGTGCTGGGACGGTGGGTCTATTCGATCGGGACCAGTTCGAAGGCTTCGTACTACTCCGGGGTTCCGACGCGGCGCGTCAAGATGGCTCTATTCACGCTCTCCGGTTTCCTCGCGGGATTTGCGGGCCTGATGCTGGACTCGAGGCTCCTGGTCGCGCGGTATGACCATGGCACCGGCTGGGAATTGCAGGCAATCACCGCGGTAGTCCTCGGTGGAGTGTCGATCAGCGGGGGAAGGGGAACGGTGCTCGGAACGGTCGTTGCGCTCCTGCTGATCGCGGTCATCCAGACCGGGATGGGAGTCGCCAATGTGAAGGTCGAAAGCCAGCTCGCCGTCATCGGGGCGCTGCTCGTGGCGTCCGTGCTGCTTTCAAACGTCCTCGCAGCAAGGAAGAAACGGTAGGCAAGGAGTGCTCCATAGTGGGATGCAGCCTGTGCGGACACCAGAAAGGAAAGGAGGCGCTTGTATTTGGGTTTGGCATTCCCGTAAACCTCTTCGTAGAAGAGGAACAATGGTGAATCATTGGAGGTATGACCTGTGAAACGAATCGTAACGATCATTGCCGTGCTGGCAGTCTCCCTGGCGCTCTGCGGAGCCGCATTTGCCCAGGGCAAGGGGCTGCGGATTGCCTATATCCCTCAGAATACGGGCAATCCTTATTTTGAGCGCATCAATTTCGGTTTCCAGCAGGCGGCCAAGCAGCTTGGTTGCCAGGTAACGTTCACCGCGCCCGCGACCGCGGACGCTACCGCGCAGATCCCGTTCATCCAGGAGCAGGTCCAGCGCGGCATCGACGTGCTTGCGATCCAGGCCAACAGCGTCGATGCGCTGAACACGATACTCGATGACGTGCGGAGCAAGGGCATCATCGTCATTGCCGTCAACGCCGACATCACGGGGAACGAGTCGCATCGCGACGCGGCGATACTGGCGGTAGATTTCGACAAGGTGGGCCGGCAGCTGATGGACGGTGTGTATTCGCACTTGAACGGGAAAGGAAACTTCGCGATTCTCAGCGCGACCACCGACGCTCCAGCGCAGAAACAGTGGATCGAGGACCAGGGCGGTATCAAGGACGTCCTGAAGAATGATCCCAAGTACAAGAACCTCAAGATGCTCGATCTGGTCTACGGCAATGACGTGCCGGAAAAGAGCTCTACGGAAGCGGAGGCCCTCCTGACCAAGTATCCCGACCTCAACCTCATACTGACGCCGACCACCGTTGCGGAGGCATCCGCCGCGCAGGTTGTCGAGTCGGCCGGTGTCTATCCCGGAGGCCCAAACGCCAGTGGCGGCGGCGTGATCGTCTACGGGACGGGGACACCGAACCAGATGCGGCCCTTCATCAAGTCCGGGGTGATCAAGGACTTCGTGCTGTGGGACCCCGCCAAGATGGGCATCGCGACGGTGTATCTCGCTGTCGGGCTGAAGAGCGGCAAGATCAAGCTCGGCAACGGCAGGACGTTCGCCGTCCCCGGCATCGGCACGCTGAAGTTCGACCAGAACAATCTGGCCATCGTCGGGAACCTTGATACCTTTAATGCGGACAACATAGACCAGTTCAATTTCTAGGGCGCGAAGCGCCAGATCAGGGCGTCTATCCACAAGGATATGCCGCCAACAAGGGGCAGGACAGCGACCGTTCGACAAACTCGTACCCGGTTTTCGAATGGCCTGTCCTGTCTCATCTACCACAGGGAAGCCAGGTCTGTTCCTCTCGCACCGGCAAATTTGACCGTAGAGTTCTGCATACGGACACCGATTTCCTGGCGCTCGGTCCAGGGTACGAAAGAGGCCAGAGGACGCGAAAGCGACGTCGCTCGCGCAAGCTCAACCGCCACCATGTTCTCGAAGTGCGCCGCGTCGCCACGGAGCCTCAGGGCAGGACGCGCAGCCGGTATCCCACCCCGGGCTCGGTGACGATGAGCTCGGGCATCTGGGGGTTCGCCTCGATCTTCTTCCGCAGGCCCGTGACATAGACCCTCAGGTAATTGGTCTCCTCGTCCGCGTTGGGTCCCCAGACTTCCCGCAGGATCTGGCCGTGGGTGAGAATGCGGCCCGCGTGCTGCACGAACATCCGCAGCAGGCCGTACTCGGTCGGCGTGAGCTTCACGGGATCGCCGGCCACCTTCACCGTCCGGTCCAGCAGGTCCACGGAGAGCCGGCCCGAGACGAACGTATCCTGCGCCTCGTGCGGGGCATGATGCCGGATGGCCACGCGCATGCGGGCGATCAGCTCGCCCGTGTTGAAGGGCTTGATCACGTAATCATCCGCCCCGGTGTCCAGGAGGCGCACGATATCCTCCTCCCCGTTGCGCACGGAGAGAATGATCACGGGGACCGAGGACCACGTGCGCAGCTCGCGCAGGGCATCCGCGCCGTCCCTGTCCGGAAGGCCGAGGTCGAGGAGCACGATGTCGGGCTTCTTGCCCAGCACCATGCGAAGCCCCTCCTCGGCCGTGGCCGCGTCGTGAACGACGAACCCCTGCGTCTCGAGGCTCACGCGGAGCAGGCGGCGGATCTGCACCTCGTCGTCGATCACGAGCGTCACGGGGGTCATGGCGCCGGTGCCCCTCCCTCGGCCACGATGCTCTTCGGCATGGTGATGTTCACGGAGAGCCCGCCCTTGCGGTTGATGAAGGCTGCAATGGTCCCGCCGTGCGCCTCGACGATGCCCTTGCAGATCGGGAGCCCCAGCCCCACGCCGCCGGTCGCGGCCCTCCTGCCCCGGAAGAACGTCTCGAACAGGTGCGGCAGCTCCTCGGGATCGACGCCGGGGCCCCTGTCCGCGACGGTGATGCTGATCCCGTCCCCGGATTTCTCCACGCTGAGCTGGACCGCCGTTCCCGGGGGCGTGTGCGCGGCCACGTTGCCCAGGAGATTTGCCAGCACCTGCACCATGAGGATGAAGTCCAGGGAGACCAGGGGGATATCGTCCTCGATGCTGATCGTGAGGGGGTGTTCGCCGGACTGGCGGCGCGCCGAGTCGGCGACAACCGACGCGAGGTCCATCACGTCCGTGGGCGACCTCTTGAGGCGCAGCATGCCGGACTCCAGCCGGCTCATGCTGAGGAGGTTTTCCACGATCGCGTTCAGCCTGTCCACGGCCGTGAGCGTCTCGGAGAGCAGCGTCGCGCGCGCCTCCGGGTCGCTGCCGGTGACGGAGTCCATCAGCGCCGTGATCGATCCCTTGATCGTGGTGAGCGGCGTGCGCAGCTCGTGGGAGACCGTGTTCAACAGGACCCGGCTGAGACGCTCCGATTCACGCGCCATCAGGTTGCGGCGGTTCTCGTCCGCCAGCCTTTCCCGCTCGATCGCCAGTGAAATGGTGCGGCCGAGCATCTGGAGGGAGCCTTCCTGGTCGGGAAGCCACGCCGCCTCCTTCACCAGGCGGACGCCCAGCACGCCGACAGCCGCGCTGGAGGTGAGAAGCGGGATGTAGTGGTAGCGGGCCATGTGGAGCGTGTCGGTATACTTCCCGCAGGGAGTCCGGCTGTCGAAGCACCAGCGCGCCACCCCCTGCTCCTTCTCGTCGACCTCGACGCGGCCGAGGCTGATCGGCACCCGCTGCAACCCGCCTCCGTCATCGGGGAGGAACGCGATCGCTTCGACCTCGAGGTAGCGGGAGACATACTCCAGTCCCGCCGCGACGATGCCGTCGAGGGACGCCTGCCGGGAGAGGGACTGGGAGAGGTCCAGCAGGAGGCTCATCCTGCGCGCCCGCACGCTCAACATGCGCTGGTTCATCCGCAGTCGGGACATGAGGAAGGCCAGCGCGGCTGCCGTCAGGAAGTAGAGGAAGAACATCAAAACGTCTTCCAGCTTCGTGATGAGGAACGTGAACCGGGGGGGCAGGAAGAAGTAGTCCCAGAGCAGCGCGCTCATTGCCGCGGCGATCAGGACCGCCAGGCGGTCGGTGAAGAACGCGAGGCCGATCACCGCCATCAGGTACAGGATGGACGCGGAGCGGTACCCGATGACGGGGAGGGCGAGGAGGTTCACGCCGGTCACTGCCGCGATCACGAGGATCATCTTGGAGAGGGAGGCGCGCTCCGCCCGCAGGTAGGAGGTGAGGCGCACCCGGGGCCGGCCCATCGCCGCGCCTTTTTCCTGGACGACGGCGACGTCGATGTCGCCGCTCATCTTCGTGATCCGCTCCGCGATGGTCCGGCGCCGGAGGAAGGGAGCCCGGCCGACCATCCCGGATTTCCCCACCACGATCTCCGTGATGGAGTTGCTCCGGGCGTAGCGGATGACGGCGAGAGGCACGTTGTCCG
This sequence comes from Spirochaetia bacterium, assembly GCA_052144915.1. Classification (GTDB taxonomy): domain Bacteria; phylum Spirochaetota; class Spirochaetia; order SZUA-6; family Fen-1364; genus Fen-1364. The sequence continues at coordinate 4,681 of JBKQPS010000030.1, read as the reverse complement.
ACGGGAGGGTCACCATCGCCGCGCCGAGCTGGCGGGCGAGATTCATGTTCTTTCGAAGCGATTCCTGCGCCGCCTCCCCCAGCGGTGCGCCGGTGTCCACGAACAACGCCGTCCATTCCGCCTTGAGGTTGAAGGCCCGCTGACGCGTCCATCGGACCAGGTGGGCGGAGTTCGGGCTCGGGCTGATTGCCACCAGGAGACGCTCCCCGGTTGCGGCACTGCCCTGGTGCAGGCCATCCTGCAGCATGTCGCTGAGCTGGTGGTTCACCAGCAGGGCCGTGTGACGCAGCGCCATTTCCCGCAGGGCCGCGAGGGTGCTCTTCTTGAAGAAGTTTTCCGCCGCCGCATCGGCCCTCTCACCGAGGTACACCTTGCCCTCGGACAGGCGTTTCAGAAGCTCCTCGGGAGAGATGTCGATGAGCACGACCTGGTCGACGACGTCGAAGACCGAGTCGGGGATGCGCTCGGAGATGGTGATGCCGGTGATCTCCTCCACCGTGTCCGCGAAGCCTTCGAGGTGCTGGACATTCACCGTGGTGAACACGTCGATGCCGCGTTCCGTGAGCTCCAGGACGTCCTGGTAGCGCTTGCGGTTTCTCGCGCCGGGCGCGTTCGTGTGCGCCAGCTCGTCCACCAGGACCAGCTGCGGTTTGCGCGCCACGATGGCGTCGGTGTCCATCTCCTGGAGCGTCTTGCCGCGGTACGAGAGGGTCATCCGGGGAATCAGCTCGAGGCCGGCGGCGAGCTCGTCGGTTTCCTTCCTCTGGTGGCTCTCCAGGTAGCCGATGACGACGTCGACCTCCTCCTGGCGCTTGCGCTGGGCCTCCTGGAGCATGGAGTAGGTTTTTCCCACGCCGGCGGCCATGCCGAAGAAGATCTTGACCTTGCCTTTTCCCTCGCGCTGCTTTTCGATCACCTTCAGCAGGGCGTCGGGGTCAGGGCGCTGTTCACCGTCGGCTGACATGCGGAACTCCCCGGTGAGGGTAGCGCGGATTCAGGCGCGGCGGATAGGCCCGCGGCCGCGCCGCCGCGTCACTTCGCGGGGAACTGCCGGTCCAGCGCGATGTTCAGCTCCAGAACATTCACCCGCGGCTCACCGAGGAAGCCCAGCTGCGGCTCCTCCTCGAAGCTTTGCACCAGGGCCAGAAGCTTTGCCGCGCCATCCGCGGCGAGGTGACGGGCCGCGGCGACCCTCGGTACCTGCAGCTCCGCGCCCGCGGGGCTGACATGCGGGTCCAGCCCGCTGCCGGAGGCCATGACCATGTCCTGCGGCGGCTCCGCATTCCCGTTCGCTTTCAGCCAATCGGTCCTGTTCTGTGTGTACGCCTTTTTCAAATCCGCGCTCGTCCAGCCCCAGTTGCTGGCCCCCGAATTGGAGGCATCGTACTTGATCGACGACGGGCGGGGGTGAAAATAGGCGTCGGTGGAAAAGTCCTGGCCGATGAGCGCGGAGCCGACGACCTTTCCGTCCCTTGTCAGAAGGCTTCCCTGCGCCTGGCCGGGAAAGGCCAGGGCGCCCACGCCGTACATGAACAGCGGGTAGATGCCGCCCACCGCCACCGTCCAGAAAATCGTCACGATGATTGCAGTTCGTACGTGTTTCATGTCCCGCTTCTCCCTCACGCCAGCCCGATTCCATGCACGAGCAGGTCGATGACCTTGATACCGATGAACGGCGCGACGATCCCTCCCAGGCCGTAGACGAGCAGGTTTCGCCGCAATATGCGCTGCGCCCCGATGGCGCGGTAGCGCACGCCGCGAAGCGCGAGGGGGATCAGCGCCACGATGATAAGGGCGTTGAAGATGACCGCCGACAGCACCGCGCTCTGCGGTGAGGCGAGCTGCATCACGTTCAGCGCCCACAGCGGCCCGACACCGCCCGCGACGGCGTACAGGCCCAGGAACATGGCCGGCAGGATGGCGAAGAACTTCGCCACGTCGTTGGCGATGCTGAAGGTGGTAAGGGCGCCCCGGGTCATGAGCTGCTCCTTGCCGACCTCCACGATGTCGATGAGCTTCGTGGGGTTGGAGTCCAGGTCCACCATGTTCCCGGCCTCCCGGGCCACCTGGGTTCCCGAGCTCATGGCGACGCCGACGTCGGCCTGGGCGAGGGCGGGGGCGTCGTTGGTGCCGTCCCCGATCATGGCGACCAGGTGGCCGCTCTTCTGTTCGGCGCGGATGCGCTCGAGCTTCGCCTGCGGGGTGGCCTCCGCGATGTAGTCATCCACGCCTGCTTCCGCCGCGATGGTCGCGGCGGTCAGCGGGTTGTCGCCCGTGATCATGATCGAGCGGATCCCCATCTTGCGCAGGTGGAACAGGCGGTCCTTGATCCCGCCCTTCACCACGTCCTTCAGGTAGACGACTCCCAGGACCTCGGTGTTCCGTGCCACCGCCAGGGGGGTTCCGCCCTCGGCGGAGATCTCGCTCACCTTGCTGGCCACCTCCGGGGGGAAGCTTCCGCCGGCGGACCGCACCCAGTCCTTCACCGCCTCGGCAGCCCCTTTCCTGATGCTTCTTTTCGCATCCGGGAAGTCGACGCCGCTCATCCGCGTCTTGGCGGAGAAGGGCACGAACCGTCCCCCGATCTCCGCCATGCTGCCGGACTTCACCGGGTAGTTCCGGCGGGCCAGGTTCACGATGGACCTCCCTTCGGGAGTCTCGTCGGCAAGCGAGGCGAGGAGCGCCGCCTCGGCCATCGCGTTCTCCTGTACCCCCTTTGCCGGGTAGAACGCGGAGGCCATCCGGTTTCCCATGGTCACGGTCCCCGTCTTGTCCAGGAGCATCACGTCGATGTCGCCGGCGGCGTCCACGGCGCGTCCGCTCAGGGCGAGTACGTTCTTCTTGATCAGCCGGCTCACGCTGCTGATGCCGATGGCCGAGAGCAGCCCCCCGATGGTGGTCGGGATGAGGCACACCAGCAGGGCGAAGAGCACTGCGGTGGTGATGAAGGCGCTGGTGCCGGACTGCTTCACGCTGTAATCGGAGAAGAACCACAGCGTGCCCACGGCGGCCAGGAAGATGATCGAGAACGCCGAGAGGAGGATGAGCAGCGCGATCTCTCCGGGCGTCTTCTGCCGCGTCGCGTTTTCCACGAGGCCGATCAGCCGGTCGACAAAGGTCTTTCCCTGCTCCGCGGTGATGCGGACCACGATCCGGTCGCTGATCACTTTTGTTCCGCCCGTCACGGCGCTCCGGTCGCCTCCCGATTCACGGATGACGGGCGCCGATTCTCCCGTGATCGCCGACTCGTCGACGCTGGCGATTCCCTCCACGACTTCCCCGTCACCGGGGATCACGTCCCCGGTCTCGCAGACCACGCGGTCGCCGAGCCGCAGCTGGGAGGAAGGCACCTTTTCCTCGGCCCCGCTGGAAGCCAGGCGACGGGCGATGGTCTTTGTCCGCATCGCCCGCAGGGCATCTGCTCTCGCTTTTCCCTGGATTTCCGCCATGGACTCGGAGAAGTTGGCAAAGAGGACGGTGAACCACAGCCAGATGGCGATCTGCAGGTTGAATCCGTCGAACGCTCCATACGCGAGGTCGACGATGAACACCGCGGAGATGAAGACGGATCCGACCCAGACCATGAACATGACCGGGTTCCTGATCTCCTTGCGGGGATCCAGCTTGAGAAAGGCCATTCCCACCGCCCGGCTCAGGATGGGGAAGCTCCAGAGACGTATTTCCTGGCGCATGATCTGCTCCCTTCGACTCTTCGACTGCCTAGAACACCATGCCCTTGAGCATCAGGAAATGCTCCAGGATGGGCCCGAGGGTCAGCGCGGGGAAGAAGTTCAGCCCCGCGAGAATGACGATCGTGATGACCAGCAGGACCACGAAGGACGTCGTGTTCGTGGCAAAAGTGCCGACGCTCGGCGGGATGGGCGTCTTGGCGCCCAGGCTCCCCGCGATGGCGAGCACCGGCACGATGACGATGAACCGGCCAATCAGCATCGTGACGGTGAGCGTCACGTCGTAGAAGACCGTGCTGACCGTCAGGCCCGCGAAAGCGCTGCCGTTGTTCCCGACCGTCGACGTATACGCGTACAGGATCTCCGACAGTCCGTGCGGGCCCTGGTTGTTCAAGCCGGCAAGACCCGCCTTGGCGATGACAGCCGCGGCGGCAAAGAAGAGGATCGTCGCCGTCTGCCCGATGATCGCGAGGACCGAGAGCTGCACCTCCCGGGACTCGATCTTCTTTCCGATGTATTCGGGCGTGCGGCCCACCATCAGGCCGGCAAAGAACACCGTGATGAAGACGAACACGAGCATGCCGTACATCCCGGCCCCGATGCCGCCGTAGATGATCTCCCCGAGCATGATGTTGATCATCGGGATCATGCCGCCCAGCGGAGAAAAGCTGTCATGCATCGCGTTGACCGAGCCGTTTGAGACCACCGTGGTGGCCTCCGCCCACATCGCGCTCGCCGGGATCCCGAGCCGGACCTCTTTTCCTTCCATGGAGCCATGGCCGCCGGTCATCGTGTTGAATCCGAGCTCTGCGACCAGGACCACCACCATGCCGATCGCAAACACGGCCGTCTTTGCGGCGAAGAGCGACCAACCCTGGCTCCTGTCCTTCACCATGCGGCCGAAGACGAAGGGAATGGCCACCGGCACGAGCAGGATCGCGACCCATTCGAGGAAGTTGCTGAATGGCGTGGGGTTTTCGAACGGGTGCGCG
>JBKQPS010000029.1:0-8044 GCA_052144915.1 Spirochaetia bacterium | reverse complement strand
GCCGCCCGCCTCATCCCCGCAGTCTGCTCGGCAGAATGGAATTGGCCGCCGCCTCGCTGAGGGCTCGCGAAAAACGGCTATCGCAGAATGGCGGCCTTTCCCAGGTATGCTCCATATCGATGCACCGCCGCTCGTCCCGCGTTCGCCGGCCGCCGCCGCGGAGAGCTTTTTCGAACAGTTTCCGGCAGCGCGTAAAGACCGTCGGCGCGAGCTCGAGCTCACGGTAGCGGCGGGCGGCCCTGGCGAGCACGCGCGGCGCAAGCAGCGCGAGCATCCAGCGCACGTCGTCGGCGGCGACCAGGTGAAGCGTTCCCCGCAGAGGCCAGGTCCTGACGATCGTGCGATCCGCGAGGGCCTGCTCGACCGTCGATTCACGGACGCCGCGTGCGCGCAGACCCACCGCCCACAGCCCGCCTCGGTAGTCCTGGGCCTGGGCGGCGCCGAGGTGATGGACGACCTGTACAGGCGTCGAGAAGGGCATCCCCCAGATACGCTGGCTTACAAGCCGCTGACGGACGAGGTCTTTGCCAGTCATCGTCTTCCATGATAGCGGAGACGTCCATTTGAGCAAACGAGCTCCGATCACTATACTAGAAGGCGGAATGGGTCTTTCCTCGAAACACTTTTTCGGCCCGCGTGCGGCGATCGGATTTCTCGGCTGCGTCTTTGCGGTCGCGCTCTCGGGATGCGCGACGCTGGGCGGTGATTTCACGGACGATTCTCCCGGGGACAACACTCCGCCGCAGAGGCCGGGGACGGCAGCCTCGTACCGGACTACGGACCAGGTCTCGCAGCCGATGAGCTCGGACGAGAAGGCCGTTCTCGCCTCGGCCCGTACCCTGGTGGGCAGAGCACCGGAGTCAACCGTGAAAGTGAACGGCCGCACGTTCGTCCTGGACTGCATCGGAACGGTGAGCGCCATTTTCTACGGAATGAACATCGACGTGCAGAAAGACTTCCGCCGCTACAACGGCGACGGCGTGAGCAGGCTTTACCAGAGCCTCAAGGCGCTGAACGCCCTGCACCGGGATCTCTACCCGCGTCCGGGTGACATCATTTTCTGGGACAACACCTGGGACGCCAAAGGGGACGGAAGGCTCGACGACGACCCTCTCACGCACGCCGGAGTCGTGATGTCCGTGGACAAGGATGGCACGATCCACTACGTCCACGAGCACATCGTCAAGGGCGTCACCATCGAGGCCATGAATCTCCTCCACCCCCGTGACTACTACGATCCACAGGGCCGGATCATCAACAACGCGATTGCCATGAACTCGGGCATCAGCCGAAAGGACAACCCTCCGCACTGGACGTCCGGAGACCTCTGGAACAGCTTCGCTGATATCCTTCGCGTGCGCGGCCACTTCGAGGTCGCCGACGATAATTCGGACCCGGGCCGGTCCGAAGAAATCGTTCTTGCCATGAGGCCTCCCGACCAGTGGTAGTCCGCCGGGCGTGACCTCGCATCCGCTCGTCGCCGCATCACGGGTCCTCGCGCGAAAGGCGGGAGGGCTCCGGTTCGGTCCGCCTGTTTCGTACGTCTACAATCCCCTGGTGTACGCGCGTGCGCCGCACGAAGCCTACCTCGCGGGATACGCGGAGGCGCCGAAGCGGATCGTGTTCGTCGGTATGAATCCCGGCCCCTGGGGCATGGCACAGACGGGAGTGCCGTTCGGCGAGGTGCGCGCGGTCCGTGACTGGCTTGGAATCAGCGGCGCGGTGCGCGCGCCGATCAACGCGCACCCCCGGGTTCCCGTGCGAGGATTCGCGTGCCCCCGCAGCGAAGTGAGCGGGCGCCGCCTTTGGGGTCTCTTTCAGGCCGTCTACGGTTCAGCCGAAATGTTGGCCCGTGACGCGTTCGTTTCCAACTATTGTCCCCTGATGTTTCTCGACGAAGCTGGGAAGAACGTTACCCCGGACCGCGTCAGCCGCCAGGACCAGGCGGCCCTCTTTCCCTTCTGCGACCGGTTTCTCCGCGTCGTGATCGATATTCTGCGCCCACAGTGGCTCGTCGGGGTCGGTGTATTCGCGGAGCGGCGCATCCGCGCGGTCGTTCAAAGCGCCCCGAATGCGGCGGTACGCATCACGTCGATCACCCATCCCAGCCCGGCCAACCCCCGATCGCAGAAGGACTGGGCCGGACAGGTACGGGCGTCACTGGAAAAGGACGGAGTATTGTGAGCCCGCGCGAAGGCCGGTGCGAGGCCTCGCGTGGTGTCCGGTCTACCAGGCGAAGGCTTCCGGGACGGGCCCTTTCTTCAGCGGTCGTCCCTCGTTGATGTCGAAGATCGAATCGAGCCGCTTCATGACGTCCGCGTCCAGGGTGAGCTCCGAGGCGTGCTCCAGCCCATCCAGCTGCGCGGTGGTGCGGATGCCCACGATGGCGGAATAGACCGCGGGATTGGCCAGCGCCCAGGCAATGGCAACCGCGGTCTCACGCTCCCCGATCTCCTTGCAGAGCTTCGAGAACTCGCCGAACACGGCGTCCTTCTCCAGTTTTCGGTGGTACTCGCCCTCCACGGTCGCCGTGCGCGAGCCCGCCGGCGCGGTGCTCTTGCCGGTGAGGAGCCCGCCCGCCAGCGGCATGTAGGCCATGATCCCGATGCCCAGGTCCAGCGCGGCGGGAATCACCTCTAGCTCGGGCCATCGGTTCAGCAGGTTGTACTGCGACTGTTCCGAGACGATCCCCAGCAGGCCGCGCTCTTTCGCGGCGAGCTGGTGTTTCACGAGCCCCCACCCGGGAAAATTGCTCGTGCCCGTGTAGAGAATCTCGCCCTTCCGCGCGAGCTGCTCGAAGGCGCCCCAGTACTCGTCCATCGGAATTCTCCGATCGATATGGTGGACCTGGTAGAGATCGATATGGTCGGTCCGCAGCCGGAGCAGGGAGGCGGCCGCGTGCCGGCGGATCTTGTACGCGGAAAGCCCGCCCTCCTCGTTCGGCGGGGTGTCCGTGTCGATCATCCGCCCGTACACCTTCGTGGCGAGCACCACCGCGTCGCGGCGGCCTCCACCCTGCGCGAACCACCTGCCGATGATCTCTTCGGTCAATCCATGGGAGGCGGGCATCCCGTAGACATTCGCGGTGTCGAAGAAGTTGATCCCCATCTCCCGCGCCTTGTCCATGATGCGGTGCGATTCGCGTTCGTCGGCGACCCCGCCGAAGTGCATCGTCCCGAGGCATATCCGGCTGACGGAAAGGTTCGATCGTCCCATCTTCTGGTATTTCATGACTCCTCCTCAGCTTTCCAGCGCGAGCTTCAGGGTGGTGATCTCGAAGGGCCGAAACACGAGCGGCACCGAGTGCTCGTCGTGGTCGATCGGGTGCGCATCACGCTCGAGCATGTTCGTCTTCCAGGCTTCGAGGACCCGTGCGCTCGTGCGCAGCCGAGCCCGCCGCGCGCCCCCGCCGGCCTCGTACATGCGCACGACCAGGTGCGACACGCGCGTGTCGCGCCGATCCGGCTTTTCGTGGACCGCCGATTGCGCATCGCCGTCCTCGGCGAGCTTCACGGCTTCGATGATCACCTCGGGGCAGTCGACCTGGAAGGAGGAGAGCTCGCCCGGCGCCGCGCCCGCGGCCCGGCCCGCTGTTCCCTCGATCACCGCGAGGGGGACGTTCAGGTCATACGCGGAGCGCACGACGCGTTCCACCGAGAAGGCGCCGGAAAACGGAAGCAGCGAATAGGTGAGATCATGGAGGCCCATGTCCGCCTTCGGGTCGGGTGCTTTCGGCGAGCGCAGGAGCGTGATGCGCATGACCGCTCCCTGTACGTCGTGGCCGTACTTGCAGTCGTTCAGGAGCGCCGCGCCGAAGCCGTTCTCCTCCACAGAGATCCACTTGTGGGCGCAGAACTCGAACCGCGCCCGATCGTGGGGAAGGTTGGTCGTGGTGCTCCGCAGCGCGTGGCCGTACTGCACCTCGCAGCGGACCTGGCTTGCCCGCACGTTGATCGGGAAGGCAACCTTGAGGAGGCGGTGGCTCTCGTGCCAGTCGACCCGCGTGACGAAATCGATGCGGCGGTCGGAGGCGGAGAACCGCACGTCTTGAAGAAGGCTCGACGACGCGCCGACGCGGTAGCGGTTTCTCATCTGGAGAAAGAGCGGTCCGTCCGACCTGATGTCGCTCGACTCGAGACGGTCCTCGTCGACGATGGAGCGCACCCAGTCCGAATCGATGTCCCAGGCATCCCAGAGCACGGGGATGTCCTCCGCGGTCTGCAGCCGGTTGAGCACCTCGCCGCTCTGCACGACCTCCCTCTCGCTTTCCTTGTCGAAGAGGGAGCTGATCCGACGCCTTCCGTCGAACACGATCCGGTAGAAAGGAGTCTCCAGGGTGTCTCCCCGCAGCGTGAAGGCGGATCGGGGCGGACGCGACGCGGCGACGCGGCGATAGGAGACCGCGCCCATTGAAGGCGCGCGGAGGAGCGCGACGGCCTCGGGTGCCTCATCGAGGGTGCTCCCAACCTGGACCGGCGCGGTGCCCCCCGCCGACGCGAGCTCCGTGGGCTGCCGATAGGCGTCGTGCCAGGGGACCGCGGCGCAGGAAGTCCGCGGCCAGGACAGGGAGTTGAACGCGACGAGATCACCGGCAAGCCTCTCCGCGAGGCGGGCGCGTCCCCTGGCAAGGAGCGAGCCGGTGATCCTCGTGATCTCGGCGTACGAGGCTTCAGCGTCCTGGTAGACCCGTGTGATGGAGGAGCCCGGGATGATGTCGTGGAACTGGTTGGTGAGAAGCTTCTTCCAGCACTCTAGGAGCTGTTCCCTCGGGTAGTCGAGGGGTGCCCCGGTCAGCTGCAGGGCAGAGTAGAGGAACTCGCAGTCGCGGAGGGCGAGCTCGAGCTTTCGGTTGAAGCGTTTCGTGCGCGCCTGCGTCGTGTAGGTGCCCCGGTGGAGCTCGAGGTAGAGCTCCCCCCTCCACTCGGGGAGCTCACCCGCGGTCTTGAATATTCGGCGCAGGGCATCCGAGACTTTCGCCCAGCGTACCAGGGGAGCGCCCTCGAGGTTCGAGAGACGGCGGGAGACCTCAAGGTCGGCGCGCATCGTGCCGCCGCCGCCGTCTCCCTCGCCGATCGACATGATGAGGCCGCCCTGGACGTCCTTGTGCTGAACCTGCTTCCAGGCATCGAAGATCTCCGCCGGGCGCACCTTGCCGTTGTAGCCGTTGAGGCGCGAGGTGATGTAGACGGTTCGGATGGCCGTCCCGTCGATGCCGCGCCACAGGAAGGTGTCGTACGGAAAGCGCGTCGTGTCGTTCCAATTGATCTTGCTCGTGACGAAGTACTCGATCTCGCAGCCCGCGAGGATCTGGGGGAGGGCCGCGGCATAGCCGAACACGTCGGGCAGCCACAGCGTATCCCCCTCGTAACCCAGGAGGCGCCGCGTCGCCTGCTTGCCCACGAGGAACTGGCGGATGAGAGACTCCCCCGAGGTGAGGTTGCAGTCGGCTTCGATTCACATTCCGCCGTTGGGCTCCCACTGCCCGCGCGCGTAGGCGCTTTTCACCGCCTCGAAGACCTTCGGGTACAGGCGGGCCACCGCGTCGAGCTGGGCCGGCTGTGACTGGATGAAGCGGAACTCGGGAAACTATTCCCCCAGGCGGGTCATGTTCGCGAATGTGCGAGCCGCCTTGCGCTCCGTTTCCTCTATCGGCCAGAGCCAGGCGTGATCGATGTGGGCGTGGCCGACGAGAAAGATCTCGGGCATGGTGTCCCCGTTCCTCGCGGCGAGCAGCGGGGCGATCGCCCGGTCCGCCTGCGCGGCTTGCGCGGCAAGCTCGCCGCCCCGGGCGTTCAGGCGCACTCCCATGAGCGCGCCGTACAGGTCCCGGAGGATCCTGTTCTTTCTCAGCGAGTCATCATCCATCTGCCGCGCGAGCTCGAACAGGGTGAAGGAGTCGTAGTACAGCGAGTAGACGGGATGGTTCTTGATCAGCAGCTCTCCGGCCTCGAAAACGTTCGGCTGCTGCGCAATGCTGCGGCTGAGCGTGAGGATGACCACGGGCGCCTCCATGGGGTGCATCCCGGCATAGGTGTGGCCGGCATAGGACTCGAGGTCCACCGTGTAGCTCCGGCCGGCTTCCCCCGACGCGGCGAGACGGAACTTCTCGTGCAGCGGGTTCAGCGCCGCCGCAGGACTTCCGTCGACATAGACCAGGGTGTCCGCGTTCGGAGTGGCCCGCAGGAAGACCTCCTGCTGGGCAGCCTCGGCGGGCAGGAGAAAACGGGTTCGAAACCAGAATGTCGTCCAGTCCTTTCCATAGTCGAGTGGGAGGCTGACTGGTTTCCACGCGCCTTTCTCCGGTGGGGTTCGCAACAGCTCTTTCGTTTCGAGGGACTCGAAGGCGAGCTCCGCGATCTTCGTGTACTTGCAGGCGTCGAGAAACGCCAGGTACTGCCTGATTCTCTGTTCGGCCTTGGGAATGAGCACGGGCGCCTCCTGCCTCCCGGGAGAGGAGATTCCTGTTCTATAGCATCGCGCGGTCCCCCGGCAAGGGCCGTCGGCCGAATGGCCGCCAATAGACCTTGACACGACGCCCGGTAGGATTGAACCTATAGAGAGTCTGATCGAGGGTAAAGAATGTCATCGCATCCCCGGGCGGCAGACGCCGTCCCAACGTCACTTTGCGCCTTGGCACGCGGTCGCGGTTTCGACTGCAGTGGGCTCCCTGACCCACGCAGCCGGAGAAGCGTCTGCGACGATATCCTGGCGAACTGAAGGAGGATCTCATGAAAAGAAGATTGTGGTGGCTTGTGGCTGTTGCCGGCATCCTCGTGCTGGCTGGCTGCGGGGCTCCGAAGCCCGTTTCGATCACCTTCTGGACCTCGCACACGCCTCCGGATTCCGACACGCTGAAAGCAATGGTCGACACGTGGAACAAGGCGAACCCCACCATCCAGGCGCAGTTCGTCCAGGTCCCCGGCTCGGAGACCGACGTGGCGAAGCTCATGACCGCGGTACGCGGGGGCACCGGGCCGGACGTGTACTTCCTCGACCGGTTCACCGTCGCGCAGCGGGCCGCTGCCGGCGTTCTCACGGATCTCACCGACCTCGTGAAGAAGGCGGACCCGGCGATGTCGTCGAAGTACGTGGACTACGCGTGGGGCGAGACGCAGTACAAGGGCAAGACCTTTGCGCTTCCCTTTGACACGGACTCCCGCGTGCTGTTCTACAACAAGGACATGATCAAGGCTGCCGGCTACGATCCGGCCATGTTCGACTCCTCGAAAGGCCCTCTCACGCTGGACGAGGTTCAAAAGATCGCCTTCAAGATCAACAAGACCGACAAGAACGGAGCCTACACGCAGGTCGGTTTCATCCCGTATGACACCGTCGGCGAGCAGGGGTGGCACTACACGTGGGGATTCGCCTTCGGCGGCAAGTTCGCTGACCCGTCCACGGGCAAGGTAACGCCCGCCGACGAAAAGATCGTGGCCTCCTTCCAGTTCCTCCACGACTGGGCCAAGGCCATGGGCCCGCAGAAGGTGCAGACCTTCATCAGCACCTACAGCCCGCCCAACTACCCGCCCCAGCAGGACCCGTTCCTCATCGGCAAGATAGCCATGATGATCAACGGAGACTGGATGCTCAACCAGATCCGCCAGTACGCGCCCAACCTCAATTACGGAGTCACGTACATCCCCGTCCCGAACAAGGGCGACGCGCCCTCTACCTGGGCGGGCGGCTGGTCATTGTGCATCCCGACCGGCTCCAAGCACGTGGCGGAAGCCTTCAAGTTCCTCACCTGGATGACCGGCCCGGACGGGCAGAAAGCGTATACCGTGGGTACCACGCACCTTCCGACTTGGAAGGCGCTCCTGGACGACAACAGCATCTTCGACCCGCAGCACATGTTCTTCAAACAGCTCCTGGCCAACGCGTACAGCAGGCCGCCGCTCTCGGTCGGAGCGCTGTACTGGGACGCTCTCACCCAGGCGATGAACGCGGTGACGCTGAACCAGGAAGATCCCAAGAAGGCCCTCCAGGCGGTTGCCGACCAGGTGAACCCGCAGATACAGTAGCGCGTGCCGTTCCCTTCGCGGGA
>JBKQPS010000028.1:0-12177 GCA_052144915.1 Spirochaetia bacterium | reverse complement strand
TCATACAGTAATACGGACGTCGCGGCGCGTCACCCCCCGTACTACCGGCGCCTTGCACGCGCCAGCGTGCCTCTGCCGGGAGAACGGCGTCCCGGCGCCGCGCAGCGGCGCCCTATCCGCCGTATTTCTCCTCGTATTCCTCGCGCAGCGCCGCGACGATGGCCGGATCTGCCAGCGTCGTGACGTCGCCCAGCGCCCGGCCTTCGGCGATATCCCGCAGCAGGCGGCGCATGATCTTTCCCGACCGGGTCTTGGGCAGGTCCCTGGTGAAGAGGATCTCTTCGGGCCGTGCAAGCGCCCCGATCTTCTTCACCACGTGCTCCTTGAGGTCTTCCACCATGGAGATACTGGATGCATGGCCGTTCTTCAGGCTGACGAAAGCGACGATGGCCTGGCCTTTCAGCTCGTGGCTCCTGCCGACCACGGCGGCTTCGGCCACCGCGGGATGGTCCACCAGCGCGGACTCTACCTCCATCGTCCCGATGCGGTGCGCCGAGACATTGAGCACGTCATCCACCCGGCCGAGGATCATGAAGTTGCCCGCCTTGTCGCGCTTGGCCCCGTCGCCCGGGAAATAGGTCCTGGTGTCCCATCGTGAAAAGTAGGTGCTCACGTACCGCTCATCGTCCCCCCACAGCGTGCGGAGCATCGACGGCCAGGGCCGGGTGATGGCGAGGAGGCCGCTGCCCTCTGTGACCTCATTGCCGGAGTCGTCCAGCACGGTGGCGGAAATCCCCGGCAGCGGCGTGCCGGCAAAGCCCGGCTTCATTGTCGAGACCCCGGGAAGACCCGAGATCATGATGGCCCCGGTCTCGGTCTGCCACCAGGTATCCACCACGGGGCACCGTTCTCCGCCGATGTGGGCGTGGTACCACATCCATGCCTCGGGGTTGATCGGCTCCCCCACGGTGCCGAGGAGCCTCAGGCTGGACAGGTCGTGACGGGCCGGGAGCTCGTCGCCCCACTTCATGAACGCGCGAATGGCAGTGGGCGCGGTGTAGAAGACCGAAACCCGGTGTTTCGCGATCATCTCCCAGTAGCGGTCCTTCTCGGGAAAGTCCGGCGCCCCTTCGTACAGGAGGACCGTCGCGCCGGCGAGGAGAGGCCCGTAGACCACGTAGCTGTGGCCCGTCACCCAGCCCACGTCCGCTGTGCACCAGAAGATGTCTTCGTCGCGCAGATCGAAGACGTACCGCGACGTAGTGTGCACCCCGACCGCGTAACCGCCCACCGAGTGCACGATACCCTTCGGCTTTCCCGTGGTGCCGGAGGTGTAGAGGATGAACAGTGTGTCCTCGGAATCCATGGGCGCCGCCGGACAATCGGTCCTCTTGTGGTCCATGATGCGGTGATACCAGCGGTCCCGGCCCTCCATGATATGGAGGAGGTGCGGCTCGCCGGGCAGATTTTTCACGATCACTACGTGCTTCACCGTCGGGCAGCTCTCCAGGGCCCGGTCGGAATTGTGCTTCAGCGGGATCACGGTGCCCCGGCGCCATCCCCCGTCGGCGGTGATCAGCACCGTGCAGCCCGAGTCATTGATCCGGTCGGTGAGCGAATCAGGGGAGAACCCCCCGAAGACGACGTTGTGGATTGCGCCGATCCGGGCGCATGCCAGCATCGCCACCGCCGTTTCCAGGAGGAGCGGCATGTAGATCGCGACACGGTCGCCCTTGCCCACTCCCAGGTCCTTCAGGCAGTTGGCGAACTTGCAGACCTCGCGGTGCAGCTGCAGGTAGGTGAGGGTGCGGGTGTCGCCGTTCTCTCCTTCCCAGATGATGGCCGCCTTGTTCCGGCGGGGGCCATCGAGGTGCCGGTCGATCGCATTGTAGGTGATATTCGTGGTGCCGCCGACGAACCAGCGCGCGTGCGGCGGAGTCCAATCGAGGACTTTGCTCCAGGGCGTGAACCAGTGGAGTGATTTCGCCTCGTTCTCCCAGAATTTTTCCGGATCCTTCGCGGCGGACTCGTAGATACGGCGGTCCTTGACGACCGCCCTGTCCGTGAATTGCGAAGACGGAGGAAACTCCCTCTCTTCCCTGAGAAGATCGTCGAAGACCCCGGTCACCGCCGCGGCGGTATTCCGCGGCTGAGGTGACACTTTGCCCGCCTCGTTGCGTGCCATGTCATGTCCCCTTTCGGTTTCGCTTCCAGGATTCGAATGTACCGTCCGCGGGAGGCTGCCGTCATCAGAAAAAGATTTCAGTATAGACGCGGGAATCGGGGAATCGCTCGTCGACTATCCGTATGAAGTCCCGGATCATCGACCGCATGCCGCACAGATAGAAGTCGTACACGCCCGGTTCCAGTCGCGCGCCCGCCCACCGGGTCACCCTGCCGGAGTAGCACCCGTCGGCGGCCTCCCGTGAAAGACAGGGAACGTAGCGGGACGCCGCCGCCTCCAGCTCCTGTCTATGGAGGAGATCTCCGAATCGGCGGGCTCCCTGCAGCAGCGTGAAGCCGGTGGCACCAGCGCGTACCATGGAGAGAAACGGCGCAATCCCGACGCCCGTGGCCGCCCACACCGCACGGCGCGGCGACTCCCTGATAGTAAAAAGCCCATGGGGGCCGGTGAACGCGAAGGGGCTGCCCATCGGTACGCCCCAGAGCGCGGAGGAGACGGTCCCTCCTTCGACCCTGCTGACGCAGAATGAGAGACAGCTGTCCGCGGGTCCGCTCGCCATGGAGTAGTCCCTTTCCTGGCCGCCGGCGGAGAGACGAACGTTCTGGCCCGGGACGAACTCGAACGTCTTCGGACGCTCCAGCGCGACCTCGAAGGCCCGCTCCGAGAACCACGCGCGGCGCAGGAGAGGCGCCACGTACCGGGCTTCTTCGCCCGGCTTCAAGGGGTCCACAGGGTTTCGGCCACGCCCTGGTCACGGTTGCAGCGCCGCGCGAGCGCATAGAGATACGTGGAGAGGCGATTGAGGAAGGGCAGGACGGAGGAAAGTGGCGCGCCGGCCGATCCCGCAGGTGCGACCGCCGCTGCACGGCGTTCCGCGCGGCGGGCAACGGTCCTCGCCACGTGGGCCCAGGCGGCCGAGGGGTGACCGCCCGGGAGGAGGAAGCCCTGCAGGGGAGGAAGGTCCTTCTCCATGCGGTCGATGCTCCGCTCCAGGGCATCGACCGCTGCTGCCGAAGGTGCGCGCGGCATTCCGGGCGGGGGCGAGCCCGGCGCCATGGCAAGCCACGCGCCGATGTGCAGAAGCTCCTCCTGGATCTTCCGGATCTCTTCGACGGTCTCCGCCGGCTGTCCGGAGAGTGCGGCGGACAGGACCCCCAGGACCGAGGACAGCTCGTCCAGCTCGCCGCATGCCTCGATCCGCTCGTGACTCTTCGGGACCCGTTCCCCGCTCAGGAGGCTCGTCATGCCCCCGTCTCCGCTTCCCACGTTCGCCTTCACGTCCCTTCCTCCCTCTGTCGGGGAGTATAGGGTGAATTGCTGTTCGCCGCCGGCCGGTGCATATTCTGCTCATGGAAAACGGTGTACGGAGCACGCACGACAAGGCTCTGCGGATCAACATCGACGCGGCGAGGTACGGGACCTTCGCGGAGATCGGCGCGGGCCAGGAAGTTGCCCGCTGGTTCTTCCACGTGGGCGGAGCTGCCGCCACCGTCGCAAAGACCATGTCCGCGTACGACATGGCGGTCTCCGACGCGGTGTACGGGGCCGCGAAGCGCTACGTGAGCCGGCAGCGCCTGCAGGCGATGATCGATCACGAATGGTCTCTTCTCCTGGAGCGTCTGGATTCCTCCCGGGGAGCGACGACGAGATTCTTCGTGTTCGCCGACACGGTGGCCGCAAAGAGCTGGTCCCGCGCCGAGGAGGGACAGGGGTGGCTGGGCATCAGGTTCCAGACCGAGCCCCACGGCCGCCCTTCCCAGATCATCATCCACGCGCGCATGTGGGACCTCGAGAATGCGCGGCAGCAGGAAGCCCTCGGCATGCTGGGGGTGAATCTCATCCACGCCGCTTTCTACGACCACCACGTGCCGGAGACGCTGATCGGGTCCCTCATGGACGGGCTCACGCGGGACCGGATGGAAGTGGATATGATCAAGTTTTCCGGCCAGGCGTTCGACTCTCTCGACAATCGGCTCATGAGCCTTCAGCTGGTGCAGCAGCGCCTGACCAACGCCGCGCTGTTCGCGCCCGACGGCGAGGTGGTGGAGCCCGCCGAGCTCCTCCATGGCATGCCGGTCCTGATCGAGCGGGGAAGCTTCCGCCCGATCACCCGCGTGACCCTTGACATGCTGGACCGTTCCCTGGCGCTCATGCGCGGCGAACCGGGCGCCGACGGGCGGGAGCCGGTCGCGCTCATGGAGATGACGCTGCGCAACCTGATGGCCCTGGACGAGCGGGTCGACCACGCGGACTTCCTGTCACGGATGGACTCCCTCCGCGAGCTGGGACACACGGTGATGATCTCGAACTACTCGCGCTACCACAACGTGACCAGCTACCTGCGGCGCTATACGAAGGACCGCATCGGCATGGTCCTCGGCGTGCCCACCCTCGCCCAGATCTTCGAGGAGAAACACTACGAGGATCTCGAAGGAGGGATCCTGGAAGCGGTCGGCCGTCTCCTGGGAGGCCGGGTGAAGCTCTACGTCTATCCGATGCGCAATACGAAGACCGGCGAAACCGTCACCGCGGAGACCTTCACGCTCCCGGGGCGCCTCGCCCACCTGTACGCGCACATCCGGGAGAACGGGCGGGTCGTCGCGATCGAGCCGGGGCGCGGCGTCGACTCCGCGGTTCTCCCGCGCGACGTCCTTGCCATGATCCGCACGGGAAAGGACTCCTGGGAGGCGCACGTGCCCGAGGTGGTGGCGCGGGTCATCAAGGAGCGCCGGCTGTTCGGGTACTCCGGGGCGCCGATCCGGGCCTGACCGAGAGGCCGGAGGTCACTGCAGCGGCCCCGCGACGTCATCCACGGCGAATGGCCCCACGTCCACCGCGAGCGACACCCGGCCCGTATCGATGCAGCACACGCGGGCCGCCACCTCGAAATTGTTCTGGATGCGGGCTCCCAGCCCGAGGCTTCCTCCATAACGCAGGGAGAGGGTCGAGAAAGACTGCGGAAAGTCAGTCCAGCAGTTTCCCGCACTGAGATTGCCCAGGACGTAGAAATCGGTGCCGACCAGCCGGTTGAGCGCGGGCAGCCGGAGCTGGAGGTCGAGCCCCCCGGCGAGCTTGTGGGAGCCCCGGACCTCCCACTCTTCGAAGCCGCGGAACTCGGATTCCGTCCGAAGGCTGAAGGCGTCCGCGGGGTCCAGGGCGTCGGGGGATGCACTGCTGAGCGTGAAGTCGGTGCCCCCGGAAAATGTGAGGCCGAGGGTGAACCCGCGGAACAGGGGGATCGCCGCCACCGAGTCCAGTGAAAGCTTCCTGTACTGCTCGCTCCCCCCGAGCCCGGGCACTGCCTGGTCGTAGCCGAGGCCGATTCCCAACCCGTGCGTGGGAAACACCCGTGCCGGCCGCGTGTCGACGACGAGCAGGAACCGCGCAAGGGATGCCGTGGTGTCGACCGCCACCGGGTGCTGCGGATCGACGTAGTGCTGGGCATTCCAGTCGAGGCCCGCTTTCACCTCGCCGGCCTGGCCGAGGAGGAATCCCGTCCAGGCTCCCGCGCCCGGTCCCCGGTCCAGGATGCCAACCTGGGCGAGGTCATCCTGCAGGAAGATGTCCTTCTGTAATAGGTAGTTCGTATAGCCGTCGACGAACAGTCCGCCGCCCATGGGCTGGAAGTACTCGACCCCGCCGCCGATGTTGTCCACCAAGTGTGAGTGGACGATGAACTGGGATCCTTTCCCCGTCAGATCGCGGACCATGATCCCCGGCGTGATGACCAGCGTGTTGGCAAGAATCGGCGACAGGTCGCCCTGGTAGCTCAGCCCCAGCAGCGCGGCAGTCTTTGCCGGGGCGACGGGCGCCGTGGCGACCACGAGCTGCGTCGCCCCGTCGCGGGTCGCGATGCCCACGCGGACCTCTTCGAACCTTCCGGACCGGTACGCGTCGTTCATCGCCGTCTGCACGCGCGAAGGAACCAACGGGACATTCAACAGGGGCGAGAACACCCGGCGGACCACCTGCTCGTTTTCGGTCGACGTTCCCCTGATCAGGAGAGCCTGCGCGACCGGCGGCGTGGAGGCCCCGAGATACGTCCCCACCCTGTCTCCCTTCGGTTCCAGGGGACGAGTCGCCGCGATCCGCTGGGCGATTGCCTGCAGCGCGACCATGGATCCCCGCGCCTGCTCCTCCCCCTGGCGGATGATCGCGTCGGCGCGATAGAAATCCGTCCTGTGGAATCCCGAGAGATCCGGGCTGATCACCAGGTCCGCCAGCGCCCGCCGCGGCGCCGTGTTCTGCTCGGTGATGATGCGGCTCATCTCTCCCATCGCATCGACCACCGAGCGCTGGTCGTCCGGGCCGCGGACCGGGTTGTCGCCCACGTCGACGGCGATGATGATGTCAGCGCCCATATCCCGCGCGATGTCAGTCGGCAGGCGGTTGACCAGTCCCCCGTCGACAAGGGAGCGGCCATCGAGCTGGAACGGCTTGAACAGGAGGGGGATCGTGGCGCTGGCCCGCATCGCGTCGGCGAGACTTCCCCGCTTCAGGACGACCTGCTCGCCGGTGTCGACGTCCGTGGCGACCGCGCGGAATCGGCGGGGAAGCAGGTCGAAGTCTTCCGTGGCGGACACGTTCAGCGTGAGGAGCTCCAGGAGAGTCGTCACCGACTGCGCGCCGAACAGGCCCCCGCCCGCCAGGAGTCCCCCGTTGCCGAGTGGCAGCGAAAAGGGATACCGCCGGGACAATTCCCGCTCGCGGAAGCTGTACGGGGAGTCGGTCAGGGCGTCGTCGAACGCGGTCTGCCAGTCGACCCCGTGGCTGAGCCTCTGCATGTCCGAGGGCGAGTAGCCGGCCGCATACAACCCCCCGACGATGGCGCCCATGCTGGTGCCGACGACGATGTCGACGGGAATCCCCGCCTCCTCGATAACCTTGAGCACGCCGACGTGGGCGAATCCGAGCGCCGCGCCGCCCGAAAGAACGACCGCCACGACGGGGCGGGGGCGGACGGGCTGTGCGGCGTCCGCGAAGGAGCAGGCCGCGCAGAGACAGAGCGTTCCGACCAGGAGGATTCGTCGGGCCAGCACGGCGCATCGTACAATGAACGTGACGGGATGCACAGGAGGAGCACTCTGCCGGACTTGACACGGAATCGGCGCACCGCTATCTCTGGTGCACGTCGCGCCTCGAGCTCCCCTTCGACCTCTACCCCACCCTCATCGCCGCCTGGAGATCGAGCACCGCGCGAGGCGCCGGCAGCAGGACCTCCGGGGCACCCGCCCTCACCGGCGAGGAATTGCACGCGGTCTCGCAAAAGGTGCGGGAGCTCTCCCGCGGGCTTACGCGGGAAAGGGCCCTCGCGGGCGAACGGTATCTCAGCGACCCGGCCTTTCTCGGCGCCTATCTCCTGCATTTCTGGCCGATCTCCTACGCGCAGGCTCTCCTGTGCGGCGCGATGCTGCGGCGCGGCCGGCCTGCGGCGCCGATACGAGGTCCGCTGGCATTGGGATCCGTTCTCGACCTGGGAGCAGGACCGGGGCCGGTGTCCCTGGCCCTGCTGGATTCGGGAGCCGTGAATGTCACGGCGTGCGACAGGAGCGCCGCGGCTCTCGCGCTGGCGCGGAGAATCGCCGGGGACCGCGGCCACACGCTTGCCACCCGGCAGTGGGATGCGCTGAAGACAACGGGGATGCCTCGCGGCCCGTTCGACGTGATCGTGATGGGCCATACGCTGAATGAGCTGTGGTCCGGCCACCCGGATCGGATCGAGCTGCGCACGTCGCTGGTGCGGAAGCTCGGCGGTGAGCTTGCACCCGGAGGGAGAATCCTGATCATGGAGCCTGCCCTCATGAGCACGGCACAGGAGGCGATCCGGGTGCGCGATGGACTGGTAAAGGCCGGCTACACCGTCGAGATGCCCTGCATCTGGCAACATGCCTGTCCGGCTCTGCCAAACGGAACCTGCCACGGGGAGTTCGATTGGCGGCCGCCGGCAGAGATGGTCCGGCTGGCGCACGCGGCGCGCATTGGCCGTGAAACCCTCGCGATGGCCTGGTTCGTTCTGCGGGGGCCGCGGGGATCGGAAAGGGTTTCCGCGCCCCTCCCGGCGGAATCCCTGCCGGCGGAACCCCTGCCCGGGGCTGCCCCGGACGGCGGCCTCTACCGCGTCGTTTCGGAACCACTCCTGTCCAAGAGCGGGAGGATCCGCTACCTTGTGTGCGGCCCCATGGGAAGATTCGCACTGTCGGCACCGCGTGATTGCCGCGGCGCCGGCATCAAGGACTTTTTCACCCTGAAACGCGGGGACGGGATCGTCTTCGCCGGCGCGCGTCAGAGGGAATCCGGATGGGGCCTCGGCGATGACAGCAGGGTCGACATTGTCGAGCGCACGCCGAGCCTGGCATGAGTGCGCTCAAAAAGATGCCGCCCCGGCCGCTCTCCTCCTGTCTTCTCGCGCTGCTCGCCCTCGTGCTGTGTGCGCACCCTGCCCTGGCCGACGATGGATCCTGGACGACCGAACGCGGCTATTCCCCTTCGGAAGGAGCCCTGTACGCGGAAACCGGCAGTCCCGACGTCGTCATGGAGAAGGAGTACCTCGAGCTGCGCGACCTTGGCTTGGGCAGCACGCGGGCGGTTTTCCAGTTTCAGAACGTGAGCACCGAGGCGGTCACCGCGCAGTGCGCCTTCCCCATACGGTTCGACTTCGCGGCTCGTCCTGTCACCCTGGACGAAAAGGGCGGGCTTGTCCCAGAGAACGACGCACGGGCGTCATTCAAGGCATGGGATATCGGTGATGTCGTACGTCGTGGGGTTGCAGCCGGGCAGCCGTCGGGCCTCGACGACAAGGGCTTTCTGAAAAGCCTGCTCGCCGCGGTCTCTGTTCGAACCGACCCCTGGAATGCGCCCGCGGGTGACGAATACTTTGCGGGCACGTATGTCCGCGAGGAGCAGTATCCGCGCGGCACGAAGGAAATCGATCCGGCGGATCTGCGGCGGCTCCTCGGGTTCCACATTCGGCAGGATGGCCGGGAGCTTCCGGTTGAAATCTGCGTCGCGGATTTCGGCGCAGCACCCGGGCAGCTGGTCCTCCGCTTCCGTTTTCAGCTCGTTTTCGCCGCGGGTGCGGCCAGCACGGCGAGCGTGGACTACGCCATGCCCACGCGCAGCGCGGAGTCCGCGGACCCGGGCGCGCCCCGCGCTCCCGGGGTGGACCAGCGGTTCACGTGGAACTACGTGCTGGAGACTGCCTCGAGCTGGAAAGACCCCGTGGGGAGAATCGTGCTGGCCGTTCCGCCGGGCTTTCAGCAGGACCTGGAGGCGCCCTGGCAGTATCTCGGCACGGAGAATGGTCAGCTGTTCTACGCGGCGGAAAACTGGAAACCGACATCCGCGGACAATCTCTCCCTGGAATGGCGGGCCACGGTGGCCGATTACCCGGATTTCTGGCGGCATGTTACCGAACCCCTCGACCCCGCCGACCTTCTACCGGTCGACAGTCCCGCGACGCTCCTCGGGGCCTCCTCATTCCTCCCGGAAAGGGCGGACGTCTTCCTGCCGCAGGGCATCTGGCGCAACGCGCCGTTCGACGCGGCACGGTTGTTCGACGGGCTTCGCGAAACCGCCTGGGTGGTAAGAACGCCGCGGGGAGGTGTCGGCGAGTACGTGAGGTTCTCGCTGGACTCCGACGTCGGGAGGATCGAGATCTTCAACGGCTGGCAGAGATCCGCGGTGAACTTTCCGGACAAGGACACCTGGTCCTACTTCGAAAAGAACAACCGGGTGAAGGCACTCGACATCGTCCGCGATGACGGCAGCCTCGTCCAGCGCCTCGCGCTGGCGGACACCCGGGAGGTGCAGCGATTCAACACGTCTCTCCCGGCCGGCATCTATCGTGCGGTGATCGTCGACATCTATCCGGGCAGCCGCTGGAACGACACCTGCCTGGGAGAGCTGACCTTTGTGCGGGGGATCGCCGCGGGGTTCGACGAGGTGAACCGCGATCCTTTCTTCAGCCCGCTCCTGAAATGAGCGGCGGCCCTTCCGGCGGCGCGCACACGGGCTCCTGCTGGGTCAGGCAATGCAGGGTTCCCAGGCCCCAGACGAGATCCACGGCGTGGATTCCGACGACCGTGCGCCCCGGGAAGAGATCGGCGATGATGCCCAGCGCCTCGCGATCCTTCGGATCGTTGAAGGTCGGGACCAGGACGATGCCGTTCGCGATGTAGAAGTTCGCGTAGTTTGCCGGCAGGCGATGGCCGGCGTGGTACAGGGGCCCGGGCATGGGAATGAAGGCGACCTCGGGACGGGAACCGTCCTCGAGGCGGAACCCCTGGAGCCTCTCCCGGTTTTCTTCGAGCGGGCGGTAGTTCTCGTCGTGAGAGTCCGTCTCGCGGCACAGCACGATTGTCCGGGGGCCGGTGAACCTGCACAGGTCATCGACATGCCCGTGCGTGTCGTCGCCGGCAATTCCCCGCGCAAGCCACAAAACGCGGACGGCACCCAGGGATTCTCTCAGCACCTTTTCGATGTCCCCGCGTTCCGCGCCGGGATTGCGCGCCTGGACGTCGTCGGACAGGAGGCACTCCTCCGTGGTGAGCAGGTCCCCGCGGCCGTTCACGTCGATGCTCCCCCCTTCGAGCACGAACCTCTTCCCGCGCAAGGTCACCGGGAAGAAGGTGCATCCCGTTGCCTCGGAGATCTTCCTGCCGACCTCTGCATCCAGCTCCCAGTCCGGGTACTTTGCCCACGCGTTGAACCGGAACCCGGCGATCAGAAGCGAAGGCTGGGGCTGCGCGCGGCGGACGTAGAGGGGTCCGAAATCCCGCGCCCATGCGCGGTTGGTCGGGATGCGGAAGAGCTCCAGGTTGCTCGAGGGCGCACCCGCTTTTTCCAGGATGCGCCGGGCGCCCGCCTCGTGAGCGGGAGAGTTCACCAGGATGCGGACCTTTTCCCGGGCAGCGAGCTTTCTCACGATCTCGCCGAACACCCAGGGCACCGGGGCGAACTTTCCCGGCCAGTCGCGCCGGTTGTGCGGCCATGCGATCCAGGTGGCGGCATGCGGATCCCACTCCGCGGGCATCCGGATCGAATCCGTCATTCTCCCTCGATGAATCTCTTGTCGATGCCGCTGTAGGCATCGATGCGCCGGTCGCGCAGGAAGGGCCAGCCGCGCCGGACTTCTTCGATGCGGGCCGGGTCGACCCTGCCCATCACGACCTCCTCGCGATCCGTCTTCGCCGCGGCGATCACGACGCCGAAAGGATCGCAGAGAAAGGTCCCGCCCCAGAACTCGATGCCCGCATCACCGAAGGCGGATCCCGGTCGGTCCGCGTTCGGCTTCTCCAGCCCCGCGCGATTGACGGCCGCGACGTACACCCCGTTGGCGATTGCGTGGCCGCGCTGAACCGTCGTCCATGCGTCGCGCTGCGCGGCGCCGTGAGACGCCTTCTCGGGCGGATACCAGCCAATAGCCGTCGGGTAGAAGATGATGCCTGCCCCGCGCAGGGCCGTGAGCCGTGCCGCCTCGGGGTACCACTGGTCCCAGCAGATGAGGGTGCCAATGCGACCCACGGGCGTCTCGAATGATTGGAACCCCAGGTCTCCCGGCGTGAAGTAGAACTTCTCGTAGTACCCCGGGTCGTCCGGGATGTGCATCTTGCGGTAAATGCCGATGATCTCCCCGTCCGCGCCGATGACCGCGGCGCTGTTGTGGTACAGCCCCGGGGCGCGCCTCTCGAAAACGGGAACGATCACGGTGACCTTCTTCTCCCGGGCGACCTTCCCGAGCGCCTCAGTGGAAGACCCGGGAATCGTTTCGGCGAGGTTGAAGGCGTCAAAATCTTCGCTCTGGCAGAAGTACGGGGTGCGGAAAAGCTCGGGAAGGCAGGCAACCGCCGCCCCCGCTGCGGCCGCCTCGCCGACGAGGTGAATGGCGCGCGCAAGGTTCCGCCCGCTGTCAGGCGTCGGCGTCATCTGCACGAGCCCGACGTTGAATGCCGACTCACCCATGCGGTTCGTCATGTCCTTATCCTATATGAAGATCGCGGAACGTCCAAGGAGCGCCCGCCCGGGGGCTCGAAATCCCGGGCGGACATGCCCGC
>JBKQPS010000027.1:0-14927 GCA_052144915.1 Spirochaetia bacterium | reverse complement strand
TTAATATGCCCGGAAGAGGACTTGAACCTCCATGCCCTTGCGAGCACTAGACCCTGAATCTAGCGTGTCTACCAAATTCCACCATCCGGGCGTGCTTCGAAACGTAGCAAAATCCCGCTGAACTTGTCAAGGAGACGCGCTGCCGCTATCCTCTCGAGATGGCACCCCTGCGCGTTCTGTTCATCGGCGAGATCGTCGGGAAGTCCGGAGTCTGGGTCGTGAAGGAGCTCCTGCCGAAGATCCGCCAGGAAAAGCGCATCGATTTCGTGATTGCGGATGGGGAAGGCGCCACCGGGGGCTTCGGCATCGGCAAAAATCACGCCGTGTACCTGCACAAGCTCGGTATCGACGCCATCACCACGGGCGAGTGCAGCTACTACAAGAAGGACATCGTCGAGCATTTCAACCGGGCGCCCTACATGATCAGGCCGGCGAATTATCCGCCGCGCAACCCCGGCCGCGGATTCATGATCTTCGAGAAGAACGGGCGGAAAATCGCGGTCGTGTCCCTGCTGGGAGTCGCCGGCTTCAAGCGCGTGCACCTGAAAAACCCCTTCAGCCTTCTGCCGAAATTGCTGGAGTCGATCGGTTCGGAGACCAACGCGGTTGTGCTGGACTTCCACGCGGTGACCACCGCGGAAAAGGCCACGATGTTCGCGATGACGGACGGAAAGATCTCCGCCGTGGTCGGCACGCACACGAAGGCGCTGACCGCGGATGACCACGTGATGCCGGGCGGCACCGGGGTGATCACCGATGCCGGACGAACAGGGAGCCTCGCCTCCGTTGCGGGGCTGGACCCGGAAATCGAGATCCGAAAGCTTACGACCCTGGTCCACGAGTACTCACGGGAAGCATGGGCGATGCTCGAGATGCAGGGAGTCGTCATGGAGATCGGCGACGACGGCAAGGCCGTCTCCATGGAAAGATTTCGCGAGTCCTGCGTCTCTCCGCCACCTGCCGCCAAGGAGCAGGACGTTCCGCCCGCCGATTGAAGCGCGGACCGGACGCGGATACACTACACAATGATGCCGAAGTGGCAGGACGTGCTGCGAAATTCCGTCACCAATGAAACCATCCGGGCAAGCAGTCTGCGCCGTATTCCCCAGCTCAAGGTCTGTCCTTTCTGGGACAGGGCCGTGTTTCTCGGCAGGATCTCCCACAAGGTGAAGGTTGCAAACTACGACGGCGGCCTGGTGAAGTACGACGGCAGAATCTACTACGTGAACAGGTCCCAGATCGAAGCGCTGCGCGGCTTCGTCCACTGGGATCTGAAGAAAAACATCACGGTGACGGACGACTAGGAGGCTCGTGGCGTCCCCCGGCGCCGTCCGGACCTCCGTTGAGGCGGCTGCCTTTTCTTGCTATAATCCAATCCCCATGAGCAAATACATTTTCGTCACGGGCGGAGTCTGCTCTGGGCTGGGAAAAGGCGTCGCCTCCGCGTCCATCGGCAGTCTCCTGGAGAACAGGGGCTTCAACATCCGGATGATCAAGATCGATCCCTACATCAACGTGGATGCGGGAACGATGAGCCCCTATCAGCATGGGGAGGTCTACGTCACCGAGGACGGCGCGGAGACGGACCTCGACCTCGGAAACTACAGCCGTTTCACGTCATCCCCCATCGGGCGGGACAACTCGATCACCACGGGACAGGTGTACCAGGCGGTCATCACCAAGGAGCGGGAAGGCAGGTTCCTCGGCAGGACGGTGCAGGTCATCCCGCACATCACCGACGAGATCAAGGCACGCATCATCCGGGTCGGCGAGCAGCAGTCCGTGGACGTGACGCTCGTGGAGGTCGGCGGCACGGTCGGTGACATCGAGTCCATTCCATTCCTCGAGGCGGCCCGGCAGTTCATCCACGATCTGGGCAAGGAGAACGTACTTTTCGTTCACCTCACCCTGGTGCCCCAGGTCTACTGGGGTGAGCCGAAGAGCAAGCCGACCCAGCACTCGGTGCGCGAATTGCGGGAAATCGGGATCCAGCCGGACCTGCTGCTCTGCCGGTCCTCCGGCATGCTGGACGAGGACCTGCGCCGGAAGATCTCTTTGTTCTCGAACGTGGAGAAGGAGGCGGTAATCTCCGCGTACGACGTGCGGACCACGATCTACGACATCCCCCTGGCCTTTGCGGACCAGAAGGTGGACGCGATCATCATCAAGAAACTGGGGCTCGCGGAAAAGGGCCCGTCGCGCGACGGGTGGAGGCAGGTCGTGGACCACTTTGCCAACGCCAAGCGGACGGCCCGGGTCGCGATCGTGGGCAAGTACACCGGACTCCACGATTCCTACATCTCGATATTCGAATCCCTGTTTCACGGAGGAATCGCGAACAAGGCGCGCGTGCAGCTGGTGAAGTTCGAAAGCGAAGAGCTGGAAGACGGCCGCGACCTCGCCTTGGCTTTTGCCGACTGCGACGGTATCCTCGTTCCCGGCGGATTCGGCCTGCGGGGAATCGAAGGCATGATCCTCGCCGCCCGCTATGCGCGGGAAAAGAAGGTCCCCTACCTGGGGATCTGCCTGGGCATGCAGATCATGGTCATCGAGTATTCACGGGCCTGCCTGGGGCTGAAGGACGCGAACTCCACGGAGTTCGAGCCGGAGGCGAAGCACCCGGTAGTGAGCCTGCTCGAGGAGCAGGTGGACATCACGGCCTTCGGTGGAACCATGCGCCTGGGCAGGAGTGACACGCACCTGAAACCGGGCAGCCGCATCCACGCCGCGTACGGCGCGGAGATCATCTCCGAACGGCACCGCCACCGCTACGAGGTGTCCAACCAATACCGCAAGGGCCTGGAAGAGGCGGGCCTCGTCGTGAGCGGGCTCACACCGGACAGCGCGCTCGTGGAATCCGTCGAATGGCCGGACCACCCGTGGGGGGTTGGCGTTCAGTTCCATCCCGAGTTCAAGTCCAAGCCCCTGGCCCCCAGCCCGCTGTTCTCCCAGTTCATCACGGCATGCCTGGCAGCGCAGGAAAAGACCGCGTCAGCCCGGACGTGAGCCGCGGGCGCCGTTGCGCGTCCTTGCGCGCCTTGCGGGCGCTCCCCCTTGCCGCTCTGCTTGTCGGCTGCAGCATCGACTACAAGGGGGCGTCGGTGGAGGAACAGTCTCCCTCGGGCATTCCCGACACCGTCGCGGTCGGCCTGCTCCACCGGGTTCACAAGGACGGCCGGCTGTCGCTCGAGCTCGAGGCGGCGCGCGCGGAAACCTGGAACGCGAAGAACCAGACCGTGTTGACGGACGCGCACTTCGTCGAGTTCGACGAAAAGGGCGCGAGGGCGACCGAAGGGGAAGCGCGGACAGTGGTCTTCCACTCTGACACGGAAAATGCGGAGATATCGGGCTCCGTCCACGTCCATTCCGCCATGGAGAAAGGGGACGTACACGCCGACATCCTGGATTGGGAGAACAAGACGAAGAGGCTGACGGCACCCCCGGCGGAAAGGGTGATTGTCGGGAAAGACGACGGCTCCATCCTGGTCGGGACCGGTTTCAGCGGGGATTTCCGAAAACGCCAGGTCATCTTCACGGGACCTGTGCGGGGCACGTATGTGTGGCAACCGAAATAGCGGACCGCGTTCGTCTGCAGGGCCTGTGCCTCGCGGGGTGCGCGTCGCAATCGCCGTCCTCTATTTTGCAGCCGCGGCGCTCCTGAACGCGGAGAAATTCAGCTTCTCCGGGGATTCGACGACCATGACCCTCGCCGAGGGGGGACAGCACGCGCTCCTCACCGGGCATGGCACGGTGCAATCGCAGGACATGCGCATCACCGCCGA
The DNA here is from genome assembly GCA_052144915.1 of Spirochaetia bacterium. Taxonomy (GTDB): domain Bacteria; phylum Spirochaetota; class Spirochaetia; order SZUA-6; family Fen-1364; genus Fen-1364. The sequence continues at coordinate 11,145 of JBKQPS010000027.1, read as the reverse complement.
TAGCATCGAGCTGTTCGGCAAGGACTTCATCTACGCGCAGTGCCACGGTAATGTTCACGTGGTCGATGCCCGCCGCGGCCTCGACCTCTCCAGCCAGGATCTCTTCTACGACCGGGAACGCAAGATCGCGCGAATCCGCGGCAATGCGATGATGGCCGACGTGAAGAACGAGATGGTGGTGAAGGGCGGTTTCATCGAGGACCGTGACACCGAGCAGATCACCATCGTGGAGATCGGGGTGCGGATCTTCAAGAAGGACATCGTCTGTCGATCCGAGTTCGCGCGCTACCAGCGGGACAAGAAGATCCTGGAGCTCTCGGGAATGCCCTGGGTATCCAAGGGAGGAGACATCTACCAGGCGGCGCGCATCACGGTCAACCTGGACACCGAGGACATCACCCTGGAAGGCAGCGTCCAGGGCACCCTGCAGGACAAGGGGAAGAGCACCCCTGAGACATCAGGGACCGCACCGAGCGCGGCACCCGGCACGGGCCCGGCATCCGGCACGGGCACGGCTCCCGGCGCAGGCGCGGCCCCCGGCACCAGCCCGGCACCCGGCACGGGTACGGCCCCCGGCGCAGGCGCGGCCCCCGATTCCGCCAAGGCGACCGGGCAGTGACCGCCGTAGGCACCCTTTTCCTCGAAGGGCTGGAGAAAAGCTTCGGACACGTGCAGGCGGTTCGAGAGGTCACTTTCCGGATGGAAAGCGGGGAGGTCGTGGGCCTGCTCGGTCCGAACGGCGCCGGAAAGACGACGGTCTTCTACATGGTGGTCGGCTTCATCCGCCCCAGTGCGGGGAGGATATGGCTGAACGGAAGGGACATCTCGGGATTGCCCATGTACCGCCGCGCCCGTCTCGGGGTTTCCTACCTGCCTCAAGAGCCCTCGATTTTTCGGAAGCTCACCGTCGAAGACAACGTCCTTGCGATACTCGAAACGCGCCCGGGGCTCACCGCCAGGGAAAGGAACATTCTCCTGGACAAGCTCCTGGAAGACCTCGGGATCACTGCGCTGCGGAAACAAAGGGCGTACACCCTCTCCGGCGGGGAGAGGAGGAGGACGGAAATCGCCCGCTCGCTCGCAATCGAGCCGAAGTTTCTCCTCCTGGACGAGCCATTCGCCGGCATCGACCCGATCACCGTTTCCGAGCTGAAGACGATCGTGCAGGGGCTGTCGGAGAGAGGCATCGGCGTCCTGATCACTGATCACAACGTGCGCGACACCCTGCAGATCACTCATCGCTCCCATATCATCAACCGCGGGGAGATCCTGGTGAGCGGAACGCGGGAGGAACTGCTGGCGAGCGAGGTCGCCCGGTCGATCTACCTGGGACACGAGTTCGAAATCTAAAGGGCAGATCGAGGGCAGGGTATGCCCGGACGGCCCGAATCTTGCTTCTTTCAAAGTTGACAAATGCTGCGGCCGTGCCACACAATCCTCCCCGGAGGCATGGTGCAGTCCCAGAGACCGGTCCTGAAACAGGTACAGAAGCTGAAGATGACCCCGCAGCTCTACCAGGCTGTGCGGCTCATGGCGCTGCCCCTGCAGGACCTGAAGACAACGATCGAGGAGGAGCTGGAGAAGAACCCCGCGCTCCAGGTGGAAGAAGACCGCTCGACCGTGTCCCTGGATTCGCTGCCGGCCCGCGAGGGCGGCGACGGCGAGGGTGACTGGTTCGATCACAGCTCGGACTCCGGGTACGCGAGGGCGGACGGGGAGGCGGCCAGTGATGCGCGCCGGCAGTTCATCGAAGGCGCCCTCTCGATGCCCGAGAGCCTCCAGGAGCACCTGCTGTCGCAGCTGGCCCTGCAGCCGATCCCGGAAGAGTGGTTCCGGCTCGGGGAGCTGCTGATCCGCAATCTCGATGAAAACGGCTTCCACAAGGAGCCGCTGGAAATCCTGTGCCAGGACGAGGACAAGGACCTCATCCCCCGGGTCCTGGAGCTCGTGCGGGGTTTCGATCCCGTCGGGACGTGCGTGAAGGACGTGCGGGAGAGCCTCCTCGTGCAGATCCGCGCGCACGCCCGTCCGCACCCCCGGGCGGCGGAGGTCGTGGAGAACTGGCTGGAGGCGCTGGAGAAACAGCGCCTGAGAGAGATCGAAAAGGGAATGCGAATCTCGGAGGCCGCCCTGAAGGAAATCGTGGCCTTCATCCGCACCCTGGACCCGCTCCCCGGGCGCAACTTCTCCCGGGACGTCGTGCGCTACGTGCTTCCCGACGTGCAGGTGGCGCTGAGGGACGGAGAGTTCGTGATCGTCCTGAACGACGAGATGATCCCCGTGCTCGGAATCAACCCCCTGTTCGCCGACATGGCCCGGCGAAAGGGGGAGGCGAAAGATCCGAAGACCCGGCAGTTCGTGACGCAGAACCTGCAGGACGCGCGGTGGTTCATCCGGACGATCGGCCAGAGAAATGAAACCCTCCTGAAGGTGTGCCGTGCCATCGTGGAGTTCCAGCGGGAGTTCTTCCTCAAAGGCCCGAAGTACATGCGCCCGCTGACGTTGAAAGACGTGGCGGCGGAAATCGGCGTCCACGAGGCCACGGTGTCCCGCATCACCTCCTCGAAGTACATTCAAACCGAGTGGGGTATCTTTGCACTGAAGCACTTTTTCTCCAACTCGGTGCCGGCCACGGGCGCCACCGGGAGAAAGTTCTCAAAGGAGGGAGTGAAAGAGATCATCCGGGAGATCATCGTTCAGGAGAGGGCGAAGCAGGCGCCGGGGGGGCCGCGGACCGAGACGCACGGCTCCGGCGGGCGGGGGCTGTCGGACCAGAAGATCGTCGAGCTCCTCGCCGCCAAGGGAGTTTCCCTGGCGCGAAGAACAGTCGCCAAGTACCGGGGCGAGCTCGCGATCGAATCGTCCTACCAGAGGAGGCGGACATGAACGTCGAAATCAAGGGGATACACGTCGAGGTGAGCAAGCGGATCCAGGACTATATCGATGCGAAGATGCCGCGCCTGGATTTCGGGCGGGACCTCATCGTGGATTTCCTTCTGAATATCTCCCGGGAAAAAAGCCTCTTCAAGCTGGAGACGACCCTGAACTTCCGCTGGGGCGCCTCGAAGCACGTCGGCGTGGAGAACTTCGACCTGAACAAGGGCATCGACGATCTGTACGACAAGCTGGAAGCAGTGATCGAAAAGGAGAAGTCCCGGATCAAGGACCACCACAAGAAGCAGGAGCCCGGTGTGGCCGAAGAGTAGGCAGGGTGAGCGTGGCGCAGGGCTCAAAGGAAAAGTTCCTGGTCCTCGACCTCCTGCAGCTCGACCTGCGGGAGAATGACGCCCTGGACCTGAAGTGCATCGGGGGACGGCCCGGGCTCATCCGGGAGATCACCGTCACGGAGATCAACAGGCCGGGGCTGGAGCTGGGCGGCTTCTACGAGAACTTCGCCTTCCAGCGCATCCAGATATTCGGGCGCGGGGAGAACGCGTTTCTGCAGAAGCTCGCCAAAGAGAAGCGCCGCGAGGAGATGGAGAAGCTGTTCACCTACTCGATTCCCTGCTGCGTGTTCACCCATTCGCTGCAGCCCACGGAGGACTTCACCGAGATCGCGGAGAGGGCCCAGTGTCCCATTCTCCAGACGCCCCTCTCTTCCTCGGAGTTCACGATGCGGATCCTGCGGGTGCTCTCCACGATCTTCGCGCCCAAGACCACCCTGCACGGCGTGCTGGTGGAGGTGTTCGGCATCGGCGTGCTGATCATGGGCGACAGCGGCGTCGGAAAGAGTGAATCGGCCCTCTCGCTCATCGAGCGGGGGCACCGGCTCATCGCCGACGATGCGGTGGAGATCCGCCGCGTGAGCGGCAACATCCTCATGGGCACTGGCGCGCAGGTCGTGAGCCATCACATGGAGATACGGGGCCTCGGTATCATCAACATCACCCATCTCTTCGGGGTGGGGGCTATCCGGGACAAGAAGCAGATCCAGCTTGTCGTGCAGCTGGAATTCTGGGACGCGGAAAAAAACTATGACCGCATCGGCGCGGAAGAGGACACGATGGACATCCTCGGCGTGCACGCGCCGTGCGTGACGGTGCCCATCAAGCCGGGGCGCAATATCCCTGTGATCATTGAGACCGCCGCCCGCAATGAGCGCCTGAAAAAGATGGGCTACTACTCCGCCCGGGAGTTCAACCGCAACGTGATGAACTGGCTGGAAGGGGAGAGCACGCGGGGAATCTTCCTCAACGAGAAATGAGGGTACATGGTCGAGCGCATCGTCACGATCCGCAACCGCGCGGGCATGCACGCCCGGCCGGCGGCGCTGCTGGTGAAGACCGCCAGCAGCTTCGCGTCGCAGATCTCCATAGAGAAGGATTCCGAGAGGGTGAACGGCAAGTCGATCATGGGCGTGATCACTCTCGGGGCGACATTCAACACGCCCCTGAAGATCATCGCGGAAGGGCCCGATGAGGCGGACGCCGTGGATGCCATCCAGAGGCTCTTCGACAACCGCTTCGAGGAGGAATAGGGCGGCGCGGCTGGGCACGGCATCTGCCGCCCTGCTCCTGCTCGCCGCGGCCGTTGCGGCGTCTGCCCAGGCCATCGAGATGTCCGTCGAACAGCACGGCAGTGCGCTGTCCGCGTCCCTTTCGTTCCGCTGGGCCCGCGCGGACGAGGTGATCGATTCCCTGCGCAAGGGGCTGGAGTCCCGCATCACCTTCACCACGCGCCTGTACGAGAAGCGCCGGCCGGCGTTCTCCTTCGCCGGCGACCGCCTGCTCTCCGAGCGGACAGTCGCGCGCAGCGCCTTCTGGGACTTCCTGGACCGGGTTTTCGTCGTGGAGGAGGGAGGCAAGCCACAGAGGACCTACGCGCAGCCGGACGAGCTCCTCCGCGGATTTTTCGCCCTCGAAGAGGTGTTCGGCTTCGACGCGGCGGCCGCCGATAGGCATCGCCTTTACGTGACGGCGCGGGCGCAGTTCGAGCCGGTGCGCTTGATGCCGCCCCTGACTCTCATCGGCCTGGCCGGCGCCGCGGCGAACGTCGCCACGCCGTGGGTGCGGCGGGACGCGCCGTGAAAGGGTTCATCGACCGCGCCGCGATGGCGGAGAACACCTCCCGCGGGCTGCTCGTCCTGATCCTGCTCTTCCTCGTGCTCATCGGCATCATCATTGCCTTCTCCCACACCTTCATCACCACCGTGGCTGGCGCCGATCCCGCGGCGTCCACCGTCGCCCTGATCGTGGCGCTTGTCCTGCCCCTCGTGCTCATGGGGGTGACGGTCTTCCAGTTTTCGCGGCTGATCCGCCAGAGGGCGCTGCGCCAGCCGGGGGCCGGGCTTCGCCTCCGGCTCCTTCTGTTCTTCATCCTCGTCGCGGTCCTTTCGGCCGGGCCGCAGGCAATGCTGGGAATCACCTTCGTCAATTCGGCCATGGGAACCTGGTTCAGTACTTCCATCGGCGATGCCCTGCGAAGTGCCCGCGACCTGGTGATCTCCTACTACGATGAGCGCCTCGAAGGCCTCCGGTCATTCGTGGACGGCCCCCTCGCACCGGCCCTCCTCGGCCGCTTCGTCACGGCACCTGAGCGCTCGTGGCCCGAGGTCCAGGCGGTGAACCAGGGGATCGGTGCCCTGCAGCTGTTCCGGTCGGACGGCAGCGAGCTCGCCTTTGCCGGTGACCCGCGCGCCCGATTGGCCGCGGTGCCCCCCGCGGGAGGCACCCAGCGGGAAGACAGGACGGACGTGACGATACTCCGAGACTCGAAGGTGCTGGTGGTCAGCGGTACGGCTGTCACGGCCGTGGCAAGCGCCCTGCTGTCCACCGACCTGTTCACCAATGTGAGGCGGATCACGCAGAGCCTGACCGTCTTCACCGCGCTGGACCAGTTCCGCGACCTCTTTCGCCTGGTCCTGGTCGGCTTCTTCTTCCTCTTCACCCTGCCCATCTTCTTCATCACCATCCTCGTAAGCCTCCTGCTCTCGGAGCGGATCATCAGCCCGATCGCACACCTGGAGGATGCCACCCGGCGCGTCGCCGAGGGAGACTTCAGCTTCCGCATCCTCACCCGCCCGCGGGACGAGCTGGCCGCGCTGGTGGATTCCTTCAACGGCATGATCGCCGAGTTGGAGCGCTCCCGCCGCAAGCTCCTCCACGCGGAACGGATCACCGCGTGGCAGGAGATCGCCCAGCGTCTGGCGCATGAGATCAGGAATCCCCTCACCCCGATCAAGCTCTCGGCGCAACGGCTGCTGAAGAAGCACGGCGAGAACGCGCCGGACTTCGACAAGGTGCTTCCGCCCGCCGTCGCGTCGATCATCACCGAGGTGGACAACCTGGAAACGATGTTGCGCGAGTTCGGCGACTTCGCGAAGCTTCCCCTGCCCCGGCCTGCCGTGTTTCCCCTTCGGCAGCTCCTGGAAGAGGTCGCCAACGTCTACTGGAACCTCTCGGCCACGGTGCGCATCGACTGTGCCGAGGTGCCGGCGGCTCTCGTCGTGTCGGCCGACAGGGACCAGATGAAGCGCGTGTTCGCCAACCTGTTCACCAACGGCATTCAGGCGATGCCGGACGGCGGCCTCCTGTCCGTGCGGGCAGACGTGGTGAAAAAGGCCCAGAGAGGATTCTGCCGCATTGCGGTGAGCGACTCCGGGGTCGGCATCCCGGAGGCGGACATGGAGAGCATCTTCGATCCATACTTCACCACCAAGAACGGCGGCACGGGCCTGGGCCTGGCGATCGTGCAGCGCATTGTCTTCGACCACGGCGGGAACGTCTGGGCGGAAAGCGACGGGGTGCGCGGGACGACCTTCTTCATCGACCTGCCAGTGACGGCGCCTGGTCCGTCCCCGGCGGCCCCAAATCCGCCTCCAGCGCCACCAAATCCGTCCCCGGCGGCGCCAAATCCGCCTCCGGCGGCGAGAGGGACCGAGGCGTGAGAACGATCCTCATCATCGACGATGAACCGGGCATCCGCACCGTCCTGAGGGACGTCCTGGAGGACGAGGGGTACAAGGTGCTCGCCGTCGAGGACGGGATCCTCGGGCTGGCCGAGCTGGCCGCGACGACCGTGGACCTCGTCTTCCTGGACGTCTGGCTGCCGCACATGGGCGGCATGGACGTGCTGAAGCGCATCCGCGAGCAGTTCCCCGACATGGAAGTCATCATGATCTCGGGACACGCCAACATTTCCCTGGCGGTGCAAGCCACCAAGATGGGCGCGTTCGATTTCCTGGAGAAGCCCCTGTCCCTCGACCGAACGATGACCGTGGTGCGCAACGCCCTGGCGATCGAAGACCTCCGCCGGGAGAACAGGACGCTGCGCAACAGCATTTTCATGGACGACCGGATGGTCGGGGACAGCAAGGGGATGCGCGCGGTGCGCGAGCTCATCGCGCAGTCGGCCGCGAGCGATTCCCGGATCCTCATCGTGGGAGAGAACGGAACGGGCAAGGAGCTGGTGGCCCGCGAAATCCACGCCCGCAGCGCGCGCGCCTCCGGGCCGTTCGTCGAGCTGAACTGCGCCGCCATCCCCGAGACGCTGATCGAGAGCGAGCTTTTCGGCCACGAGAAGGGGGCGTTCACCAGTGCGCTCCAGCGCCGGCGCGGCAAGGTGGAAGCGGCGGACCACGGCACGCTCTTCCTCGACGAGGTGGCCGACATGTCGCTGGTCACCCAGGCCAAGGTCCTGCGGGTTCTGCAGGAGATGCGCTTCGAGCGGGTCGGCGGCGAGGAATCCCTCACCGTGGACGTCCGGGTGATCGCCGCGACAAACAAGGACATCCGCGCGGAGATCGCCCGCGGCAGGTTCCGCGAGGACCTGTTCTTCCGCATCAACGTCGTGCCGATCCACGTCCCTCCCCTGCGCGATCGCCTGGAAGACCTGCCGGCCCTGGTGGTCTACTTCATGGAGAGGTTCAAGCGTCCCTCCGAGAAGGCGCCGCGCGCAGTCTCCCCGGAGGGCATGAAGGTGCTGTGCGAGTACCATTGGCCGGGCAACATCAGGGAATTGAAAAATTTCGTGGAGAGAGTTAATATCATGACGGAGGAAGCGGTCATCAGCGCCGCATCGGTGAAGTCATTCCTGGGCGCCGCCGCGCCGGCAGAGGCGAACGGTGCGCTCACCGCCTACGACGGCATGAGCCTCGCGCAGGCGCGTGACACCTTCGAGCGGGAGTTGATCGCCGCGCGGCTGCGGGAGAACGGGGGCAACGTCTCGCGGACCGCCGGTTCGCTGGGCGTGTATGCGAGCAACCTTCACAGCAAGATGAAGAAGTTGAAAATGACAACGGAGAAATAACAGGAAATGAAAGGCCTCACCCAGCGGCAGCGCGAAGTCTTCGATTTCATTCGGGAGTTCATCCGCATCAACAGCTATCCCCCCACCATCCGCGAGATCGCCACGAACTTCCGTTTCTCCGTGAAGGGCAGCTATGACCACGTGAAGGCGCTGGAGAAGAAGGGATTCCTCCGCTGCCACGAGAACCGCTCGCGCGCGATCGAGATCGTGCGGGACGCGGAAGCGGACAAGGACGAGGTGGCCTCGGTGCCGCTCCTGGGAAACGTGGCCGCGGGCAGGCCGCTGTTCGCGGAGGAGAATCTCCAGGGTTACGTCCAGGTGCCGGCCGCCTCCCTCGGTGCGTCCACCCATTTCGCCCTGCAGGTGAAGGGGGACAGCATGAAGGACGCGGGCATCATGGACGGCGACGTCGTGGTGGTGACCCACCAGAACACCGCGGACAACGGCGACATCGTCGTGGCCATGGTGGACGACGCAGTGACCCTGAAGCGGTTCTACGTGGAGAAGAACCGCGTGCGCCTGAAAGCGGAAAACCCGAAATACCCGCCCCTGTACACGCAGAATGTCCGGATCCTCGGCAAGCTCGCCTTCCTCATGAGAAGCTATACGTGAGCCCCGCGGGACCGAAGGCACCGTCCCCCGCACGAGAGCCTCCTGCCCGGCTCCTCCTCGGACCCGAAGAGGGGGAGAAGTCGGCCTACATCGAGAAGATTACCGAAGCCCTCACTGCCCGCCTCGGCGAGCCCCCGGAGAGGTCGCGGTTCGCGGCCGGGGAGACGGGCATGGCGGAGATCGTGCTGCGCCTGCGCAACATGTCGCTGTTCGCGCGGCACCGCCTGGTGATCGTCTCCAATGCGGAAGAGGTGAAAGGCACGGACGAGGTGGCCACGCTCGTCGAGTATCTTGCCTCCCCCGCGCCGGATGCCACGCTGCTCCTCCTGAGCCCGGGCTTCTCGGGGGATATCGACCGCAGGATCACGGGGGATCAGAAGAAGAAGACGCCGGGCGCGGTTCCGTTCGAGCACCAGAAGGTCTTCTGGGAGATGTTCGACAACCAGAAGCAGGGGTGGGTGACGAGCTTCTTCCGCCAGAGAAAGATCTCCATTGCCCCGGAAGCGGTGGAATATATCCTGGACATGGTGGAGAACAACACGCGCGACATGCGCGTCGAGTGCGAGCGGCTGGCGCTGTTCTTCGGGCCGGACGCCGTCCTCACGCTGGAGAGCGTGGAGCAGTACATCTACCATTCCAAGGAAGAAAACGTGTTCACCCTGTTCGACAGGATCTGCGCCCGAGAGCTCCTCCCGGCGCAGGAGGTCCTCGACAAGATCCTTCTTTCCCGGGAAGCCGACGCCACGCAGCTGGCAGGCGGGCTGCTCCTGCAGTTCAGGAAGCTGGCAGCCTACAAAAGACTGCGGGCAGCCAACTACGAGAGCGCGGAGGCATTCCCCCGCCTGAGGATCTTCAGCAAGAAGAATCAGAAGACCTACGTCGACGGCAGCCGGAGCTTCAGCGCGGCGGAGATCGAGACGATCGTCCAGCTCCTCGTGGAGTTCGACGAGCGGTTCAGGTCCGTGAAGGCAGACCTCCACGGTCTGCTCCTGCGCCTGATGGTGTACTACGTGGTTCAGAGAGGCGGACAAGGAGCATGGCGGCTGTCTCTCTAGGAAGACCTGCCTTTTTCTGAAGCTCTTCGGGGGTCGCGCCGAGAATCGCCTCCACCGATCCGAAGGCCTCCATCAACCGGCGGCTTCTCGACGCCCCGATGCCGGGCACCCCTTCGAGCACCGCCAGGGTCAGGCGCTTCGTCCGCCGCTTTTTGTTCAGCTTCGTGGCGAATCGGTGGGATTCGTTGCGAACCGCTTCCAGGATCCGCAGGCTCGCCGACGCTTCGTCGAGGAGGAGAGGGCCGTCGCGGCCGGGCATGTAGATCTCCTCCTGCTTCTTCGCCAGGCCGATGACCGGGATCGCTCCCAGCCCGAGGCTCTCCAGCACCCCTTTCGCCGCGGAGAGCTGGCCTTTGCCGCCGTCGATGAGGATGAGGTCGGGCCGGTCCAGCTCCTCGTTCAGCACGCGCGTGTACCGGCGGGCCACGGCCTCCCGGATTGATTCGAAGTCGTCGACCTTCCCGTCGAGGCTCCGGATGGAGAAGGCGCGATAGAGCCTGCGGTCCGGCCGCCCGTCGGTAAACCGCACCATGGAGGCGATCGTGTCGGTCCCCTCGAGGTGCGCGATGTCGAATCCCTCGATCCTTCGCGGTACGCGGGGCAGGAGCAGGTCCGCCTGCAGGCCCTCGAGAGCAGCGCTCATCTCCGCCCCGTGCACCGCCTTCGCCGCTTCCTCCCGGGCATTCGCTTCCGCCATCGCCAGGAGCTGCGTGTGTTTGCCCCTCTGGGGCACCTTCACCGCGATCTGCCGGCCGGCGAGCTCCCGCAGGAAAGCGGAGAGATTCTCCGCGTCGATCTGCCGGCCGACGTACACGGCGGTCGGAATGGTCTTCCGCTCGGCGTAGTAGCGCGCGATGAAATGGGCCAGCGCCTCCTCGTCCGGGGAATACTCCGCGACCCGGAAGACCTCCTTGCCGAGGAGCTTCCCTTCGCGCACCTGGAGGACCACCACCACCAGCTCCTCGGCGCACGGCGCCAGGGCGATGTAGTCCCGGTCCTCTTCGGTGAACTCCATGACGCGCTGGTCGCCGGATACCTCCTCGATTGCAAGGATCTGGTTCCGGAGCCGCGCGGCGCGCTCGAAATCCTGCGCGTCGGAAGCGGCCTTCATCTTCAGCCTCAACTCCCGCAGCAGCTCGTCAGTTCGACCCGAGAGAAGCGTGCGCACCCCGTCCACGATCTTCTGGTACTCCTCACGGGTGATCTTTCCGCAGCAGGCCCCGGCGCATCT
>JBKQPS010000026.1:0-54656 GCA_052144915.1 Spirochaetia bacterium | reverse complement strand
GCATCGTCACCATCCTCGCGGTCATCTATCCCCTTGTCGTCGCGCGGAAGATCACGCCGCTGGACGCCATCAACAGGCACTAGCAAGGAACGGAAAACATGAAACGCAACGTGGGATCGATTGTCTCGCGGGTGAGAAGCCTGCGGGTCGTGGCGGCCATCGCGGTCCGCAACATGGTGCGGCAGTTCCGCAGGAACCTCCTCCTGGGGATCGGGATCGCCGTCGGGATGTGCATCCTCGTGGTGACCGCCTCCTTCACCAGCGGGCTCACCGATATCCTGTTCAACAAGGTCATGGTCTACATGACCGGGCACATCCGGGTGATCGAGGATTCGTACACGACGCGGCGCAGCGACGTCATTCGCGACACCCCCCGTTTCATCGCGCTGATCAGGAAGAACGTGACGGGCATCAAGCGGATCGACGTGACGGTGAGCGCCTTCGGCCGGAGCATCGGCAACGGCAAGACCGGCCTGTGCGCGCTGATCGGCATCCCCCGGGACGCGGACTTCTACAGCGAGACGCAGCTGGAGGCGGGCAACCCGCGGGACATCTTCAAGCCGGACGTCTTCCCCGGGATCATCCTCTACAAGAACGCCGCCCGGGACATCAACGTCGGGATGAACGACATCGTGACCGTGCGGTTTGACACGGTCTACGGCCAGTCCCAGGCGCCGAAGTTCAAGGTGGTCGGCCTCATTCCCTCGGAAAACATGTTCATGGACGTGGCGGCCTTCGTCGACCAGGACACCCTGCGGGGGCTCCTGAATCTCCAGCCCGACGAGTCCCTCGGCCTGAATATCGTCACCACGTACCCGGAAAACGCCCAGAAGGTGATCGCCGAGGCCAACAAGCTGCATGCCGCTCTGCTGCCCGAGGCCGCCGGCGTGGAAGCCCTGTTCGTCACCGGAAGCACCCGCGCGGCGGCGGACACGTTCGCCCTGAAGCTGCAGTCCGATCCCGCGGCGTACGAGGTCGCTGCGGACAACCTGCAGTTCGTGCAGGGGGACCTGAAGACAGCGGCAGATGCGAAGGATGGGATCATCCTCACGGAAACCCTGGCAGCCCAGCTGGGCGCGCGGGTCGGCACGCCTCTCACCTACTCATACGCGCCTCGGAGCGGAACGGACCAGGTCGAACGAGGGGTGGTCGTGAAAGGTATCGTGAAGCCGGTGCCGTCCTTTGCCCCGGCCACCGCCTTTGCCAACGAGGATGTCTTCTACCAGTCCTACTTCTGGAACATCCCCCGGCAGCCCGCCCTGGCCGCGCATGATGCGCCGCTCTTCAAGGCGCTCCTCCCCGAGTGGGACCTCATGCCGCGGAGCCCGAACACGGACGCGGCCATGAAGAAGCGCCTCCAACTGGGCAGGGAACCCTGGAAGGGCGCGAAAGTGGATGTCCAGACGATGTTCGAGAACGCGAGCGTCATCGTGGACTTCCAGAAGGGTCTGAATACCGTTTCCCTGGTCGCCGTCCTGATCCTGTTCTTCGTCATCCTCATCGGCGTCATGAACACCATGCGAATGAGCATCCGCGAGCGCACGCGCGAGATCGGCACCAATCGGGCCATCGGGATGCAGCGCGGGGACGTGCGCTCCGTGTTCGTCATGGAGATCGTCTTCCTCGCGTTCCTGGCCAGCGTGGCCGGCGTCCTCCTGGCCTACGGCCTGATGGCGCTCCTGTCCCTCCCCACCTTCGATCTCCGGGACAATCCGTTCAGCATGTTCTTCGTGCAGAAGCACATGTATTTCGTCCCGAAGGCCACCACGATCCTCGTGAACTTCCTCACCATCGTGCTCGTGGCCTTTGTCATCGCGTTTTTCACGGCGCGGCGCGCGGCGAAACTGCGGGTGGCAGACGCGCTGCGCCACTACGAGTAGGAGAGAGTAATGAAAGCCAAGGGCATGACACTGGCGCTGGGGCTGCTCCTGCTGGCCCCGGCCCTGTGGGCCAATCCATCGGTGGCGGAGATCATCGGCTACGTGGACACCAATCTCCAGCTGAAGAGCGACATGACCGCCGAGGCCCGCATCACCACGCGGGATCCCGAGCAGGGAACCAAGGTGATCAACAGCGTGTACTATCGGCGCGACATCGACGACGCGTTTCTTATCGTGATCGCGGACCCCGAGAGCGATCGCGGCAACGGGTACATGCGCGTGGGGGACAACCTGTGGATGTACAAGCGCGCCACGCGCACCTTCACGCACATCGGGCGCGACGAAAAGATCGGGGGCTCCAACGCGAGCGCCGGGGACATGGAGACGCGCAAGTTCAAGGACCTGTACAAGCCGTCCCTGGATGCCGCGGGCAAGGATATCATCTCGGAGGAGACCATCGGCGGGGGGAAGATCCCGGTGTACAAGGTCGAGGTCACGGCAAAGGTCAACGACGTGAAGTACCCCAAGCTGGTGATGTGGGTGACCCGGGACAAGTTCCTGGAGTTGAAGCGGGAGTGCTACAGCCTCTCGGGAACGTTGATGGAGACGGACCTGTATACCAGCTACAAGAACGTGGACGGCCGCTACGTGCCGCTGCTGATGAAGTTCACCGACGAGGTGGAGAAAGGCCGCGTGTCCGTGCTGGAGATCACCGGCATCACCTTCAGCAAGGTCGATGACTACAAGTTCGACAAGTCGTACCTGGAGAGCTTGAGCAAGTAGGAAGCAACATGAAGAAGTACCTGATCGTGAGCGCGCTCGCGGTCTGCCTGGCCGGCTCCGGCCTGTTCGCGCAGGCCGAGGCCCCGGCAGCCAGTCAGCCCCCGGCGGCCCAGCCCGCCCCGGCGGCACCCGCGGCCGGGCAGCAGGGCGGCGGGCAACAGGCCGGCGCGCAGCCGGCCGCCGGGCAGCAGGCCGCCACGTCTTCCTCGGAGGATGAGTTCTTCGGCTCCGCCGACGTCGAGGCGAAGCAGGGAGCCGCCGAGAAGGCGAACGCCGCGGAAGCAGTCGAGGTGGAAAAGGAAAAACTCGGATTTTCCGGCGAGCTGCAGTCCCTCAGCGCCTACACGATGACCCGCAACTTCGTAGCGGGCGTCACCGGCATCGACGACAACACCTTCGCCAACAGTGTCCTTGCTGACTTTCTCGTCGATGCCCGGCTGCCGAAGAGCTACCGGATGTTCATGGATTTGAATGTCAACTACGTGCCCACGGGCGTACCGGTGCCGGAAACTTTCACCGGGTTTCCGGCGTCGCTGCCCCCGACGCTGACGCTGGTCCAGAACCAGTCCACGCTCCTCGACATCAAGGAGGTGTTCGTCGACTTCAACTTCGCCAACACGGTCTATTTTCGCGCGGGAAAGCAGGTGCTCCAGTGGGGCACGGGCTATTTCTGGAACCCGACCGACCTCATCAACGTCTCGCACAAGAGCTTCACGAACCTCAACGCTCTCCTGGACGGAGTGTTCGGTTTGCGCGGGGACGTGACCTTCTCTTCCGCTTTCCACCTCTATACCTTCATCAACCTGAACGACGTCCAGGATCTCACCGATGTCGCCTACGCGGCACGGACGGAGGTCCTGGTCGGCAAGGCGGAGTTCGGACTGGTAGGCTGGTACGAGTACCAGAAGATCCCCGTCTTCGGCGCGGACCTCACCGCGCCGCTTTTCTGGGAGCTGAACATGACCGGCGAGGCAAGCCTGTCATACGGAGACAACCAGCAGAAGCTCGATACGAACGGCAATGCCTACTCGGTCACAAACCAGCTGGTTCCCAAGGTGGACGTCGGCCTTTCGCGCACCTTCGATGCGTTCGACGTTCAGGACAGGATTTCCGTGATGACGGAGTTCTTCTGGAACTCGGACGGCTACAACCAGAACATGTTCCAGGATCTCACCGACCAGAACCTGGACACTTTCTATTCGACGTACTACCACGCCGGCTACTACGGGCAATACTACGGAGCACTGTTCATCTCGATCGCAGACTTCGGACTGACCAATATGACACTCTCCCTGGACGGCCTCTGCAACTTCTCCGACATGTCGGCGATCGCGCTGGTCGGTCTTTCCTACGAGCCGGTGAGCAATTTCACGCTGGA
Source organism: Spirochaetia bacterium (assembly GCA_052144915.1). Classification (GTDB taxonomy): domain Bacteria; phylum Spirochaetota; class Spirochaetia; order SZUA-6; family Fen-1364; genus Fen-1364. Next base: position 50,615 of record JBKQPS010000026.1, on the reverse strand, counting down.
GATCCAGGTGGGCTCGTACCTGGGCGCCAACAATGGCGAATACGTGATCTCGGTGAACCCGACCACGGGCGCGATCACCAACAACCAGTTCTTCACGATCCTGAGCGCAACGGTCAATTTTTAGCCCCGTTCACGCGCTATCCGGACCACTTCGTGCCGCGGAGGTCCTTCCACGGGCCCCCGTCCGCGTAGCGTTCCGGATGCAGCACGCGGGGCCGCGGATCTTCCGCCGCGTCCAGCTGGAGCACCATCCACTTCGGGTACGGCGTGCCGGGGTCAGAGACGGAATCCAGCAGCCGCCCGTCCTCTTCCGAAAGGTGGAGATCCACCGCCTTGATGTTGTCCTCCAATGTCTCGAGCTTGCGCGCGGCGATGATGACGCTGGAGACCGCCGGGCGAGCCAGCACCCAGGCCAGGGCCGCCCGCGCGGGGCTCACCCCGTGCCGATCCGCCACCAGTTTCAGCGCGTCCACCACGTGCCACCCCGTCTCCTTGTCGAAGGGCACGAACTGGCCGGCCTCCGCGAAGCGCGTCCCCGAGGTGGGAGGACTGGCGCGGCCGTACTTGCCCGCGAGGAACCCGCCGGCGAGCGGGCTCCACACGAGGATGCCGAGTCCCGCGTACTGGGCGTAGGACTGGAACTCGTGCTCGAGGCCACGGCCGACGAGGCTGTAGTACATCTGCGCCGTGGCGTACTTTTCCAGCCCCATGCGCTCCTGCAGCGAGATCGCAACCGCCGCCTGCCACGAGAGGTGGTTGCTCAGGCCGATGTAGCGCGACTTCCCCTGGCGCACCACGTCGTCCAGCGTTCGCAGCGTTTCTTCCAGCGGCGTGTTGCTGTCCCAGCCGTGCACCTGGTAGAGGTCCACGTGGTCGGTCTGGAGGCGCCTCAGGCTGGACTCGATCCCGCGCATGATGTTCACGCGGGTGGCGCCGCTCCTGTTGAAGTTCTCGCTCATGGGCAGGCGGACCTTGGTGGCCAGGACGATCTCCTCCCGCACTCCCTTCAGGGCGTTGCCGAGAAGCGTCTCGCTCTCACCGCGGCTGTACACGTCCGCCGTGTCGATGAAGTTGATCCCCCGGTCGAGGGCGAGCTTCACCATCTTCGTCGTGGCTTCCTGGTCGAGGTTTCCCATGTTCATGCGGCCGCCGAACTGCATCGTTCCCAGCGCCACTTCGCTCACAATGACCCCCGTGTTTCCCAGCCGCCGGTATTTCATCAGTTCCTCCTCCTTGCCTCTTTCAAGAGGCTGATCAGCTCCGTGTGGATGCGGCCGTTGGAGGCCGCGATGTTGCCCGAGCCGAGATCGAAGCCGCTGCCGGACAGCGAGGTGACGATTCCGCCCGCCTCGCGCAAGATCAGAGCCCCGGCCGCCATGTCCCAGGGCTGCAGGTCCCGTTCCCAGTACCCGTCGAAAGCCCCTTCCGCGACGAAGCAGAACGCCAAACTGGCGCAGCCGAACGCACGCAGATTCTGGGACCCCTGGTAAAGCCGATCCATCTCGGAGGAAAGCCGGGTCCGGCTGCCGCGGTCGTACGGCCAGCCGGTTGCAACCAGGGAATCCTTCAAAGCGGGGGCGGTGGACACAGCGATCGATTTCCCGTTCTTCCGCGCCCCCGCTCCCCGTACGGCGGTGTAGGCGTCTGCGGTCACGGGGTTGAGCACGACCCCGGCCACGGGGGCACCGTCGATCCAGCAGCCGATCGATACGGCGAAAAAGGGGACGCCGTGCAGGAAGTTCAGCGTCCCATCGAGCGGGTCCACGTAGAATGCGGTTCCTGTGTCACGGAAGCCGCCGCTCTCCTCGGCCACCATGGACGCGCCGGGAAAGGCGCGCCGCAGGATCGCGAGAATGGCCTCTTCGGCTTCCAAATCGGCGGTCGAGACCAGGTCACCAGGCGCGGACTTCTTCCGAACTTCCAGGGACTCCGAGAGGTAGTGCCGCCGTGCGATCGCCCCCGCCTTTCGGGCGGCATGCTCCATCACTCTCAGTGCTCGTGCTGACACGTCCGTCATTTCCGGTCCACGACCCTTTCCATCCACTTTCCGGCGTCCCCGGAATTGTATAGCCCTCTGCGGGGAGTGTCGCAAGGCACGGCACGGTCGGGCGGCGCGGACCGGCGGCGCGGTGATGTCCGAGTCCGCCTCGCTTTACATGTCCGTGACCGGCCCGCTACAATCCTCCCCATGGAGTCGACGGCTCTTCCGGGGCTCTCCCTCCGGCCCGAAGTGAAGGTTCTGCGAACGGCGGTGTGCTCCCTCGCGGTCGTGCTGGGACTCCTGCTCGCCAGCAGGTTCAGCTATCTCCTTTTCCATAGCCTCGCGGAAATCTTCAGCATCAGTGTGGCGTGCGCGGTGTTCATGATCTCCTGGAGCTCGCGCGGATACCTCGAGGCAAAGCCTTTCGTACTGCTGGGTATCGGGTACCTGGGCGTCGCCGTCCTGGACTGCTTCCACATGCTCTCCTACCGGGGCATGGGAGTGCTCGCAAACCAGCACGACGATGCGACGAGGCTCTGGATCGCCGCCCGGGCCCTGCAGGCTGCCGTGACCCTTGCATTCGCGCTGCTCGCACGGCGGCGGGCGGTCTCGCCGGCCCTCGCCTTCACCCTCGTTGGTTCTGCCACGGTCCTGGCCCTGCTCTCCGTGTTCTGGTGGGACAACTTCCCCCTCTGTTTCGTGGAAGGCGTGGGGGTCACGCCGTTCAAGAAAGGGTGCGAGTATGCGATTTCCGCAGTGTTTGCCCTTTCCCTATACCTCGTGGCGCGAAACCCCGACACGCTGAACCTCAAGGAGCGATGGCTGCTCTGCTCCTCCTGTGGTCTCACGATCATGAGCGAGCTCGTGCTGACGCTCTACGTCAGCGCCTATGGGTACCAGAACCTGATCGGCCATTTCCTGAAGATCGGCGCGTTCTTTCTCGCCTACCAAGCGCTTTTCTCCGGGAAGATCCGGGGTCGTCTTGCCCTCATCGGCGAGCTGGAACGGGCAAAGGTCCGTCTCGAGGCAAACGAGATGGAGCTGCGAAAGGCAAACCTCTCGAAGGACAAATTCTTTTCCATCCTCGCGCACGACCTTCGCAACCCGATCGGCGGACTGGTCTCCATCTCCGAGCTCCTCGCGCGGAGATTCGACGAGCTGGAACCCTCGAAGGTCCGGGACCTTTGTGCGCTCCTCCACGACGGGGCATTACAAAGCGCGGAGCTCCTGGAGTGCATCCTCCAGTGGGCCCGCGCGCAGACCGGGCGGCTGGAGGTCCGCCCGACGTGCATCCGCATTGGCGAGCTGTGCGAAGGAATCATGGAGCTGCAGAGTTCCGCGGCAGCCAGCAAGGAGATCCGCATTGCTTCACAGGTGTCCCTCGACGCAGCGGCCTACGCGGACGAGAACATGGTCGCCACCGTGCTGCGAAACCTCGTCTCGAACGCCGTCAAGTTCACGCCTCGCGGGGGGCAGGTCGTGCTTTCGGCGGAGAAGGAAGGCGACTGGCAGCTGGTTTCCGTGTCGGACACCGGTGTGGGCATGAGCCGGGAGGAGCTGGAAAAGCTTTTCCGGATCGACGTGCATTTCTCCTGTCCCGGCACCGAATCAGAGAAAGGAAACGGCATGGGGCTCATCCTCTGCAAGGAGCTCGTGGAGCTCAACAGGGGCGGCATCTCCGTCGTGAGCGAGCCGATGCGCGGCAGCACCTTCTCGTTCCGACTGCCGCGCAGTGCCGCCGCGGCCGTTGGCCGCGTTCCAGGCGGATCAAACCCGGAATGGCTGTTGGCGGAAGAAAAGGCTTGACAATCCGGCAAGGGGGAGTAAAGTAAGTTTTACCCATCATTGCAAACGTTTGCGAAGATCAGCGGAAAGGATCGGTTCCATAGGCAACGGCCAGGCGAAATGACTGCTTGATACAAGTGAGGTGGACGATGAAGGCGAAGACAGCGTTTTTTTACGGGCCACACGACCTGCGAATCGAGAAAGTCGAAGTACCAGCACTGAAGACAAACCAGGTGCTCGTGAAGGTCGGGGCATGCGGGGTATGCGGATCGGACGTTGAATGCCTCGAAGGCCATTCGAAGGAAGGGCGATACGACCTCGGCCCCTACACGCCTGGTCATGAATGGGGAGGGCAAGTGGCCGCGGTCGGCAGTGAGGTCCGCAGCATGAAGCCCGGATTCAAGGTGACCGGCGACTGTGTCATGCAGTGCGGCGTGTGCAGAAATTGCCAGGACGGGCTGATGCCCTCGGCCTGCATGAACATGCGGGAAGCGGGGTTCCGGCCTGACTCGCCGGGGGGAATGTCAGAGTACATGGTGATCGAAGAGCAGTACCTGCACCGGGTTCCCGATGAATGGAGTTTTGAGGACGCCGGATGGGTGGAAACCTTCTCGATAGGCTATTTCGGCATCTGGGGAAACGGCGGATACATCGATGCCTCAGACATCGCGATCATCAATGGCGCCGGTCCCGTCGGCCTGTCGGCCTGCATGGTGGCCAGAACGTCCGGAGCGAAGACCATCGTGGTTGATCCTGTCGCATCCCGGCGCGAACGTGCCAGGAAATACGGAGCCGAGCACGTGATCGACCCCAAGGATCGGCTGATTCAGGAGATTGCAGATCTGACGGAGGGGCGGATGGGAACAGTGGTGGTCGAATGCTCAGGAAACGACGCCGCAATCGCCTCGCTTTTCGACATCGGCGGTCACGGCGCGAGAGTCCGTCTTGTCGGTCACTCGATCGGGAGAAAGATCCCCCTGGAAATAGGGAAGACGATCTGGAGGACGCTGGCGATTACCGGCGCCGGAGGCACGAAAAACTTTGCCCAACGGACTATTCGCTTCATGGACCGTATTCGTGGAACCTACGATTTTGCTGCGCTGAACACTCATCATTTTCCCCTGGACAAGATCCATGAGGCGTTCGAAGTCGCAACGCATGACAAAGAGCACGCCTTCAAGGTAATGCTGAACATGTGACCGACGGCTCCACGCAGGAAAGAGGGTTCTGCTCCCTGCCGGGCAGGGAGTCGGGGAGGGTGCATCGTGGATAAGGTGCGACTGGGAATCATCGGGTTGGGCCGATTGGGCCGCAAACATGCGGAGAATATCTTCTACAAGATTCCGAACGCGAAGTTGACTGCAGTGTGCAGCATCGTCCGAGAGGAACTGGATTCCGTGTCGGCGGAGATGAGTCCGAAGTTCGTGACGAAGGACTACAGGGAAATACTCGAGAACAAGGATCTTGACGGGATCGTCATCGCCTCGACTTCTCAAGAGCATGCCACCATGATCTGCGATGCCGCACGGGTGGGAAGAAAAAACGTCTACACCGAAAAGCCGATTGGGATGACGATGCAGGAGATTCGAAGAATCAAGACCGCGGTCGAGGCGAACTCCGGGATGAAGCTGCAGGTCGGGTACAATCGTCGCTTTGACACATCGCTGCGACACGCGAAGCAGCAGATTGACGAAGGTTTTATTGGAAAGCCGATCCAGGTCAGAATGATCAACCGCGACCCGGCATCCATGGCAGAGTTCATCATCAAGTTCAGCCCGACGAGCGGCGGACTCGTCATGGACATGCTTACCCACGATTACGACTGCGCCCGCTGGCTGGTGGGCTCAGAAGCGAAGAGTGTCTACGGTCTTGGCGGAGTATTCGTCTACGACGGACTGAAGGCGGTGGGAGACATTGACAATTGTTCGGTTCTCACACAGTTCGAAAACGGCGTCATCGGGCAGATCGAGACAAGCAGGAATTGTTCCTATGGGTACCACGTTGAGACCGAGGTATACGGAAGTAACGGGTTCATCAGAGTGGGAACGACGCCGGTCAAGGACCGTGTTACCTACATGAATGCCAACGGAGTGACCGTGAAATGTGTGGATTGGTTCTTTGAGTACTGGGAGCCGACCTTCCTCGCAGAGATGCAGGATTTTTGCGATTGCATTATCGAAGACCGGCAACCTTTTGTAAGTCTGGAAGATGGATTCAGAGCCGTGGAATGGGCGTGCGCGGCGACGGACGCGGTCAGGAACCGGAAAATTGTCCAGGTCGGGATATCGTGACCAGTGAAACTCTCAATCGTACTTTCCACGCATCAAACGAGTTTCGACGCCTTGGCATTCCGTGGGGATCTGAGCGCGAATCTGTCGCGGATCGCTTCCTACGGGTATGACGGCGTCGAGCTCGCCGTGAGAGACGCGTCACTCGTCAATTCGACTGAAATCAGAAGACTCGTCTCCTCGGCCGGTTTGGAAGTTTCCGCAGTGGGGACTGGGCAAGCCTGGGGCGAGGACCGATTGTCACTTGTAGACGACGATCGGTCCGTACGCAAAAAGGCAGTCGAGCGATTGTTCGGTCATATCGATCTCGCGGCTGTTCTGGACGCGGTTCTGATCGTTGGCCTGGTTCGGGGAGTAGTGAGGGGATCTCCGTCGGTCGCCGTTCATGAGCTGCTCCTGGACGGACTCCGCGCGATCGCCGCGAGAGCCGTACAGTCAGGTGTGAGAATCGCAATCGAACCGATCAATCGCTATGAGACAAGCTTGATCAACACGGTTTCAGAAGGGATGGATATCCTGGGCCAGCTCGGAACGAGAAATGTCGGCTTGCTCCTCGACACCTTTCATATGAACATCGAGGAGCCTTCGATCGAAGAGAGCATTCGACGATGCAACGGAAGAATTCTTCATTTCCACGTTGCCGATTCGAATCGACGTTTTCCCGGCGCCGGCCATCTGGATTTCCCTCTCATTTTGCGGACTCTCGCAGAGACGGGCTATGGCGGATACATTTCTGGCGAGTTTCTTCCTTACCCGTCCCCAGAGGAGGCAGCACGGCGCGCAATCGAGTCGTTGAAAGCCTATTCGACGGGTGGACTCCTTGGCTTTGGTCGTGATCTTTGAAGATGGGCTTGACAAAGCGGTCCGGCGGCCTCAGCATGGCGGCCGTTTGCAAGGTGCGGATAGGACAAAGGAGGGGCGCATGAATGTCGGTCTGATCGGAGCGGGAAGAATCGGGAGGATCCACGCCGAAAACATCAGAGTCCATGTCCCACGGGTGAAGATCACCCGCATCGCGGATATCGCGGCCGACAAGGTACGGGACTGGGCGCAGGGCATCGGCATCACGCAGGTCAGCGCGAACGCGCGCGATGTGCTGGAGGACCCCGACATCGGCGCGGTCATCGTGTGCAGCTCCACCGACACGCATGCCGACATGGTGAGCGCGGCGGCGGCGCGGGGGAAACACATTTTCTGTGAGAAGCCCGTCGACCTCACCGTGGCACGGGTGAAGAAAGCCCTGGCCGACGTGAAGAAAGCGGGTGTGAAGATCCAGGTGGGCTTCAACCGCCGGTTCGACCACAACTTCCGGCGGATCCGGGACCTCGTGCAACAAGGGGCGATCGGGGATCCGCACATCGTGCGCATCAGCTCCCGCGACCCCGCGCCGCCGCCGCCCGAGTACGTGAAAGTCTCCGGCGGCATCTTTCTGGACATGACCATCCACGATTTCGACATGGCCCGGTACATGGCGGGCTCGGATGCGGTGGAGATCTACGCGAAGGGCGCTGTTCTCGTCGATCCCTCCATCGGGAAAGCAGGGGACGTGGATACCGCGGTGGTCACCATCACGTTCGCAAACGGCTGTCTCTGTGTGATCGACAATTCGCGCAAGGCGACGTACGGGTACGATCAACGCGTGGAGGTGTTTGGGTCCAAGGGCGCCCTGGCCTGCGGCAACGACACACCCTCCTCCGTCATCCTTTCCAACGAGGCGGGAGTTGCCGGCGACAAGCCCCTGTACTTCTTCCTGGAACGATACCGACAGGCATTCATCGATGAGATGAACGCCTTTTTCGACATGGTCCTGGACGGGAAGCCAAGCCCCGTCGGAGACATCGACGGCCTGAAGCCGCTTCTCATGGGTTTTGCCGCAAAGAAATCTGTCGCCGAGGGCCGGCCGGTGAAGATCTCGGAAGTCGACGCATGACGACGTGCGGCTGACCGGCATATGATGAGCAGCACGACCGCGGAGACAACCCTCCACCTCATGACCCGGACGACTCCGACGGTTCTCTGGAACGACTCCTGCTCGCTTGCGGAGCTCGGCGAATCCATCCAGCGCAACGGAACCGTGGGGGCGACCTGCAACCCCGTGATCGTCCTCTCCGTGCTGAAGAAGGAGTGGGGGCTCTGGAAGGACAGGATCGACCAGCTCATCCGCGAGATGGCCACCGCCTCGGACACCGAGATCGCCTGGCGCGTCGTGGAAGAGATGTCCGCGAAAGCCGCCGCTCTGCTCGAACCGGTTTTCGAGAGAGAAAAAGGCAGGAATGGGCGGCTCTCGATCCAGACCGACCCGAAACTGTACCGCAACGCAGGGGCGATCCTTGAACAGGCGGTGAAATTCAACGCTCTGGCCCCCAATGTGATCGTGAAAATTCCTGCGACTCGCGCGGGCATGGAGGCGGTGGAGGAGGCGACCTGGCAGGGAATCAGCATCAACGCCACGGTGAGCTTCACGCTGCCCCAGGCCATCGCCGTGGCGGAAGCCGTCGAGCGGGGGTTGAAGCGGCGGGAGAAGGAAAAAAAGGACATCAGCCGCATGGGTCCGGTCTGTACGCTCATGGTGGGGAGGCTCGACGACTGGCTGAAGGTGGTGGCCGAGAAAAAGGGCATCATCGTGGACCCGCGCGTCCTCGACTGGGCCGGAGTGGCCGTGATGAAGAAGGCGTACCGCACCTACCGGGAACGGGGATACCGCCTGCGCCTGCTCTCCGCGGCATTCCGAAACCATCTCCACTGGAGCCAGTTCATCGGCGGCGACGTGGTGATTTCTCCGCCTTTCGAATGGCAGAAGAGGTTCAACGAATCGGACGTGACCGTGGAGAATCGCATGGAAAGGCCCGTAGAGCCCACGGTCGTCGAAGAGTTGAGCGCAAAGTTCGAGGATTTCCGGCGTGCATTCGACGAAAAGGGAATGACGCCGGCGGAGTTCGACGACTACGGGGCCACGCGGAGGACCCTGCGCCAGTTCTGCAAGGCTGTCGATGACCTTGGCTCCCTCATCCGGGACCAGATGATCCCGGATCCCGACAAATAAGGAAAATACACTTGACGAGCGTTTGTCGGGAGGCGAACTTATATGGTCAGCATAAGGAAAGGGTTTTGTCTTTTTGTGGGTTGTATGCAAGCGTTTGCATCGCAAACGCAAAAAATCTTTTCAAGGAGGTCCGTATGAGGAAGTTCCTGCTCATCGCCGTGGTGGCGCTCATGATTGCGCCGACGGCGTTCTCGGCCGGCAAACTCAAGATGGGGGTTACCATCGAAGACTTCAATGACGTGTTCATGCGCTACGCGCTGGATCAGCTCACCGCCGAAGCGAAGAAGGACAACGTCGACATCGTCGCCGCGGATGGAAAGCGCGACCCGAACGAACAGCTCAAGCAAGTCGAGAACTTCATCACGCAGGGAGTGGACGCGATCCTGATCCACGTCATCGACCAGACGCTGGCGCCGACCATCACGAAAGAATGCCTGGCGGCGAACATCCCGCTGGTCTATTTCAACCGCAAGCCCGACGACTCTGCGCTCGTGGCGGGCAAGGTCGTGGCGGTCGCCTCTCCCGAAACGGTTGCGGGGAGTCTCGAGGGTGAGTTCGTGGCCAAGAAGCTCGGCGGCAAGGGAAATGTCGCGATCCTGATGGGCACGATGGGAAGCGCCCCCCAGATCGGCCGGACCCAGGGCTCCAAGGATGTCCTCGCCAAGTACCCGGGCATCAAGGTCGTTCGCGAGCAGACGGCGGATTTCCAGCGGCCTGCCGCAGTCACAGTCGTCGAGGACTGGCTGTCCAGCGGCGTGAACATAGACGCCATCATCGCCAACAATGACGAGATGGCCCTCGGCGCGGTTCTCGTTCTGGAAGAGAAGCACATGAAGGACAAGGTGGTCGTGACCGGTGTCGATGCCACCTCGGACGCCTTGAAGTTCATCGCGGACAAGCGGCTGGACATGACCGTGTTCCAGAACGGCGGAGCCCAGGGAAGGGGCGCCGTCCAGACGGCCCTCAAGCTGATCAACCACCAGAGCGTACCGTTGTTTACGGTAATTCCGTTCGAGCCGGTGACGTATGACAATTACAAGAAGTACGTGAAGTAGGCCTTTGATCGTCGGGGAGCCGGGCGTACAGCCCGGCTCCCGCATTTCCCGCATACGGGGGACTACCAGGGAGTTAATGCGAGCGTGAGCGACTACATCCTGGAAATGCAGAACATCCACAAGAGCTTTCCTGGCGTTCAGGCCTTGAAGGGCGTCGGGCTTGCCGTGCGGCCGGGCAGCGTGCACGGGGTCATGGGCGAGAATGGGGCAGGCAAGTCCACGTTGATGAAGATCGCCATCGGGCTGTATCGGCCCGACTCCGGCACCATCACCTTGCGGGGAAAGCAGGTCAACTTCGAGAGTGTCCATGACGCCCTTTCCCAGGGCATTTCCATGATCCACCAGGAGATGAGCCCGCTGCCCTACATGACCGTTGCGCAGAATATCTTCCTCGGCCGGGAAATGAAGAACCGGCTCGGCCTCATCGACCACCGGGCAATCGACGCGTCGGCGGCGGAGATGCTCACGGAGCTGAAGATCAATCTCACCCCACGCCAGATCATGGGCAGGCTCAGCGTGGCCCAGATGCAGCTGGTGGAGATCGCGGAAGCCGTCTCGCGCAAGGCGGACCTGATCATCATGGATGAGCCCACCTCTGCGCTCACGGAGAAGGAGGTCGTGCACCTTTTCACCATCATCAGGAGCCTGAAGGAGCGCGGGGTCGCGGTGATCTACATCACCCACAAGATGGACGAAGTCTTTGCCATCACGGATGAAGTGTCGGTGTACCGTGACGGTGAGTTCGTCGGCAGGGAGGACAGCGTCAACCTCACCCGGGAGAAGCTGATCAGGATGATGGTCGGCCGCACGATCGACCAGTTCTTCCAGAAGGACAGTGCGGCCTTCGGGGCTCCTGTTCTCGAGGTGGAAGGGCTCACGCGCCACGGGTATTTCAGGGACATCAGCTTCTCCGTGCGGGAAGGGGAGATATTCGGCGTCGCGGGGCTGATCGGGGCCGGACGAACCGAAGTGATGGAATCCCTCTTCGGCGTTTCGCCCAAGCAGGCGGGCGTGGTGAAGATTCGGGGAAAGACGGTGAGTATCGAAAGCCCGTATGATGCCATCCGCCACGGGGTCGCATTTCTGACCGAAGACAGGAAAAGAAGCGGCCTCTACCTGAACCTTTCCGTGAGGGACAACATCACCATGCCCAGCCTGCGCAACAACCTGAACGCGCTCTTCATCAACCATCGCGCGCTGCGCAAGCTTTGCAGCGATGCGGTGGGCTCTCTCACCATCAAGACGCCGAGTCTCGACCAGCTTGTCATGTATTTGAGCGGCGGGAATCAGCAGAAGGTCCTGGTCTCCCGGTGGCTCGCTACCGTCCCCGCCCTGCTGATCATGGACGAACCTACCCGCGGGATCGACGTGGCGACAAAAAGCGAAATCTACAAGATCATGTCCAACCTCGCGAAAGAAGGGAAGGCGATCATCCTGATCTCTTCCGAGATGCCCGAGATTCTCGCAATGTCGGACAGGATCATGGTGATGCACGAAGGACGAAAGGTCGGGGAGGTGAGCCGCGCCGAGGCGACGCAGGAGAAGATCCTGCACATGGCCACGGGCGAGCCTCTCAGCACGTTCAAGGAAGTGCACTACTACTGAATGCGGCCGCGGGAGTCCGCGGCATCGTGCGGCCACGGTGACGTGGCAGCACACCCGGAGGGGGCAGTCCGTGATTGAAGCCGAACGAGCAGCCGTCAGGGAATCACCGGTCCTCGCGTTCATGAGCAAGTACAGCATCCTGCTCATCTTCGTGGGGCTGTCCGTCGTCATCGCAATCCTCTCCGGCGGTCTTTTCCTGCGGATCAACAACCTGCTGAATGTCCTTCGTCAGATCAGCGTCATCGGGATCATCGCCCTTGGCGTCACGATGTGCATCATCACCGCGGGTATCGACCTTTCCTCGGGAGCGGTGGTCGCCTTTGTGGCCGTCACCGTCGCGGGCTTCCTGCAGAGCGCGGATGCCATGGACAGGCTGTACGCCGGCGGGCACCCGTGGCCCGTGGGCCTCGTGCTCCTCATCGGGCTTGCCGCGGGCACGTTCATCGGGTTCCTCAACGGCGCCATGATCAGCAAGCTGAAGATCCCGCCGTTCATCGCGACCCTCGGCATGATGACTTTTGCCCGGGGCTGGGCGTTCATCTACTCCCAGGGCCGGCCGCGCGGGAGCCTCATCGATTCTTTCCAGTCCATCGGGCAGGGAGACATTCTCGGGATCCCCAACCCCGCGATCGTGCTCCTGGTGTGCGTGGTGATCACGTACGTGATCCTTCAGCATACCCTGTGGGGCCGCTATACGTACGCACTGGGCAGCAACCTGCAGGCCGCCGTGGTCTCGGGCATCAAAACCGACCGCTACCTGATCCTGGTCTACACCTACGCCGGTTTTCTCGCCGGGGTCGCCGCAATCGTTCTGACGGCACGAATCGGCTCGGGCCAGCCGGGCCTCGGCCTCGGCTACGAGCTGGACGCGATTGCCGCGTCGGTCATCGGCGGCACGAGCCTCGCGGGAGGACTCGGGAGCGCGCAAGGCACGCTCATTGGCGCTCTCATCATCGGCGTCATGAAGAACGGTCTGGATATCCTGAACGTCTCCGCGGACTTCCAGCAGGTCGCGCGCGCCATCATCATCGTCGTGGCCGTGACCATCGACGTGCGGAAGAACGTTCGGCGGTCCTAGTTTCAGGTCCTCAGGTACTCGATACTCTTTGTCAGCGCGGCGGCAAGCGCATCGCGGCTCAGCCGTTGCACCTCAGCGGAAAACGGCTCGAAGGAGATGTCGCCCGTGTAGCCGAGGGTCACCAGGCGGGCGATCTGTTCCCTGCTCCCCGTGCGGTCGGCGGGAGAGAGGAGCACACGGTGCGCGTCGCGGAAGCTCTGTTTCGGAATCGATGCCTCGACACCAGAGGCGTGGATGAGTCCGACCTGGGACGAAGCGAAAGTGCCGTCGATGTCTTTTTCCGTGTCAGGACCGAGGTAGTGGTGGAAAGTGTCGTAGACAATCTTGTAGCAGGGGAAACCCGCGCGCTTCACCGCCTCGCTCGCCACAACGACGGAGGCCAGTGAGGATTCGGAAAATCCCAGGGGCTCCACCCAGCCCTGCACGCCGCGTTTCGTGAATGCGGGCCCGAAAGCCTTCAGAGCAGCGATGGTCTCTTCGACCCGGTGCGCGGGGTCCCTGTGATCCCGGGTGTCGTTGTTCGGACACAGCACGATCGCGGTGCACTGAAGCGCCGCGGCAAGCTCGAGGAGCTTCGCCAGCTCGTCGTGGTTCTTTTCCTGAACAGCCCCCAGGTTGAACTTCTGCAGGGCGTTGATGCTGAGGATCCTGATGCCGTGGCGCTGGGCCAATTCGGCGGCTTTCGCCGCCGGCATGCCGTCGATCACCGCGCCTCCCGGCAGGTCGTTGCGGATTTCGACTTTGGAGAGGCCGAGATCAGCCGTGAACTTGAAGAGATCCTCCAGGCCGAGTGACGGGCAGGCAATCCTGTTCAATGCGAACCGCTTTTTGTCGATCATCCGTGACCTCCTGGTGTGCCCGCATCATACACTCCCTCGGTCATTTGAACCAGCTCGGCAGCGAGAAGCATCGACGGGATCACCGGAGCAGCGCCCCGCATCAGGCGTCACGCATCTCCAGCAAAGGCGCGAGCCGTGCCATGCACGCGTGGAGCTCGCCTTCAATGTCGGAGCGGACATTGCCTTCGATGGCGAGCTGTCCACGGTAGCCCATCTCCGTCAGGAACCCAAGGATCCTTCCGAAATCTATCGCGCCGAACCCGGGAAAGAATCTGGTGTTGTCCGAGAGATGAAAGGAGCGAAAACGGTCCCGATGCCTGTCAAGGCTCGCGAACATGTTCGCCTCTTCGATATTCATGTGGAACGTATCCGGGAGAAGCTGGGCGTACGCGGCGTCATAGGGCTGGAGGCACGCGGCAGCCTCTTCGATCGTATTCGCCACGGAGGATTCATATCGATTCGTTGCTTCAATGAGGACGGCGACCGACCGCTCCGCCGCGTACGGCGCAACCTCGGCAAGGGACCGGGCGAAATGACCTCGCGCTGCTTCCGCGTCCGGGACCACCCCTCCTTTCAGGAAGCCGACGATCACCCCGGTGCCGGAGCCTGCGACCCAATCGATACAATGCTTGCAGATGTCCACCGACCGGCGCCGCACCAGCTCGTCGGGATGGGAGAGCGACAGCCCCAACCGCTTCGCCGTGAGGCCTGTGGCGAGCATCGACAGGCGGAGATCATGCCGGCCGAGGAACTCCTCGATTGCCTCCCGTTGGAAATTCCGCGGATCGCTCATGTTGAGCTCCACGCCGAGGAAACCGAGCCCCCGAAGGGTTTTCAGGAGGGAAAGAAAGGCCCCGTGCTCTCGATAGTCGTCCGGTAGGGTTGTCTGGAAAGAAAGTGGAAACCGATAGCGCATACCCTCCTCCGAGCATGAACACTTCGGGTCAAAAGTCAATATACGGGCGAATGCGGGTCGGCGGCGAACTTTTGCTTCTACCCTCGACCGTCCATCAGTGGCCGGAGACCGGGAATCGCCTGAAGCCTTGACAGTGTTGCAAGCGTTTGCCATATTGCTGAGTCAAGCAGGATCCGGAATGAACGCCACAATCAAGGATATCGCCAGGGAGGCAAACGTATCATACGCAACCGTTTCGCGCGCCTACAACAACAAGTACGGAGTGCGGCGTGAAACCCGTGAGAGAATTCTCGAGGTCGCAAAGCGGCTGAACTACAGCCCGAACGGCATCGCGCGTGGGCTCGTCAACAAGCGGACAAAGAGTATTGGCCTCCTCATTCCCGATATCACCAACCCGTATTTTCCGGAAGTGGCTCGTGGCATCGAGGAGGGGGCCAAAGAGCAGGGCTACAGCGTGTTTCTCTGCAACACCAACTGGGAACAGGATCGGCAGGCGCAGTACATCGAGCTTCTGGCGGAAAAGAGGGTGGACGGACTCGTCATTGCCCCGGTTTCGAATTTTGTGGATCCCGCCCAGGAGCGGCTGTTCAACTCGATCCCTGTCGTCTATGTCGACCGGCCTCCTCAGAACACCGAACGCAGCTACGTGGTGATCGATAATATCCGCGGCGGCTTCATCGCCACCCGGCACCTCATTGAGGCGGGCTACCGGAAAATCGGCTTCATTGGGGCGGTGGAGCAATCCATGCCCGATGATGGGCGTCTCGAAGGCTTCAAGCTCGCCATGAAGCGGTATGGCCTTCCGATCGAAGAACGCGATATCAAGCTCGGCCATTTCACCCAGGAGGCGGGAACCAATCTGGTTCGAGAGATGATCGGGGGAGGCGATTACCCTCGGGCGATCTTTGCAGAGAATGACCTGCTGGCCCTCGGGGTCATCGAAGGGGTTCGGAGCATGGGCCTTGCCGTGCCGGCGGATGTCGCGGTGGTGGGATTCGATGACATCCACTTCGCCTCGTTCGAGAATATTCAGCTCACGACCGTTTGCCAGCCGAAGTACGAGATGGGGAAGACCGCTGTGAGAATTCTCCTGGAAGAGATCTGTTGGAAGGAAGATGCTGCCAGGGGGGAAGCCCGAAACGGCCACCAAGCGGACAGCGGCATGACGGCATGCGCGGAGGAAACCGATAATGCTGCGGTCTCCAGGGAGACAGGCAGGGGTCGCCAGGTCGTTGTCCTCGAGCCGGAGCTGATCGTTCGAAAGACAAGCTTGGTCCAATAGTCAAAAGTCCATTCATGCTTGACAATTTTATGAGATCGTTTACAATCACCTCGTTGAGCAGATTGTAAACGTTTACAAACAACTGCGAGGAGGATGGTTTTATGGCAGAGACAAAAATGAAAGCAGTCAGGATGCACGCGGATTGGGAACCAAAGCCTGGCTTCAAGCTCGGCGCGAAGGATATCGATAGGAAGCAGACCTATCTGGGAAGCCGCGTCTGGCGGAACCCGAAGCTCGTCATCGAAGACGTGCCGATCCCCACGCCGGGGCCGAAAGAAGTCCTCATCGAGGTCAGGCAGTGCGGCATTTGCGGCAGCGACGTCCACATGGCGCAGACCGAGCCGGACGGCTACATCTTCTATCCTGGGCTCACGGGATTTCCCTGCACGCTCGGCCACGAGCTTGCGGGAGTTGTGCGGGATGCCGGACCCGGCGCAAAGGACAAGGTGACGAACAAGCCATTCAAGGGCGGAGAGTGGGTCTGTACGGAGGAGATGCTCTGGTGCGGCTCGTGCCAGCCGTGCGCAGACGGCTTCCCCAACCACTGCGAGAGGCTCGACGAGATCGGCTTCAATGTGAACGGGGGATTCGCCAAGTACCTCGTCGTTCCTGACCGAACAATATGGAGCCTCGATCCGCTTCGCGAGCGCCACAGCGAAGCGGACGTGTTCCGGCTTGGAAGCATGGTGGAGCCGACAAGCGTCGCCTACACCGGCGTCATCGTGCGCGGCGGCGGGATCAGGCCTGGTGACAATGTCGTGATTTGCGGCTCGGGCCCCGTGGGTCTCGCGGCGATCGCAATCCTGAAGCGTGCGGGTGCCTCAAAAGTCATCCTCTCGGAGCCGGAACCTGCCCGGGCCGCAGTGGCGAAGAAGCTCGGCGCGGACGAGGTGATCAACCCCTTGAAAGAGGACCTGAAGGAGCGGGTGCTGGAGATCACCCACGGCATGGCGGCCAAGCTGTACCTGGAGGCGACGGGCCTCCCCACGGTGGTCTACCCTCAGATCGAGGCATGCATCTGGGAAGGGCGGACACTGAATGCGACCGTCGTGGTGGTTGCCCGCGCCGATGCGAAGATGCCCGTGACCGGCGAAGTGCTCCAGGTCCGCCGTGCGCAGATCGTCGGCACCCAGGGTCACTCCGGAGACGGCACGTTCCCGCACGTCATCCAGATGATGGCGAGTGGAATGGACATGCGGCCCATGATCACCAAGGAGGTCGCCCTCGCGCAGGTGCCCGAGCACATCGTGAGCCTCCGCACGGACAAGAAAGAGTCCAAGATCAGCTGCGTCAACCCGGGGAATTGAAGGAGAAGTCAATGGCAATAGCGAAGACCGAGATGAAGTTCCTGACGACGAGCCATCCGCTCATCGTCTTCGAAGACAACGAGGTCGGCAGGTTGAAGAAGGAGATATTCGACGCGCCGATGTCGCGCGTCGAGGCGATCCTCAAGGAGTACGAGATCCCATCGCCCTCTGAGCTGGGCAAGGCGGGCTCCTACATCCAGACCACGCCGCGGGCGAGGCAGAACGAGAAGCGGAAGAAGAACGATATCGTGCTCATCCCCGTGGGTACCACGGAAAACCACGGCGATCATGCCAACAGCGGTCTGGACAACTTCATGGTCACGCAGATCTGCGAGGGGGTGCGGCGGTACACCGCCAAGAAGGGACGGGAGGTGAACCTGGCCTGCCCGCCCCTGAACTACGGCGGACACCCCTACCATCACCTCGGGATGCCGGGCACGATCATGGTGCCGCAGGAAGTGGTGGTGGAGAACCTGATCTACGTGATGCTGGGGCTGTGGAACGACGGCTACAGGAAACAGATCATCATCAACAACCACGGCCAGCTGTGGATGCTGGAGACGGCGCTGCACGAGTTCCTCAAACGCTTCCAGCTCCCGGGGATTTTCCAGGTACTGGATTGGCACCGCGCCGTGAGGGAGTTCTTCATTCCCATAGACAGGGCGGACTCGCTGGAAACGACCTTCATCCACGCGGATGAGAGCGAGACCGCGGTGGCCCTGCTCATGTTCGCCGACATGATCGACATGAAGTACGTCAAGGACGCTCGCGGACCCAGCTACCTTCCGGGAGGCCACTTCGACACGTCGGTGGACCCGTGGCGGCGGCCCCACCGCTGGTCGGAGGGCGAGGGACATGCGGCCATTGAAAGGCGCGGAACCCCCGAAGGCGTGGTGGGTGAGCCGTCGCTCGCGACCGCGGAGAAGGCCAAACGGCCGATCGCGGCGATCCTCAGCTACCTCACTCTTGTGGTGGACCAGATATTGGATACGTTCCCCTCCGGGAAGCTCCCTCCCATAGACAAGATCACGCTGCGCGACCCCAAGGAACTGGAGCCGTTCCTGAAGGAGCCGTTCAGCCCGGGATGGAAGTCGGTGTTCGAGCTGCCCGCCATGGGGCCGTTCACAAAAGGATGAGGGAGGGCTGAGTCGGCATAATGGGGTCGGCGCAGACCCTTGCGTCAGGGACGAGTCATCGCCGCCGCGTGTCGACAATCGAGTGCGGCAGCGATGACTCGCACATCCAGCTGCATCCATCGAGAGCGCAACACGCGGCGTCTTACGTCGAGGCGGAGGAAGGCAGCGCAGCAGTTTCCGAAAGAAAGGAGGATACGGTCGGGAGGTTTCCAGCGTATGATCGATCGCTGAAGAAAAGGAGCGTGTATGAAACGATTCATTACGATTCTGAGCGTGGTGGCATTTGCGCTTGCCGTGAGTGGCTTTGCCTTCGCAGCGCCCAAGCCGCTGGTTCTTGGTCTGGCCGTCCATGAAAACCCGGCCGTCGATGTCTTCTGGGGAGTTGTGGTGAAAGGCGCCAAGGACGCAGCGGCGACCTACGGCATCACCCTCAAATGGGGCGGCAGCAACCAGCCATTGGAGCAGGCTCAGTTGATCGAGACCTACGTCGCCGCAAAAGTGGACGGGATCATTGTGGACCTGTCTTTTGCCGACGCTCTCAAGGACGCGATCAAGAAAGCGACGGATGCCCACATCCCGGTGATCAGCATCAATTCGGGCGTCGACAAGTACAAAGATTTCGGAGTGATGGCTCACGTGGGGCAGACTGAAAAAGTCGCCGGAAATGGCGCCGGTGAGCAATTCAACAAGGCTGGCGTGAAGAAGCTGCTCGTCGTGATCCATGAAGAAGGAAACGTTGGCCTCGAAGCACGCGCCGACGGCGCCGCGGAGACATTCAAGGGCGAGGTTGTGCGATTCAACGTCGCCACCACGGGAGTCAGAGATGTTTCAGGAACAGTCGCGGCCATTCAGGACAAGCTCATCCAGGACAAGAGCATCGACGGCATACTGACGCTGAACACGGTCATCGCCGAAGCGGCTCTTGACGCGGTCAAGGACACTCATGGCTCGCAGAAGATCGCGACGTTCGACCTCAGCTCCGATGTTCTCGATTCCATTACGAAGGGCGACATCATGTTTGCAATCGACCAGCAGGAATATCTCCAGGGATACCTGCCGGTCGTCATGCTGTACCTGTACAAGACGAACCTGAACACCGTCGGCGGTGGGCTGCCTATCCTCACCGGCCCTGGCATTGTTGACAAGAGCAACGCCGCTTTGGTGAGGGATCTCGCCAAAAAGGGAACCCGATAGACTTTCGGGCGCATGAAGAAGCAGAGTGCGGAGTGGACAAATAGCATTCCGCACTCTTTGTTTTGTCCCCATTGCGGACACCATTCTGGTCGGTGAGGCAAGGAGGATTCTCTATGGCATTTCAAAATGCGAGGATGCTTACAACCGACCAGCGAATTGCCAAGACCGGCCGTGTCCGCAGGGTGTTCCGGCGAGTCGAAGCGGGGGCTGTGATCGGGGCCGTTGTGGTGTGGGCTTTCTTTGCCCTCATGGCGCCCGAAAACTGGCTGTCAATCACGGGCGTGGCTCGCATCCTCGACTCGTCCTCGACCCTGGGCATCATGGCGGTCGCGGTCGCCCTGCTCATGATCGGCGGCGAGTTCGACCTGTCAACCGGCGTCATGACCGGCACGACCGGGCTGCTTGCGGGGATGTTCGCCACCGAGCTCAACACGAGCATTTGGCTGGCGATGTTGGTATCTCTCATTTTCGCGCTCGCAGTGGGCTTCTTCAACGGCTGGATCGTGGTCAAGACGCGACTACCTAGTTTCATCGTGACCCTGGCGACTTTTTTCGTTCTGAGGGGCGCGAACGTCGGGGTCACTCGCCTGGTGACCGCAAAGGTGACTGTTTCCAATATTGATCAGGCGATTGGCTTCATGAGCGCCCGAGGCTTCTTCAACACGGAATTCACTCTGTTAGGCACCCAGTTCAGAACTTCGACGATCTGGTGGATCGTCCTCGCCCTTATCGCGACATGGGTTCTGCAACGGACACGATACGGCAACTGGATCTTTGCCGTCGGGGGTGACGTCAACACCGCCCGCAATGTGGGCGTGCCTTCGGAACGTGTGAAGATTTCGCTCTTCATGATCACTGCCGCCGCCGCCTGGCTCGTGGGCATGATGGGCATTGTGCGGTTGCGTTCCTCGGTGGCCAGCGAAGGCATTGGCCAGGAATTCGTCTACATCATTGCCGTCGTCACCGGCGGTACCCTGCTTACCGGCGGGTATGGGTCGGTTGTAGGCGCGTGCATCGGCGCCCTCATTTTCGGCATGGCCCAAGTGGGCATTGTCTTTTCGGGGTGGGACACCGACTGGTTCTATTCCTTCCTGGGGATCATGCTGATCGTTGCGGTCCTGGTGAATGCTTTCACGCGCAAGCGGGCTGAGGAGGTTCGCATCGCCGCTGCGAAAGCGCGGACCGAAGAGGAAGTCACCTGATGGCCGAACCGATTCTCGAAGTGCGAGACATTACCAAGCTGTTCGGCAGCGTGATCGCGCTGAACAAAGTATCGACCAAGGTGTATCGCGGTGAGGTCACCTGCCTGCTGGGGGATAACGGCGCCGGCAAGTCGACGCTGATCAAGATACTCTCCGGCGTTTTTCAACCGACTGAAGGCACGTGTCATTTCAACGGCGAGACTGTGACGCTTCGCTCTCCACGTGAGGCTCGCGCAATGGGAATCGCGACGGTCTACCAGGAATTGTCCCTTCTGCCCCTCATGCCGATCTGGCGCAATTTCTTTCTTGGAGCCGAGCCGGAGAAAGGATCGGCACCGCTCCGCCGTTTTGATATCGAGTTCGCCAAGCGCACGGTGCGCGAGGAACTGAAGAAAATGGGAATAGAGATCCGGGATCCCGATCAGCCAGTCGGATCCATGTCGGGAGGGGAACGCCAGTCCATCGCCATCTCGAGAGCGGTTTATTTCGGAGCCAAGGTGTTGATCCTGGACGAGCCGACCGCCGCCCTGGGAGTGAAACAGGCAGGCATGGTCCTGCGTTACGTTGCCCAGGCCAGAGCACGGGACCTGGGAGTGATATTCATTTCCCACAATCCGCAGCATGCCTACACGGTCGGCGACAGGTTTTTCATTCTCAAGCATGGCAGGGTGCTGGGAAGCTGGACAAAGAAGGAATTGAGCCTGGAAGACATGATCCGAAACATGTCCGGCGTCGATGAATTGGAAGCTTTGAGTCGAGAGCTGGAGCAGATCGCCGCCGGGCGGCAGGAACGAAACAACGAAACGGCACGCGAGTCATAGATTCAATGGCTGGGGATCATGGCAGCATCCAACGCTGTCGAAAGCGGCAAGGAGCTGGGTATGAAGTCTGTCAGAGCAGCTGTTCTCGAAGCGCCGCAGCAGATAGTCATCCGGGATTTCCCGTACCCGGTGGGACAAAAAAGCGGTCTGATCGTGAGAACCGAGCTCGCGGGAATCTGCGGAACGGATAAACACACTTTCTTGGGGCACACCCGCCAGTACCCCGGGTCAGAATCCGAATCCGTGACGCCTTTCCCGATCATCCAAGGGCACGAAAATGTCGGCGTGATAGAAGAAATCTGTTCCGGCGCGCATTCGACGAAGGATTTCAACGGAAACGTTCTTCACGTGGGTGACAGGATTACGATGTGTCCGGACGTGATCTGCGGCCACTGCTGGTACTGTCGAAATACGTACGGCTACCCCTGGTGCGACAATGTCAAAGGCTACGGGAACGCCTTTACCGCGGCTGCTCCGCCCCACCTGTTTGGCGGTTTTGCAGAGTACATGTATCTCGGCGACGAGGTATTTATCTACAAGGTTCCAGAGCCAGTCCCTCCGACCGTTGCTGTTCTTTCTGAGCTCTTCACCGTGACTCTTGGAATCAGCGCCGCGAAGGAAGTCTACTCTCTTGCCAACATTGGCTTCGGCACTTTTCCGTCTGTTCTCGTCCTCGGGGTGGGACCATTGGGCCTGTTGTCAATTATCCGTCTTCGAATCATGGGATGTGACAAGATCATCGCAATGGACTGGTCGGCCTACCGTCTTGCCGCGGCCAAGCGATTCGGGGCGGACTCGATCATCGACATGAACGAGATCGCCTCCCGGAAGGAACGAGTGGAATTCACCCGGCAGCTGACAGATGGTTTGGGCGTCGACCTGGCGGTCGACTGTGCAAACGAACCTTCCGCATTTTCCGAAGGTATCGATCATTTACGGCGGGTCGGTACTTTGATAGAACTCGGCAATTTTGTAGATACAGGTGAAACCTCGATCAATGTATCCAGCCAAGTATGCACAAAAAACGTGCGAATTATCGGAGTGGGGAATCATCCTTATACCGAGTACGGGAAAGTTCTTCGCATGTTCGAACGGTTGATGACCACTGTACCCTTCAAAGAGCTCATTTCACACACTTTCTCTCTGGATCATGCGAAAGATGCGCTGCTCAAATCCATGGAAGCGGACAGCTTGAAAGTGGTGATCAAACCGTGACGAGCGCGCTCGCGGGAGATTTCGGATAGACTTTGTACACTCCGTTCCCGTCCCGCCGTCTGGATAGTCCTTCGAATGCCCACATCGTGCGTTCCCCCGCGCGCATTTGAACCAGCGCAGCATCGTCAGTACTTTTCAGGGAGAAAGCAAGGAGGATCGACATGATCACAGCGGTCGAGCCCAAGAAATTGCAGTACTGGGTCGGCGGCGAGTGGAAGAGCTCGCAGACCGACAGGTTCATGGATTGTTACGACCCTTCGATCGGCGAAGTGGTGGCACGGACTCCGCAGTGCACCCCCGCGGAGGTCGAATCGGCGATCGCGGCCGCCCGGGCCGCCTTCCCCGCGTGGGCGGACACCCCGCCGAACAAGAGAGTACAGGTGCTTTTCCGGATGAAGGCCCTCCTGGACAAGCATGTGGAGGAGCTCACGCGCCTTGTGGCCGAAGAGCACGGCAAGGTGTGGGACGAGGCGATGGGAGACGTGCTCAAAGTGACCGAGGTCGTGGAGTTCGCCGCCGGGGCGCCGCATCTGCTCAAGGGCCCCGCGATCATGAACGCCACCCCGGGGTACGACACCACGCAGTTCCTGGAGCCGGTGGGCGTGTTCGCGGGAATCGCGCCCTGGAACTTCCCCGCCATGATCCCGATGGGATGGATGGCGCCCCTGTGCATCGCCACGGGCAACACGATGGTGATCAAAGCGGCGAGCTTCGTGCCGCGCACCTCGATGCGCATCATGGAGCTCTGGTCCGAGGCGGGGCTTCCCCGCGGGGTGCTGAACCTCGTGACCTGCTCGCGCCGCGAAGCGGAGATCCTCCTCACCCATCCCGACGTAAGAGGCATTTCCTTCGTGGGATCGACCTCCGTCGGGAAGCACATCTACGCGACGGCCGCCGCGCACGGCAAGCGGGTGCAGGCGCTCACCGAAGCGAAGAACCACGCGCTGGTCCTGCGGGACGCGGCGCTGGAGCGCACGGCCCGGGGGCTCGTGAACTCCGCGTGCGGCTGTGCGGGGGAGCGGTGCATGGCGCTGCCCGTCGCCGTCGTGGAGGAAAAGGTGGCCGACGACCTGGTGGACGTGCTGGGCAAAGTGATGCGCGAGCTGAAGATCGGGCCCGCGTACGACAAGGCCAGCCAGCTCGGGCCGCTGGTGAACGCCGAGCACCGCCAGAGCGTGGTGTCCTGGATCGAGAAGGGCATCGCGGAAGGCGCCGAGCTGGTGCTGGACGGCAGGGACGTGACGGTACCGGGCTACGAGAAGGGGTTCTACCTCGGGCCCACGCTGTTCGACCACGTGACCCGAGGCATGAGCGTCGGCGACCGGGAGATTTTCGGGCCGGTGCTCTGCATCAAGCGCGTGAAGAGCTTCGACGAAGGCATCGAACTTCTGAACGAGAACGAGTTCGGCAACGGGAGCGTCATCTACACGCAGAGCGGCTACTGCGCGCGGGAGTTCTCCAAGAGGTCCCACGCGGGAATGGTCGGCGTGAACGTGGGCATCCCGGTGCCGCTGGCCATGTTCGGCTTCACGGGACACAAGGCCTCTTTTTTCGGCGACCTTCACACGATGGGCTCCGACGGCGTGCGGTTCTTCACGGAACAGAAGAGCGTGACCGCGCACTGGTTCTCGGAGAAGGAAGCGCGGGAAGGACGGGTCCGAAACAGCTGGGACGGGATGATCTAGGCGCCGGGCGCGAGCCGTCCCCGCGCGCTGGCCCGAAGGAGGATCAGGGCGACCACTGCGGCGAGAACCACCGTTGCGGACATCGCCACGAGCAGGGACCTTCCATCGAGGTCCTCGGCCAGGAGAAAGCCGGATCCCCGCAGATTCGTGAGCGCAATAATCGTGAGGTTATAGAGGAAGTGGCAGCCCATGGATACGTACAGGGACCCGGTGCGCTGATAGACGAACCCGAGGTACACGCCCGCCAGGACGAGCGAGAGGAGGCTCAAAGGACTCCTGTGGTACAACGCAAATACCACGCCGGAGAGCGTGATCGCCGTCCACGGGCTCAGCCGGCGGCGGAGAGTGCTCAGGAAATAGCCGCGGAAGAGCGCCTCCTCGCAGACCGCGGGAGTCACGGCGATGCTGAAAACCACCAGCACCGCCTGGCCGGGCGTTTGCGCGGCCAACAGGAGCGAGCTCGCGCGGCTGATCTGGCGCAGAACCGGGAAAAAGTGGTAGTACCATGCGCTCAGGAGGCCGGCCAGGGGCACCATCGCGACCGCGCCCGCGGCAGCGAGGGCAAAATCGATCGCCAGGGGCGCCCGGTACCCCATGTAGTTGCCGATTGCCCGCGTGTGCCAGTGTCGGACGAGAAAAAGGGTAAGTGCAAGCAGGATCCCGAACTGGGCGAGCGAGGTGACCGCGAGGATCGGGACCTGGAGCCTGCTGTAGTACCTTTCCACGACTTCGATGAAGGTTCTGCCCGCGGCCCACGACGCGTCCCGGGCCATCGTCACGATGGTGATGGGCAGCATCACCACGGAGCCGGCCGCGAAATACAGGCTCCCCACGGTCAGGACCAGGCTGAAGGCCGCGGCGATCGGAGACCTGCCCGGCTTTTCCCAGCTGCCGATCAGCGCGGGATCATCCTGCCTCACGGCGATCCTCGCGGCGCCTCCGCTTCCGGGGCGGCGGCGGGCGGCGGTTCCTGTCCTCCTTCTGCCGACCCGGCGCGGGTCTTGAGGTCCAGGAAAAGGAGTGTCATGAAGCCGGGGAGCACGAAAGCGCTCAGCAGGCAGCTCAGGTAGGTCCCCAGCCCCAGCCTCCATCCCATGTGCGCAAACGCCCGGAAAAACGTCGCAAGCCACGCGCCCGATTTCACCGTGCCGGAGAGGAGCGCCTGGTAGAGTCGGACGTAGGCGGGCAGCAGGGAGAACAGGACGATGGGCGCCGAGACCAGGGACGCGGCAAAGCTGACGATCAGCGTGATGAGAAGGACCAGGCCGAAAACGCGCCACCAGGACCGGGAGACGATCCGGGAGCTCTCCTCCAGGCTGTCGTCCACCTTCAGCGCATCGATCACCATCGCCTCGCGAGCCAGGGAAAATCGCACGGCCAGCCAGACCGACACGCCGCACCCGCCGGCCGTGAGCGCGGAGGCAACAATCACCGCGACGGCGATCGAGCCGGTGGTGGCGGCGATTCCTGCCCCGGCTCCCGCGAGGACCGCGACCGGGACCCACACCGCCGCGAGAATGGCGTACACGAGAAGACGCTGCGCGATGAGCCTCAGGATGCGGGCGCGGAGGACCGTCCGTACGATCTCTCCCAGGCGCGGGGAGCGGCCGTTGACCGCGTGCCACGTGTGGAGGATCAGGCACGCGCGCACGAAGAGGGTCACCAGGCCGAGTATTGCAGAGGCGGCGATCAGCCATGCGTAGGTCACCCCGAGGGAAACAAGCATGTGCCTCATGCCGGAGCCGTGCCTTCCGGCGAGGGAAAGCAGCCTGATGTAGTTGCCGAAGATCCGCGAGTACGACAGGCTCATGAACCAGGCCGCGGGGGCGAAGAGGACCCCTCCGAGGATCAGGGCGGTCTTCCACGTCCGCCCGATCATCTGAAAGGCGCCATCCAGCAGGTCCGGAAGCGAGGCGGCGGCCATACGTGTCTCCTTCAGAGAACGTTCTCTGCCCCGAGTATGCCACAGAGACGGGAACCGGTCAGTTCTGGCGAACCGCCTGTCTGGTCAAGTATGAGAGAGAACCGCCGACCGCTCGCCTTCAGGCCGAAAGCAAGCCGTGCGGATCGAGGATGAACTTCGCCGCCGCGCCCTTGTCGAAGTCGCGGTAGCCGCGCGGCGCATCCGCGAGAGGGATCACGGTTGCGTTCACCGCCTTGGCGATCTGGATCTTCTCGAAAAAGATCGCCTGCATGAGGGCCCGATTGTATTTCATCACCGGGCACTGCCCCGTCGCAAAAGTATGGGATTTTGCCCAGCCGAGACCGATGCGGATCCCGAGGTTGCCGATTTTCGCGTTCGCATCCACGCCCCCTGGATCTCCCGTCACGTACAGCCCGGGAATCCCGAGGCCACCCCCGGCGCGGGTGACTTCCATGAGCGAGTTCAGCACCGTTGCCGGGCGCTCTACCGCCGCGTCCTTGCCGTGGCCACGCGCCTCGAAGCCCACGCAGTCCACCCCGCAGTCGACTTCTGGCACACCGACGATCTGCTCGATCTGCTCGGCCAGCGTGGCCGGCTTCCGCAGGTCGATCGCCTCGCACCCAAAGCTGCGCGCCTGTTCCAGGCGCTCGGGGATCATGTCTCCGACGATGACGCACGCCGCGCCCAGCAGGTGACAGGCGGCCGCGCACGCCAGGCCCACCGGTCCCCCGCCGGCAACGTACACGATGGATCCGGGCCCCACCCCCGCGCTCACCGCGCCGTGGTACCCCGTGGGGAAGATGTCGGAAAGCAGCGTCAGGTCCCGGATTTTCGCCATGGCCTGCTGCTTGTCCGGGAACCGCAGCAGGTTGAAGTCCGCGTACGGCACCATGACGTACTCGGCCTGGCCCCCCACCCATCCCCCCATGTCGACGTACCCGTAGGCGGCCCCGGGCCGGGAGGGGTTCACGTTGAGGCAGATGCCGGTCCTGCCCTCCTTGCAGTTGCGGCAGCGCCCGCAGGCAATGTTGAAGGGCACCGAGCACAGGTCACCGACCTTGATGAATTCCACGTCGCGGCCGGCCTCGATCACCTCGCCGGTGATCTCGTGCCCGAGCACCAGCCCCGGTTGCGCGGTCGTGCGGCCGCGGACCATGTGCTGGTCGCTGCCGCAGATGTTCGTGGAAACGACCTTCAGAATGACGCCGTGCTCGCACGTGCGGGTGCCCAGCGCGAGCTTCGGGAAATCGATCGACTGCACCTCGACGCGACCGGGGCCGAGATAGATGACGCCGTGATTCGATGCCATGCCGCCTCCTGCGCCGGCGTTTCCCGACCGGCAGTCAAATATAGCGAGGCGGAACCGGGGAGTCCATTTCTGCTGTCGGGGCGGGTTCGGGACTCGGGTTCACGACGCCTTGCCATTTCAGGTGCAATGTGCAAGTCTCGTGTGTTCAAAAGGTGCGTCCAGGAGAGAAGTCGTCATGGGCAATCCCGTCGTCGAGACGGACATCCTCGTCATAGGCTCGGGGCCGGCCGGGCTCGCCTTCGCCATTCACTACATGGATCTGGCCCGTGCGCACAATGCGAATGGCGTCCGGCTTCCGTCGAGCGTCCTGGTGCTGGAGAAAGGCGGTGCCGTCGGCGATCACACCCTTTCCGGAGCGATCGTCAATCCCGCGGCCTTGCGCGAGCTGCTGCCGGAAGTCGCCGAGGCCGACTTTCCGTTCGAAACGCCTGTCGTCCAGGACGACACCATGATCTTCACCCGGCAGAGGGCATTCCGGCTTCCCTTCCATCCGCCGTACATGTCCAACAGGGGCAATTCCATCGTCACCCTCGGAAAGCTGGTGCGATGGATGTCCCGGATCGCCGAAAGCAGGGGCGTGGAGATCCTGACCGGCATGAGCGCGCAGGAGCTGCTGTTTCGTGAGGGCAGGCTCGCCGGCATCCGCACCAACGCCACCGGCATCGACGCGCGGGGCAACCGGCGGGTCAACTATCAGCCGCCCACGGACGTGCACGCAAAGCTCATCATCCTCGCCGACGGCGCGCGCGGGAACCTCACGAGGGACCTCGTCCGGCACTTCGACCTTGCCCGGGGAAGCAACCCGCAGGTGTATTCCCTCGGCGTCAAGGAAGTCTGGGACATCCCCGAAGGCGCATTCCAGAAGGGCAGGGTCGTCCACTCGCTGGGGTATCCGCTCGCCCTCGACCAGTTCGGAGGCGGGTTCATCTACGGCCTCTCCGCCCGGCAGGTGGCGATCGGCGTGGTGTCCAGCCTGGACATCGCCGACCCCACCTTCGATACGCATCGCGCGCTGCAGATGTACAAGGCACACCCCTTCGTGACCGCCATCATCCGGGACGGGAAGCTCGCCCGCTACGGGGCCAAGACCATCCCGGAAGGCGGGCTTTTCGCCCTGCCGCGGCTGTGCCACGACAATGTGATGATCGTCGGCGACGCGGCCGGGTTCCTCGCCATGCCGAGCCTCAAAGGCGTGCATCTGGCCATGCGGTCCGGGATGCTCGCCGCCCGGGCAGCCCTCGATGCTTTCCGCAACAATGACACTTCCCGCACGCAGCTGGTGCTCTATGAAAAGCTCTTCCGGGAGAGCGCCGCCCACCGGGAGCTGCATCCCGTCCGCAATTTCCGACAGGGCTTCGCGCGGAACCTCGTTCTCGGCGGTCTGCGGTTCGGCGTGCAGCTGGCGACCGGCGGTCGGGGCCTGTCTTTCCGCGGGCGGCTCACGATGGAGGAAGACCGCGCGTGGTGCGCGCGCGCGGGTGCCGCGAACGGCAGGGCTTTCGGCAACGGGGCATCCTTCGACAAGAGGATATCCTTCGACAAGGAAACAGCGCTCTATTTTTCCGGCACGAGGCACGACGAAGAGCAGCCGCCCCACATCCGCGTTCCCCGGCCGGAGGTGTGCGAGGAATGCATCGAGGTCCGCGGCGGTCCGTGCCAGTATTTCTGCCCTGCGCAGGTCTTCGAGATCGGCGCGCACCACTGGACCGGCAGAAACGTCCTCACGCTGCATTCGGCCAACTGCATCCACTGCAAGACGTGCGATATTCGGGATCCGTTTTCGAATGTCACCTGGTCCACGCCGTATGGAGGCGACGGTCCGAAATACCGGGACATGTGACGCCGCGCGCGGGAGGCTCTACTTCTTTGGCGTGAGCTCCATGCGCTGGACCGCTTTCTGGGAGAGCTTCAAGCCGCGGGCAGCCAGCCCGCACGCCGGGACCTTCCCGAGGTCCACGGTGACCGCCTTCACCTTCTGACGCTTCATGGGGACCATGGTGAGCTGCAGAACGCCGGGGTTTCGCTTTTCCGAGAGGAAATCGATGCCCAGCGCCCCTTCTTTCACCAGGGAGTAGGTCTTGTTCGTGATGAACCGCTCGATGTGCACGCGCTTGCCCCAGGCGATCTTTCCGGAATCCCGATAGACGAGCACGAAATGCTCGCCTTTGCGGGGGTCCCAGACGGACGCGTGCAGGATCGGCCCCGGCATCCACGCCTTTTCGGGGGGGGCCGTGATGCGGTAGGTGCCGTCCGCCGTGACGATGAGGATGCGGTCGTACTCGGTGACGTTCATGACGAACTCGGAGCCTCTCATGGAGGAACCGAAGTAGCCGGCATCGCGGTCGTAGCTGAGGCGGATGTTCGCCCGGGCCACGGCCACCTTGTCCACGGTGTGGAAGGTTTCCACCACCGTGCGGCGGGGGTACTGGTCGGCGTATTTTGCGATCAGCCCGTTCAGCCAGGCGATCGTCGTCTTCGTGAGGTTCTTCAGCTTCGCGTTGCACGCGCGGATGGCCGCCACGATGTCGTCGATCTCCCCGCGGTTCCTGCGGATGTCATACGCGGAGATGCGGCGGATCCGGAGATCCAGCAGGCGCGAGACGTCCTCGTTCGTCATGGCCCGCACGAAGAGCTTCCGGAAGGGCTTCATCCCGTCGAACACCTGCTTTTTCACCGCCTCTTCCGTCGTGGCTTTCTCGATGTTCTTGTAGACCCTGTTCTCGATGAAGACCTGTTCCAGGGTGAGCCAGTGGCGGCGATCTTCCAGGTTCGACAGCTCGTGCTCCAGCTCCGCCTTGACCTGCTTCTTCAGTATGCCGGTGAACTCCTTCAGGTACTCGGAGACGGTGATTTCGACGGGGCGGTCGTTGCGGATCACCACGATGTTGGAGTTGATCGGCACTTCGCAGTCGGTGTGCGCGTAGAGCTGGTCGATGACGGTCTCCGCCGTCGCGCCCCGGGAGAGGTGCAGCTCGATCTCCACCTTGTCCGCGGTGAAGTCGCTGATGGTGCTCGCGCTCACCTTTCCCTTCTGCACCGCGCCCTCGATGGAGGCGATGAGGCTCGTCGTCGTGGTGGACCACGGCACGTCGCGGATCACGAGCTTCTGGGAGCCGGATACCTTCTCGATCCGGGCCCGGACCCGGATCCTTCCCCTCCCGTCGTCGTATTCCGAGACGTCGATCGTGCCGCCCTGGAGAAAGTCCGGGGCGAGGCTGTATTCCTCGTCGCGCAGGATCGCGACCTGGGCCCGCAGGAGCTCGATGAAGTTGTGCGGCAGGATGGTGGTGGACATGCCCACCGCGATTCCCTCGGCGCCGAGCATCAGGAGCACGGGGACCTTCGCGGGGAGCGCGCGGGGCTCCTGCCGCCTGCCGTCGTAGCTGGGAATGAAATCCGTGAGGGCCTTGTTGAAGAGCGTTTCCACCGCGAGGGGGGTGAGCCGGCATTCCGTGTAGCGCGAGGCCGCGGCGGCGTGGCCGGTGAGGATGTTGCCGAAGTTTCCCTGCTTCTCGATGAAGTATTCCTTGTTCGCCAGGACCACCAGGGCATCGCCAATGGAGGCATCCCCGTGGGGGTGCAGCTTCATGCATTCCCCGATGACGTTCGCCACCTTGTGGAATTTCCCGTCGTGCATCTCCGCGAGCGTGTGCAGGATGCGCCTCTGGACGGGTTTGCACCCGTCGCGCAGGTCGGGGATGGCGCGGTCCATGATCACGTAGCTGGCGTACTCGAGGAAGTTCTTTTCCATGAGGGGCTTCAGCAGGCCCACGTCAGGCCCCCTGCAGGACGTCGGCGACGAGGTTGTTGACGATGAACTTCTTCCGCTCCGGCGTGTTCTTTCCCATGAGGAACTCCAGCGTCCTGTGCACGCTCCCCATGGACTGGATCTGCACCTCGGTGAGACGGATGTCGTCCCCCATGAACTGCTTGAACTCCTTCGGGCTGATCTCTCCCAGCCCCTTGAACCGCGTGATCTCGGCGGTCGGAAGCCGGGCGGTGGCGGCGTCCCTTTCCTGCTCGCTGTAGCAGTAGACGGTTTCCTTCTTGTCGCGCACGCGGAACAGCGGCGTCTCCAGCAGGTAGACGTGGCCCTTCAGCACGAGCTCCTCGAAGTAGTGCAGGAAGTAGGTGAGGAGCAGGTTTCTGATGTGCATGCCGTCCACGTCGGCGTCCGTGGCGATGATGACCTTGTTGTAGCGCAGTCCCTCCAGGCCGTCCTCGATGCCGAGGGCGCGCATGATGTTGTACAGCTCCTCGTTCTTGTACACCGTGTCCCGTTTCAGGCCGTACACGTTCAACGGCTTCCCGCGCAGGGAGAAGATCGCCTGCGTGTGCACGTCCCGCGACTGGATCATGGGGCCTCCCGCCGAGTCCCCTTCCGTGAGGAAGATGCTGGTCTCTTCCCGCCGGCCGTCCTTCGCGTCGTCGTAGTGAACCTTGCTGTCGGTGAGCTTCGGGATGTGGATCTCCACCTTGCGCGCCATCTCCCGCGCCTGCTTCTTGATCGTGGACAGCTCCTTGCGGATGCGCTCGTTGGACTTGATTTTTTCCAGCAGCTTCTTCGCTTCTCCCTCGTTCCTGTGCAGCCAGGTGAGGGTCTGCTGCTTGACCTCCTCCGCAACCCAGGCGCGGATCTCGTTGTTGCCCAGCTTGTGCTTGGTCTGGCTTTCGAACACGGGGTCCTTGATCTTGATGGCCACCGCCCCGATCATCCCTTCGCGGACGTCCTCTGCCGCGAAGTTCACTCCCCCGTACTCGTCGATGGCCTTCAGCACGCCGAGGCGGAACGCGGTCTGGTGCGTGCCGCCGTCCGTGGTGAACTGGCCGTTCACGAAGCTGAAATAGTTCTCCCCGTAGTTCGCCGTGTGCGTAAAGGCGAACTCCAGGCGCGCGCTCCGGTGATGGGCGATCTGGTAATGGGTCGACTCCTCGCCGATTTCCTCGGCCAGCAGATCAAGGAGCCCGCCCTGGCTCTGGACCGTCTCCCCGTTGTAGTGGAAGCGCAGCCCGCCGTTGAGGTAGGAGTAGTAGCGCAGCCGCTTGAGGATGAACTCGTCTTTCCAGTCGTAGGTCGTGAAGATCTTCGGGTCAGGGGTGAATCGCACGAGGGTGCCGGTTTTCGCCTTCGGGTCCCGGCCTTCCTTCTGGGTGATGAGCTTCCCCTCCCGGAACAGCCCCTGGAGGTATTTCCCCTCCCGGAAGCTCACGACCTCGAACTCGGCCGAGAGGGCGTTCACCGCCTTTGTGCCGATTCCGTTCAGGCCGACGGAAAACTGGAAGACGTCGTCGTTGAACTTGCCGCCGGTGTTCACCTTGCTCACGCAGTCGATGACCTTGCCTAGCGGGATGCCACGGCCGTAGTCGCGCACGGCCATCGACTCCTTCTTTCGGGAGATCTCGATCACCTTCCCCTGGCCCATGATGAACTCGTCCACGCTGTTGTCGATCACTTCCTTCAAGAGGATGTAGATCCCGTCCATCGGGTTGGTTCCGTCACCCAGGCGTCCGATGTACATGCCTGTCCGCAGGCGGATGTGCTCCAGGGCATCGAGGGTCTGGATGGCGTTTTCGTCGTACGCGATCTTGGTCTTGGCCATGGGATTCCTCAGGATCGTGATGCGGGCAGCGTCCCCACTGTTTAGTTCACGGTGAACGTAACGGGCAGACGGCAAAACGTCAAGGGCGCCATCGCTCCGTGCGTCCGATCATACGGCCGCCAGGAGACCCTTGAAGTACTCGACCGTCCGCCCGATCCCCGTCTCCATGTCCACCTTGGGATTCCAGCCCAGCTCTTTTCGGGCGAGGGTGATGTCGGGCCGGCGCTGGCGCGGATCGTCTTCCGGGAGCGCCCGGAAAACCAGCCGGGACTTCGACCCGGTCAGCCGGATGACCAGCTGGGCAAGCTCGATCATGGTGAACTCCTCGGGATTTCCCATGTTCACCGGACCGGTGAAACCCTCCGAAGTGTTCATCATCCGGATCAGCCCGTCGATCAGGTCGTCCACGTAGCAGAAGGACCGGGTCTGCGACCCGTCTCCGTAGATGGTGATGTCGTTTCCCTTGAGCGCCTGCATGATGAAATTGCTCACCACGCGGCCGTCGTACGGGTGCATGCGGGGACCGTACGTGTTGAAGATCCGCACGACCTTGATATCCACCTTGTTCTGCCTCCAGTAGTCGAAGAACAGGGTTTCTGCGCAGCGCTTCCCCTCGTCATAGCAGGAGCGGACGCCGATCGGGTTCACCTTTCCCCAGTAGCTCTCCGTCTGCGGGTGCACCTCGGGGTCGCCGTATACCTCGCTGGTGGACGCCTGCAGGATCCGCGCGCGGATCCGTTTCGCCAGGCCCAGCATGTTGATCGCGCCGTGCACGGAGGTCTTCGTGGTCTGCACGGGGTCGTACTGGTAGTGCGGGGGGCTGGCGGGGCAGGCGAGGTTGAAGATGCGGTCCACCTCCGCGTAGTAGGGGAACGTGACATCGTGCCGCACGATCTCGAAGAACGGGTTTCCCACGAGGTGCGAGATGTTCCTTTTCTGCCCGGTGAAGAAATTGTCCAGGCAGATCACGTCGGAGCCCTCCTGCAAAAGCCTCTGGCACAAGTGGCTGCCGAGAAACCCCGCGCCTCCGGTCACCAGCACGCGCGTGTTCAGGGAACGGGGAAGGTCGTCATACATTCGTCACTCCTCGCCGGGGGGCCGTGTCGTGCCTGACATTGATTGAGAATACGCGCCGGGCGTCAAGTGAGTGGACGGTGCGCGGAGCGCTCGGGTACACTGCCGGCAGGAGGAGAGGGAAATGAAAAGGAAGATCGTCGACATCCTGCCGGCGTCCCGGGACCAGAAGTGACGCGCCCGGATCCTTTCGTCACCGTGAGCTTCGACGCGCAGGCGGGCGAGCTGATCCTTCTCGACCAGACCCTTCTCCCCGGCGAGGTCCGCTATATCCGTCTGACCCGTGCGGAAGAGGTGCGGGAGGCGATCTTTAACCTGCGGGTCCGCGGCGCCCCCGCCATTGGAGTGGCCGCGGCTTACGGCGCCTACCTCGGAGCTGCCGGATCCTCCGCGGCCGACGTCCCGGGAATCACGCGTGACTTTCTCGCATCGTGCGACCTCCTGAAAGCAGCGCGGCCGACCGCCGTGAATCTCGCCTGGGCCCTGGACCGCATGACGCGCGTTCTCCGCGGCAACGCGCACGTGCCCCCGGCCGCACTTCTCCGGGCGCTGAAGAGCGAAGCCGATCTCATCCGGACCGAGGACGAGGAGGTCTGCCGACGGATCGGGGAGAATGGTCTTGCACTGCTCCGGCCCGGCTGGGGCCTTCTCACCCACTGCAACGCCGGAGCGCTTGCCACCTCCCGGTACGGTACGGCGACCGCGCCCATCTACCTCGGCGCGCAGAAGGGCTATTCCTTCCGGGTCTTCGCGGATGAAACGCGGCCGCTCCTGCAGGGGGCCCGGCTCACCGCCTGGGAGCTGCAGGCGGCAGGCGTCGACGTGACGGTCATCTGCGACAACATGGCCGCCACGGTGATGAGCCGGGGATGGATCCAGGCGGTGCTCGTCGGGTGCGACAGGGTGGCGGGGAACGGGGATACGGCGAACAAGATCGGCACCTCCGGCGTGGCGATACTGGCGAAACATTACGGAGTCCCGCTCTACGTTCATGCGCCCCTCTCGTCGATCGACCCCGCCTGCCTCTCAGGGCGCGAAATCCCGATCGAGGAGCGCGCCGAGGATGAGATTGCCGAGATGTGGTACGCGCGCCGCATGACGCCGCGGGGAGTGAAGGCGTACAACCCGGCATTTGACGTGACGGACCATGCGCTCATCACGGCCTTTGTCACGGAAAAGGGAGTCATCCACCCGCCGTACGAAGAAAGCATCCGGGCCCTTTTCCGCTGAACCCTACCCGACCGACCGCGGCGTTCGTATCTTCACCTCATGTCGATTCGACCCATCAAGCGTCTCATCCAGGCCACTCCGACGATCGAGGGGGCCGGTGTGAAGCTTCGCCGCGCTTTCGGGTTCGGGGAGACGGAGAGTTTCGATCCCTTCCTTCTCCTGGATGATTTTCGAAACGAAAAACCGG
This sequence comes from Spirochaetia bacterium, assembly GCA_052144915.1. Lineage (GTDB taxonomy): Bacteria > Spirochaetota > Spirochaetia > SZUA-6 > Fen-1364 > Fen-1364. The sequence goes on along the minus strand of JBKQPS010000026.1, from coordinate 14,859 downwards.
AGGACTACCTTGCCGGTTTTCCCTGGCACCCCCACCGGGGCATCGAGACGATCACGTACGTCCTTTCCGGAAGCGTCGACCACGGCGACAGCATGGGGAACAAGGGGACCATCACCACGGGAGACGTACAATGGATGACCGCCGGCCGGGGAATCATCCACCAGGAGATGCCCCACGGCAACGAGAAGGGCCAGATGCACGGCTTCCAGCTTTGGGCGAACCTGCCCGCATCGTTGAAGATGATGGCGCCCCGCTACCAGGACATCAGGTCAGGGGAGATCCCCGAGGTAGTCGATGACGACGGCACGCGGGTGCGCATCGTCAGCGGCAGCTATGCGAACGCCTCCGGACCGGTGGACCAGGTGGCGGCGGAGCCGCAGTACCTGGACGTCTGGGTGCCGCCCGAAAAGCGGAAGTCGCTGCCCATAGAGACGACGCGGCACGCCTTTGCCTACGTGTTTGCCGGTTCGGGCAGCTTTGCCAATTCGTCGGGCCCCCGGCCGATCGCCACCGAGACCGTGGGCGCGGACGGGTCCGCACGGGGCGGCCTGGTCGCCGGGCTCGCGGAAGATCGCTGCCTCGTTCTCTTCGATTCGGGCGATGAGGTCACGGTGCAGTCGGGGCCCGCGGGGATCAGGTTTCTCCTCGTGTCGGGACGGCCGCTCGGCGAGCCCGTGGCGTGGTACGGGCCGATCGTCATGAACACGCAGGAGGAGCTGCGGAAGGCCTTTTCCCAGCTGCGGGACGGGAGCTTCCTGGAGCAAGCATAACGGTCACTCACGGCGCTCAGGATCCCCGTGAGCCGGCGACCTTCGGGGGCATGCTATACTCACGAACCGCATCATGATGCCCCCGGAAGCGTTCGAATGACTGATGTCTCGCCCGAACAGTGGCTGGCCGGGCGCCTGCAGGCCGCGGGGATGGACCCCGCCGTGCCCATCGAATACGGGGCCAAGCCGTTGATCGAACATGCCGGTCGCGTCGGCCAGCCCGCCCAGGCGTGGCTGGAGCGGCTGGAGGCGTTTGTCCGGACCCTGCACTCCATACCTTCCGACTTCTGGTCACCCATTCATTTTTGCGTGCCTTACCTGGCGGACGTCGCCGGCGATCGGCCTGCCGCGTTTGGTGATCTGCTGCAGCAGGCCGGGGAGCTCCTGGCCGAGCTTCACCGCCGCGACGTGCCGCTGACCCGCACCGAGCAGTACGGTATCCGTGTCGCCGCGGGAGCCCTGGGCCAGAGTGATCGGGCGCTGGGCAAGGTCCTTGCGATGGCCCAGAGGCTGGCCGCGCTTGGAGACGATCCCGGTTGGCTTTTGCAGATCACGGTTCCCGAGCTCTGGAATGCCGCGGCCCGGGAAGAGGCGCTGTTCAGCGACTGGCTGCGGCTCGTCGAAGCAGCGGCGGCACGGCTGACCGATATGGGGATCTCGGTCGGGTATCCCTTTGCCACCGGCGTGGGGGCTCTTGCCGGTCATGGTGCATTCCTCGCGGCGCACCTGGACCTGTGGCTGGAGAGGATCGTCGAGGTCAGCAGGTCCCTGCTCGAAAGCGCGCTGCAGCCGTACGGCTGGTACGAATACGGGCTTCCCGGACTGAGCCCGATCCAGGGCTTCCCTGCCGGGAGCGTCACCCGGGCCCTGGATATCGCGCGTGACCTGGCCGACCGCGGCATCCATTCCGGCGAGCTCCTGCAAGTGAGCTTTGGCCTTGCCGGCGACGAAACCCCGCAGACCGTCGCGGCGTTCCTCGGCGCGGCCGAGCGCCTGTCCCGGTGCGGGATTGATCCTTTCTTTGTGCTCACCGGCGGCCTGGCCGCGAATGCCGCCCTGCTCGGCGGCGGCGCGGACGACCCTGAGGGGCTGGATCGCGTTCTCGAGTTGGCGGAACAGCTCCACGCCCATGGGTGCTCCCTGCGCAAGACCTTTGAAGACGGCTTGCCCGTGCTGCGCGAGCTGGACGGACGCTGGCAGGGATTGTTCGGCCGCGGTTTCGAATCCGCCGAGCGATTGGCCCGGGCTGGAATTGCCCCCGGTATGTTCCTGGCCTGGGGACTGCCGCGCGCCCTGGCGGGTGCCGACACGCGGCCCTGGCTGGAGGCGGAGTGCCTGGCGTGGGCCGGCGATCTTGCCGCCGCGGGCGCGGACCCCGAACCCGCCTTGTCCTACGCCGTGCCTCCGATGCTGGAGATGGCCGGCACCGACGCGGGAGTCTTTCGGACGCTTCGCGCGGCGCTCCATGACTTCATTGCCATGCTCGCGGGTCTCGGCCTCGACTATCGCGACATCCTCTTCTATGACATCAGCGCGCTCGCGGAGAACCAGGCGGAAGAGTCAGAAGCGTTCATCGCCCTTCTCCGCCGCCTGGGGGAGCTGGTCCGCCTCCTGGTGCAGTCTCACCATGACCCCAAGCCGGTGCTGGTGAGCGGGCTGCCGGCTGCCGCGCGCGCCGGCGTCCGCAACCGGTGGGTCCTGGAAGAGTCCCTCGACGCGAGCCTCCGGCTGGCCGCCGCGGGCCTCGATCCCCGGCCGGTTCTCGAGCAGGCCGCAGGCCCGCTGGCAGAGGCAGCCGGGGAGGACCGGGCAGCTTTCCGGCGGCTGTGCGCTGTCGTGGAAAAGCGCACGCGCGACATACCGGATGCCGCCTGGCCGGCGGTGCAGGCAGCATGCGGCGTCTGCGGCGGGAGCGGCGAGCGGCTCGACGAGGCGCTGACCGCGGTGCTGCGGCTCCTTCCCGACGAGCACGGCCCCGGGGAGGCGCGCGCCGAGTTCATCCTTGCGCTTCCCCAGCTCGGGGCCATGGCTGCCGACCCCGGAGGTTTTGCTTCCCTGATGCAGGCGTTCCGCACGGAGGTGGACAGCTTCGGCGAGCATCCCGCAGCGAAGAACGCCTGGCTGGCCTTTGGACTCGGGGCCTGTGCCGTTGTTGTCGGCAGGGACCCTGCAGCCGGTATCGACCTGTTGAAAGACGTTGCCCAGCTCAGCCGGACCTGGGACACCCTGGCGGCCGGCATCCTGCGCCACGGCGCCACTGCAGCCGCCGGCATCGCGAGCCACGACATTCGGGTGTTCCTGGATGCTCTGGAGGCCTGCGCCGAGGCCGCCGGCCGGCTGAAAGGAATGGGCCGGGACGCGCAGGAGGCGCTGCCGCGGCTGCTGGGCGTGGCGGCAGCGGCCGAGCGCGGCCGGCGGGGCCAGTGGGCGGACGCGCTGGAGCTGCAGTGCGAGGTGCTGTCCCGGGCGCGGCCCGAGGACACGCGCCTGCTGGATGACCTGGCGTGCGCGGAGCAGCTGCTCCTTCGCTGGGGGGACGCCTGGGGTCCCCTGATCGCGCCCCTGCTGCGCGCGCACGGCCGGTACGCTGGCAGCCTCCTGTACGTTCTGACCCAGGCGCCGCCGCACCTGGTCCGCGACGCCTCGGACCTGGACGTCCTGCGGGACCTGGTGACGCAGACCGGCGCGCGCGCCCTGGACATCGTCTGCAACCTGGTCATTCCCGCCGCCAGCAGGGGCATCATCCCGCGCCTGGCCGATCACCGCGAATCCCTCCCGAGGTTCGTGAAAGACGTGGGGTGCTGGGATGCGGATCTCTATGCCTCTTACTGGCAGATCGTCGGCGACACAACCCTGTCGCCGTCGGAACGGCGAGGACGCATCGACGCGCTCCGGGACGGGTTCACCGGACTGACGGCCGCCATCCGCGCCGGCAACGTGTCCGGGGAGCAGGAGCGTCATCCGCATTTCACTTCCGCGATGGCCTACGTGTTTCCCCCGTCGGTCACGGTGACTCTCCAATCCTATGCACAGCTGTACGCGGGCATGCCGGATCGGCCGCAGGACGTCACGGAGCGCGACCCCGGTCCCGACCTGCGGCAGCGGACGTATGCGCTTGGACGGGGAAGCTGGCAGCTCCGTTCGGGGGCAGTCGTGACCGCCGCCATTTGGGAGCCGCTGCTGACCGCTCTTCGAGAAGCCGGCGCGGGCGGAGAATCCAGCGAATCCCCCTCAGCCATCGGCGGGGACCTGCTTCGACACTGGTGCGAGGGCCGCCTCGGAAGGGCGGAGGTCAAAGCCGCGCTGTGGCCGCGCCTGCTGCGGCTGGTGCGGGCGACGGGCGTGCAGTTGCCGCAGGGAGCGGGCACCGCGGCGCAGCTCCAGGAGATCAAGCGGACCTTTTCCGACCGCATGCGCGACGGCGTCGAGGAAGCTCTCCTGGCCAGCCGCCAGGAGGACGGCGGCCGTTACGACCGGATGGTCAGGGAAAAGATGACCCCGCAGGCCCGGGTGGGCCCGGGGCTGGTGAAGAGCGTGTGGCGGCAGATCGAAGCCTGCCGCGGCCGGCTCATCGAGGCTGAAGAAGCCGCGCGGCGGTTGGGCCAGCAGCTGAACGCCTTCGCCGTGGAGGAAGCCACCCTCATCGAAATCCTGGGCGCGGACTCGACCGATGGGGTCCGCGACATCCTGCAGCGCGTGGGCCCGCGTTCGGCGGAACCGGAGCCCGGGCGGGAAGTGCAGCGCGTGCACGCCGAGGTGGCGGGTCAGGAAGTCATGGCCATGCACCGTGAGCTTTTCGGCGGGCAGGGGCACGCCGCCCTCCTTGCATACCGCGCGGCATCCATGGAGTTCGCGCTGACGTGCGAGGTGACCAAGCGCCGCGCCCATGCGGCGGCCGGCTTCACCGAAGGAGTATGCGTTGTCACCGACGTGACCCTGTGGAACAACCCCGGTTTTCTGCAGGCGGTGTTCTGGGATTCAGACGGCATCTGCCGCGGAGGGATGCACCTGCTGGTGGTCGGTAACGGCGGCAATCGCTTCCTCACCCTGCCGGGCATCAATCCGTCCAGCTACCTGCTGGAGATCGTTGATGCATCCGCGGTGCTCGACATGGCGTGTGACTACGCCGGGCGCCTGGCCCGGTCCTGGGGGCTGCAGGGGGTCTGGATTCCGGCCGCCGCGGAGATCCAATCGAACCGGCAGGCGGTGCAGGATGCGATCGCGCATTGTCGCTGGCAAGCCAGGTCCATCCAGAAAGTCACCTTCAGCTATGCACCGTTCGCCTATTCATTCGACGAGGTCCTCGAGGTTCCGCAGGTTTAGAACTGCTCCATCCTGAAATGAAACCCCGCCCGGCGTGCCGCCGCCCGCACGGCCCGGCCCAGGGGATACGGACCGCAGAAGAAGACGTTCGTCCGCCCGTAGGGGTGCGCGGCCGCAATGCGGTAGAACACCTGGTCCCAGTCCGGCTGCCCGAAGCTGGTGCGCGACGACAGACCGGTGAGCACATCCCGGCGCGTCGTCCCGTGCAGGAGATCCATGCCGATCTTGAGAAGTCCGGTGGTCGAATTGATCCGCGTGTCGGTGAGGTAGATGTTGATCTCCAGGAGCTTCAGGCGCAGCGCATCGATCTGCTCGAGCATCTCGGAGAACCAGTGGTAGGTCTTCTGGCCGCGGTAGAGCCAGAAGAAGTGAACCTTTTCCAGCTTCATTTCCTGGCCCTGCGTGTGGCGGGCGATGATGCTCTTGAGGATCGAGGCGAACGGGGTGACGCCAATTCCCGCTCCGATGAGCACCGCGTGGTGAGACGCGAACATCCGCGCGCTGGGGCTCCCATACGGTCCCTGGAGGAGGACCGGCATCTCGCGCTTCTCCCGGGGCAGTGTTGCGAAGAGGCGATGCAGCCTTCGCGTCCAGTTTCCCAGGGCGCGAATGTGCAGCCCGACGTGGCTGGCATCCTCGGGGTTGCTGCTGATGGTGAACGGATGCCATCCGAAAAGGCTCACCCGGGGGATCTTCAGGTACGCGAACTCTCCGGGCTCGAAACGGAAGGCTTCGGGTCGATAGAGCTTGAGATGGGTGACGCCGGTCGGGAGGGCCTCCCCCTGCCGAACGAAGCTGAGGTTGCGGTGCACCCGGCGGACAGCCAGCTCCGCGAGGAAGCCGGTAACGGGCACGACGGCCCACGGGAGGAAAGACCGTGCGTGGATGAGGTCGGCGGCGAACCACGCCCAGTAGAGCACGTGGGTGAAGGAGAACAGGCCATAGAGCGCCGTGCGCCGGATGAACGGCTGCGCGAAGAACCACATGACAAAGAAGATCCCAAGGAGCACGAGACCGCTCAGACCGGCGTTCGTGCGCAGCAGGCTGTCGGTGAAAGGCACGGGGAGAGTCGTGTAGTTCAAGAAATGGGCCCCCGTGTGGATGAGCGCGAAGGCGAACATCACGCTGCCCACTATCTTGTGAAAACCGATATTGTGATCCACGGGGATGAGGACGAAGAGGAAGGTCTGCCGGATCCAGCGCATCAGCGTGCGGATCATGGGCAGGAGGATGAGCATCCCGTTGAAGTTGAGGCAGGCCCCTGCTCCGCGGGCCACCTGGATGTAGAGATTCGCCCCCGCCATCCTGTACCGGCTGAAGGCCGACCAGAAAAACCACGCATTCGCCGCCACGTACGCCGCCACCAGGAGGAAGCGCCAGGCGTAGTAGGGGACCACCACGATCGCCTGCCGGAAAATGGTGCTGAACCCAAGGTGCCGGGCGCGGAGGCGCTGGCCGCCCACGGCACCGAACCAGTCGGCGACGCTCTGGATGAGCTTTCGGCGGACGAGATCGTGGGCGGCCAGGAGCCTTCGAAATGAAGAGAAGTCCAGCGCCCGGCCCCGGCCGCGGGAAAGCAGGGCATCGCGCAAGGCGTGCCGCTCCGCCATGCTGATCTCGAGGCGATTGGACGAGAGGCAGGCCTGGAGCATGTGATCGAGCTCAGGGGCGTCGATCTTCCCGTCCGCATTGTCGTCGTGCAGCCGGAAGATGAACCGCAGCTTGTCTTCGTCCTCGCCAAGAATCAGCGAAACCACTGATTTCAGGAACTCCGTCTCCGAGATGCGGCCATCGCCGTCGTCATCCATGACGGCGAACAGGCGCCGCGCGAAGTACGCGTTTTTCACGCCGAGGAAGCGGCGGAGCTCGACCGGGGTCATCCTGCGCCCGCCGTCGACATGGTCGTGGAAGCGCCGCCGCACCAGGTTGAGAAAATCCTGGTCGAGCTTGGAAAGCTGCTTTCGCGCGCGGCGCCTCTCCCCGGTTTGTCCCGGCATGATGACTGAAAATATACGGTGGGCCTTCCGACGTGACCACTTTACGCCCGCGCAGGCCGCGTCCCGGCTCACCGGCAGGCCGCGCCCCGGCTCCCCGGCAGGCGCAGGGCCTTTCTCCGCGTGACAAAATCATGACAAAGCAAAACGCAACCGTGACACGGCACCGCGGCGGAGAGTGTATGGTGCTCACCGAAGGAGCTGCCCATGCAGGATGCTCGGCGAATTCCGCCGGCCCTGAGGAAGAAGTACGACGTGCGCGGGCCGCGCTACACCAGCTACCCCGCCGCCACCCAGTTTCGTCCCACGGCCTGCGCTGATCTCTTCGACCGCTGGGCCAGCCGCAACGCCCTGGAGGATGATCCCGGTCTCTCCCTGTACCTGCACATCCCGTTCTGCCGCGTGCGCTGCGCTTTCTGCGGCTGCCACAGCGTGGTACCAGGGGACCGCGACGTGGTCGAACGCTACGTCGACGCTCTTGCCAGGGAAATGACGCTCGCGTCGCGCCAGGTGAGCCCCCGACGCCCGGTGGTGCAGGTTGCCCTGGGCGGAGGGACGCCGAACTTCCCGGCCGAGAAGCAGATCGACCGCCTCCTCCTGGCCGTCGAGCGCACCTGGCACGTGTCTTCCGCAGCCGAGCGCTCCGTGGAGATCGATCCGCGCACGGCGAACCCCGGCAAGCTGGATGTGTTCCTGCGCCACGGCTTCAACCGTTTCTCCCTCGGGGTCCAGGACTTCGATCCCGGGGTGCTGCGGGAGGTCCGCCGCGGGCAGGACCTGATGCAGGTCCAGGACGTGGTCTCCCACCTGCGCTCGCGCGGTTGCGCTGCCATCAACTTCGACCTGATCTACGGCCTTCCCGGCCAGGACCTTGCGAGCGCCGCCGCCACCGCGCGCCAGGTTGTTCGCCTGGAGCCGAGCCGGATCGCTCTCTACAGCTATGCGCACGTGCCATGGATCCACCCCGGGCAGAAGGCGCTGGAAAAGCGCGGTCTCCCGGACCAGGACATGAAGCTGGCACTGTTCCTCGTCATGCTCGACATCTTCCAGGACGCCGGCTACCTGGCCGTCGGCATGGATCATTTCGCGCTCCCCGACGATCCGCTGGCGCGGGCGCTGGAAGACCGCAGCCTGAGAAGAAACTTCATGGGATACACCACCGGCCGCGGGACGGATCTCCTTGCCTTCGGTGCTTCGGCCATCTCGTCGATCGGCGCGGCCTACTCCCAGAATGCCAAGGACCTCGACGTGTACATGGCAGGCGTTGCCGAAGGGAATCTGCCCGTGGAGCGGGGATTCCTGCTCCAGGGCGACGACGAGATCCGTCGGGAGCTCATCATGGAGCTGTTCTGCAATTTCTCCGTTGACCTGGCGGCCCTCGGAGAGCGCTTTGGCATTGACGCCGCCGGGGCGTTTTCCCCCGAGATGTCGCGCCTCGCGCCGATGGCCGAGGACGGCCTCGTGTCCCTTTCCCCGAACCGCATCGAGGTGACCGAGACCGGGCGGTTTTTCATCCGGCCCATCTGCATGGTCTTCGACCGCTACCTGTCGGGTGACGGCGCGGCCCCTTTGTACTCGAGGACGGTATGACCGCGCCTGCCCCGTACGCGGCAGTCCTCCTCAACCTCGGCGCGCCCGAGGGCGAAGAGAACATTCCCGCTTACATCCGGCGCCTGCTCTCGGACAGCCAGGTGCTGCCCCTGCCCTGGCCCCTGCGCCCGCTGGCCGCGCGGCTCATCGCCGGCAGGCGCGCGGCAGTCGTGGCGGGGCACTACCGGGCCATCGGGGGCCGCAGTCCCCTGGGCGCGCAGACCCGCGCCCAGGCCGAGGCCCTGCGCGCGGCCCTGGGCGGAGGAGTCTCCGTGCGCTACGCGTTCCGCCACTCCACGCCGCGCGCCGACCAGGTGCTGCCCGGCATCGCGGAGACAGGCGTGCGGCGCGTGGTCGCCGTGCCGGCCTATCCGCAGTCTGCCCGCTCCACCACCGGCTCGGCACTGCGCAAGCTCGCGCGCGCCGCCCGGCGCGCCGGGGTCGAGGTGCGCTGCGTGCCTTCCTTCCCGGAGGCGCCGGGCTACATCGACGCCCTGGCTGACAACGCGCTTGCGCTTCTCACGCCCGGCGCGCACCTCGTGGTGAGCGCGCACGGCCTTCCGGCGCGCGCCGCACGCCGCGGGGAACGGTACCTGGAGGAGGTGGCGCGGACCACGCGCGCGCTGGCCCGGCGGCTGCCCGCGGGCGTCGGCTGTTCGCTGGCTTTCCAGAGTCGGCTGGGCCCGATGAAGTGGACGGGTCCCAGCCTGGAGGACGAGGTGGCGCGCCTGGCGGCGGACGGGGTGCGCTCCCTCGTGGTGGCGCCGATTTCCTTCGCCTGCGAAAACCTGGAAACCCTCTACGAGCTGGACATCGAGCTGGCCGCCCACGCGGCCCGGTGCGGAATCACGGCGTTCGCGCGGGCGCCGGTGCCCGGCTGTCACCCCGCCTTCATCAGGGAAATTGCGCTGCTTGTGCACCAGGAGGCGCGCGCCGCGGGTTGGGAGGCTGTGAATGGGGATTGATGCGATCATCGCGGGCGGCGGTATCGCCGGTCTCGCCTGCGCCTGGAGATTGCACGCCGCCGGGAAAGAGGTGCTCGTGCTGGAAGCCGACGCGCGGGCCGGCGGGCACGTGCGAACGCAGCGGGTGGACGGCTACCGGCTGGAGAGCGGCCCGCACACTTTCATGGGATCGGCCGACCACGTGTTCGCCCTCGCCGCGGAGGTGGGGCTCGCTGGGGAGATCATCCCGACGATGCCCGCTGCCCGAAAGAGATACATCGCACGCCACGGCGAGATCCACGCGATCCCGACCGGGCCTGTTTCATTCCTGACGTCGAAGCTGCTCTCTTTCAAGGGCAAGCTCGCACTCGCCGGAGAGCCGCTGCGGACGCGCCGGGGAGACCCCACCGACACCGCTCAGCAGTTCTTCGAGCGCCGCTTCGGACCCGAGGCCGCGCGGGTGCTCGCCGGCGCCTTCATCTCCGGGGTCTACGCCGGAGATCCGGCCCGGCTTTCCGCGCCCGCCGCGTTTCCGCTGTTCTGGCGCTTCGAGCAGGAATCGGGCGGCATGATCCGCGGCATGGTGGGCTACCGGAAGAGACGCAGGGCTGAAAGGGAGGCGCGCGGGGAGACCGCCCCTGTCCGCCGGGGGCTGTTCACCTTCCGCGAGGGACTCGGGCAGCTCAGCGCCGGGGTGGCAGCGAAGCTCGGCGACCGCGTGCTCACCGGGGCTGCCGTGCAGGCGGTCCAGCGGACCAGCGCCGGCTACGTGGTCCGAACCGCGGCGGGTGAGTTCACGAGCCCACGGCTCGTGGTGGCCGTCCCGCCCGCGGAAGCGGGGAGGCTCCTCGGGGGGTTGGATTCGGAGCTCGGACTGCAGATCGGGGGGATCCCCATGGCGCCCGTTGCGCTGGTCCACCTGGGCTACGCGGCGCGGGCGCGCGAGATACCGGACGGGTTCGGATTCCTGGCTCCGCAGGGCGAAGGGGTGCGCAGCCTGGGTGTGCTCTTCCCCTCTCGGCTCTTCGAAGGCCGCGCGCCGGATGGCGGGGACCTTCTCGCCGGGTTCGTCGGCGGCGTCCTGGACCCCGGCGCGCTGGATCTCGACGACGAGGCGCTGATCGCTGTCGTGCGTACCGACCTCGCGAATCTCATCGGCCTGGACACGCCCCCCTCCTTCGCGCGGATTGCCCGTTTCCCCCAGGCAATCCCGCAGCTCACCCTGGGGCACGCGGACCGCATGGTGAAAGTCGGGGAACGGCTCGGCAGGCTCCCGGGCCTCGCGCTGGCCGGCAACTATCTCCGCGGCTCCGGCATGAAGGACGCGGTGATTTCCGGTTTCGAGGCCGCTGCCCGGATCCAACGGGAGGGCCGGTGATGGGTGACGCGGCATGAGCGGCGCGCCGGCAGGGACGCCCCTGGCCGTGGTGGGGTGCGATTTCCGGGTGGCCTCCTCCGCCTGGCGGTCACGGCTCGTGCTCGAGGATGACGAGGCCCGGGAAATGGCCGCGACGCTCCGCCGCAACGGCGCGGCCGACGGCTTCGTGGACTTGAACACCTGCAACAGGACCGAATGGATCGTGTCCACGGGAGACCCGCGGTGGGCGGGCTCGCTTCTCTCAGGCCAGATGGTCCAGCGGATGGGGCCCGAGGCTTCGAGCTGGTTCTCTCCGTACGTGCGGCGGGGAGACGAGGCGGCCATCCACGTGTTCCGGCTCGTGCTCGGGCAGCAGTCGCTGGTGGTCGGGGAGCGGCAGATCGCCGGCCAGCTCTACGGCGCCCTGGAAACGGCCCGCGACCGTAAATGCTCCTCGCGCGTGCTCAACGGCCTGGGCACCGCCGCCGGGCGGCTCGTGCGGATGGCGCTCAAACAGGGGCACACGGGCGGCCGGTCCGTGGGAGTGCACAGCCTGGCAGTTTCGTCCCTCGCGCGGTGGCTTGGCCCCGAGGCAACTGCCCGCGTGGCCGTGGTGGGCCTCGGACGGGTCGGGCGGCGGGTTCTCGCCCTCGTGCAGCAGCAGAAGCGGTACCATGCGGTGAGCTTGAACCGCACGATCGGACCGGACAGCCCTCGGGGTGTGCGGCCCCTTTCGGATCTTCCGGTGGTTCTTGCAGAAGTGGATGCGGTCATCTTGTGCACGGGGGCGCCGCAGCATGTGCTGAAGGCAGCGTACCTTGCCGGGAGATCCGCGGAGCGCAGGCTCCTGGTGGTTGACGTGGGCGTCCCTCCGCAGGTGGAGCGCGCGGGACTGCCGGCCGGCGTGACAGTCTGCGGGCTGGACGAGCTCGCGGCGATGAACGGCGAAAGCATTCCGGCGACGGAAGCGCACGCCGCCGCACTGGGGCTGCTGATCGACGACGCGCTGGCCGAGTTTCGATCCTACTGCGGCCAGCCCGCGTTCGCGGACATCATCGACACTCTTCAGAGCTCCCACTCCCGCCTGGTCCGCGAGGCGATCCCGCGGATCATCGCGGAGAGGCTCGAAGGGCTGCCGGAGGAGACCCGCGCCCGGGTGGAGCAGGAGCTGCGGGCCGCGATCCTGGGCTACACGAGCGACATGTTCCGCACCATCCGCGCGGCGGCGGGGCGTCGAGAAGACGAGCCATGGCCCGGGAGCTGACCGTGCAGGTTGAATCCGCCGCCCTGCGGGCGTCGATGCCACACACCCTTTGCGCAGCCCGCCATGCTGCGGTACGCTGGAAAATCCACGTCGACGGAGAGGAGCCGACATGAGCCCGCGCGAAGAATCGAGAATCCCTGGATGAGATCCCTTCGCGGGTACCATCTCCTGTTCGGCGTGGCGCTGGCGGCTCTCGTGGGCCTCGGCGCCTGGTGGTCCGTCTACCTGCGGCATTCGGTGGACCTGGAGCGAAAGGCCGGTCTCAGCGAGCTCGTCCACGTGGCGGTCGTGACCTCGCTCCTGCTGGGGCAGGCCGATGCGCCGCCGCCGGTCGGGCCGCTGGCGGGCGAAAGCCGGCTGGAGGTCATCCCCGCGTCGCGCCATGCCGACGGTGACCTGTTCTCTCCCCTCATTCCCCGCTACCCGAACCTGGGAGTGCGCCCGCGGCCAGACCTCATCGCCGGCATCGAGGCCCGGGCAGGCAGGAGGCAGCTCATGTTCGTGGGGGAGGGCACGCTCCTGGTCGTGTTGATCGGCGCCTGCACCGTCATGTTCTTCTCCCTGGTGAGCTCCGACCGCCGACAGATGCGGATCATGGACGATTTCGTTTCCACCGTCACCCACGAAATGAAAACTCCCCTGACCGGTGTCGCCTCGCTCCTGGAAACCTTCGCGGCGGGAAAGGTTCCGCCGGAAGAAGAAGCCGCGCTGTACGCGATGGGTCTTATGGAAGTCGAGCGATTGGAGCACATGGTGGAGAACGTGCTCATTTCGGGAAAGCTGCGGACGGAGCGCTATCACGTGGAAAACGAGCCCGTCGCCCTGCGCGGCCGGCTGGAGGCTTTCATTGCGCACCGGCGGCCTTCCCTGGCCGGGAGGCCGCGGTCCCTCCTCTTCGTGTGGGAGCCGGCGGAGGCGGATCTCACGGTGCGTGCCGACCCGGACGCGCTCCGCGTCGTTCTCGACAACCTCACCGACAATGCGCTGAAGTACGGGGGCGAGGAGCCGGTGGTCACGGTGCGGGTGCGGCGCCACGCGGCGGCAGTCGAGGTGGCCGTCGAGGACCGCGGCATCGGGTTCGCGCCGACCCAGGCCGAGAGCCTCTTCACCCCGTACTACCGCGCGACTGCCGCGGGCCGCAGCGCGCACCACGGCACGGGGCTGGGCCTGTCGATCTCCCGCGCCCTGGCGCGCCGCATGGGCGGCAGCCTTCGGGCGGAGAGCGCGGGCCCGGGCACGGGAAGCCGTTTCATCGTGACCCTGGCCGAGGCATGACGTGAGCAAGAGGATCCTCGTGGTGGAAGACGAAGACCTGGTGGGCACAATGGTGCGGCTGAACCTCGAGAGCGCCGGGTACCAGGTCGTCTGGGTCAGGAACGGCGACGAGGCCGCCGAACAGGCCGCGGTCGAGCCCTTCGATCTCATCCTCCTCGATATCTCGCTGCCGGGGATGGGCGGTCTCTCCGTGCTCGAGAAGCTGCGAAGCCTCGGGGTCGGCACGCCGATCATGATGCTGACCGCCCGCGCCGATGTTCCCACCAAGGTGCGCGCCTTGGACTTCGGCGCCGACGACTATCTGGCCAAGCCGTTCCACGTGGAGGAAATGCTGGCACGGGTGAACGCGCTCGTGCGCCGTTCCCAGGCCGAGCGGACCATGCCGGCGGACCACATCGTGCAGGTCGGCGACCACCAGGTCAACCTGGAGACCCGGCGGGCGCACACGGAGGATGGGGAGGTGACGCTCAGCGAGAAGGAGGCGGCGCTGGTGAAGCTGCTCCTGCGCTCTTCCCGGCGGGCGTTCGTATCGATTCCATCGGGCCGGCATCCTGGTCCCGGCGTGGCAGGTGACATCACCGGACGGGAGAGAGGTGCTACACGTGGAGCCGGTCCGAGAGGGCCGTCACCTTCGGGCCGGCGCGGTCCTCGTCGCCCCCGACGCGATGGAGCTCCCCGAGCTCCTGCTGCTGGCCGTTCTATCCTGGTACTTCATCGTCCTCGCCTGGTTCGAGGACGAGGCCGTCGAGACCCTCGCGCCGTTCGAGGGGCCGGACTCCCCCGCGACGCTATCTTCGTAGCACAGGGCGGTGCTGGCCCTAGCCTCGAGGGATCGCCTGCGTCTTGAGACCGGCGAAGCACGTCGAGCACAGGTTGTGCATCTTCGGCCAACCTTCGGTGGGAACCTCGGTCACCCGGGTGATAGGTTTCTGACAGGCGTCACACACCATCTGACCCTCGCGTATCATGGGATTCTCGCGGACGCTCGGTCGGCCGTCCGGTGGGCGCCAAAGGGCCGGGGGTAGAAAACAGATTGGTTTCCGGAGAGGGCACGCCCCGGTGCTCGGGTTCGTTGGCGCGGGGCGCTCCGCGCCGTCGGTCATCGATCGCGCGCGCCCGCGCGCGGTCGCCAGACTTGACGAGCAGCAGCCGTTTCAGGTCGGGCCGAGTGCCGGGCAAGAGCAAAGGCATGAGTGCCATCCCCTCGCGTTTTCCGCGAGGCTCCGGAACCCGCGGACAGTCTAGTGAGGACGCTTACCTGGGCCAGAGGTTTCGAAGCGATGGCTGGAGCTGACAGAGAAGGTTCCAGTCCGAGGCCGTCAGGCGGAGGTCTCTTTGTTCC